>DASYBO010000193.1:0-14053 GCA_036500685.1 Pseudonocardiaceae bacterium | reverse complement strand
GAGGCATTCGTAGTGACCGCCCGCGAGATGACGCCGAACGAGAAGAAGACCTTCCAGAGGAAGGCAATATGACTATGACAAACAAGCACGAGGACCTGCCACGGCCAGCCGACGAACTCGAGGAGCTGGCCGCCTACTACGGCTCGCACGACACGGCGGACGAGATGGAAGACGGTGTGCTGGTCGATCCTCGGCCGATGCAGACCACATCCCTGCGCCTACCTTCCGATGTGGTCGAGGCCTTGAAGTCTCTCGCCCAAGCCAGGGGCGTCCGCTACACCGCGTTGATTCGGGAGATCATCGAGCAGATGGTCTACGGGTCGCGCCAGGTAGACCACGATGAGCTGGCCCAGATCAACGAACGACTGGCTCGGATTGAGGCAGCCGTGGCAAAGCACTCCCACGACGCGGCCTGAGATCGGCTCAGCCCGCCAATCCGGCGAGTTTCTTCGCCTCCGTCGGAACGGCTTCAAGCATCGCCGGGGTTAGACGACCGGTGAACGTATTCTGCTGGGAGACATGGAAGCAGCCGAGTAGTCGCAGCTCATCCGCACGTTCGGCATGCTTCAAGGTCACCTGGACGCCGTGGCCGAACACCGGCCGAGGGCGCGGGACCTGCCAACCGGCCGCGTCGAGGACGGGCAGGAGTGCCTGCCAGCCGAAGGCGCCGAGGACCATGATCACCCGCAGGGTCGGGGCCAGCAGGTTCAGTTCGGCGGCGAGCCAGGGGCGGCAGGTGTCGCGCTCGGTCGGGGTCGGCTTGTTGGCGGGCGGGGCGCAGTGCACCGGGGAGGCGATCCGGGTGTGGTAGAGCTCAAGTCCGTCGCCGATGCGGGTCGCGGTCGGCTGCGAGGCAAGGCCGACGGCGTGCATGCCGGCGTAGAGGAAGTCGCCGGAGCGGTCGCCGGTGAACATTCGGCCGGTTCGGTTGGCGCCGTGCGCGGCGGGGGCGAGGCCGACGATCAGGATCGACGCGTCGGTGGCACCGAAGCTGGGCACCGGGCGGCCCCAGTAGTCCTGGTCGGCGAACGCGGCCCGTTTGACCCGCGCGACCTCCTCGCGCCAGGCGACGAGGCGTGGGCAGGCGCGACAGTCGGTCAGCGCGGTGTTGAGTTGGTCGAGCGTGCGCGCTTGCGGCGCCGCCAGGGCTGGATCAGGCACCGGCTCACTTTCCCGAACATCGATTGGTTTTAGGGTGACAGCATGGCATCCGAGGACACCAAGCCCAGCGAACCCGACACATCCACCTCCGGGAAGGACACTGGGACCGAACCCACCGACGATCTGGTCAGTACCGAGCACACGATCACGCTGCCCTCGGGCGAACTGCGCTACACCGCGACGACCGGGCGGATCGTGCTGCGCAAGGAGGTGCTCACCGACGGTGCGTCGGACGGGCACTTGGCCAAGGCGGAGGTGTTTCTCACCGCGTACACCGCCGACAACGCCGACCCGGCGAACCGGCCGGTGACGTTCGCGTTCAACGGCGGGCCGGGTTCGTCGAGCGTGTGGCTGCATCTCGGTCTGCTCGGACCGCGGCGGGTGCTCAGCGGGGATGCCGGCAACCTCGTTCCGCCGCCGTACGGGTTGGCCGACAACACCGAAACCCTGTTGGCGCACAGCGACATCGTGTTCATCGATCCGATCTCGACCGGCTACTCGCGGGCCGGCAAGGGCGAGAAACCCGCCGAATATCACGGATACACGGCCGATCTCGAATCGGTCGGCGAGGTGATTCGCCTGTGGACTTCCCGCAACGGCCGGTGGATGTCGCCGAAGTTCATCGCGGGCGAGTCCTACGGGACGCTGCGCGCGGCGGGCCTCGCCGAGCACCTGCAGACCCGCTATGGCATGTACCTCAACGGGTTGATGCTGATCTCGTCGGTGCTGGACCTGGGCACCATCCGCTTCACCAAGGGCAACGACGTCCCGTTCGTCAACTTCCTGCCCACCTACGCCGCTGTCGCGCACTATCACGGCCGGCACGGTGACCGACCGCTCGCAGAAGTAGTGGCAGAGGCGGAGGAGTTCGCCGAGCGCGACTATCCGTGGGCGCTGGCGCGCGGACACCGGCTCTCCGACGAGGAACGCGCCGCGGCGGTGGCCAAACTGGCCGCGTTGACGGGTCTGTCCGAGGAGTACGTCGACCAGGTCGACCTGCGCCCGGAGCACGTCAGGTTCTTCACCGAACTGCTGCGTGACGAGCGCAAGGTGGTCGGCAGGCTGGACGCGCGATTCACCGGCTGGGAAAGCGACTACGGCATCGAACGCTACGAGGACGACCCCTCGTACGCGGCGGTTCTCGGCTCGTACTCCGCCGCACTCAACCACTACGTGCGCGCCGAACTCGGCTACGAGAGCGACCTGCCCTACGAGATCCTCACCGGCAACGTTCAACCCTGGTCGTACAAGGAGTTCGAGGGCTCCTCGGTGACCGTGGCCGACAAGCTGGCGTCGGCCATGCGCGCCAACCCGTATCTCAAGGTGCACGTGGCGTTCGGGTACTACGACGGCGCGACTCCGTACTACGCGGCCGAACACGTGCTCGCGCATCTGGCGATCCCGCGCGAACTGCACGCCAACATCAGCCGCGAGTACTACGAGTCGGGCCATATGACCTACGTGCACGAGCCGAGCCGGCTCCGCCAGTCCAGCGACCTCGCGGAGTTCGTGGTCGGCTCGTCGAATCGTTGATCCGGACCGATTCGTGGCCAGCGCGTCGAACCCGTCGCGCGACGCGGTTGTGCTGAGCTGACCCAGGACGGCGCAACCGTAGGAGAGGCGATCATGACCGGGGTTAGGCGACTGGCCGACTATCGCAGGGAGAAGGCGCGGGCCGCGGCGGCGCAGCAGAAGCCGCAGGCCATGCGCTATCTCCTGTACATGTACTGCGACGCCTCGGACGAACTCGACGAACGCAGCCTGGAACGGCAGATGAAGGAGATCCGCGAGCTGGCCGAGGACTATGCCTGGGTCGTCACCGAGTCCGTCGATGCGGTCACCGAGGACATGGACTGACCCAGCTCAGGCCAGGGACAGCGCGATGCCGTCCAGGATGTCGTGTTCGCTGACCACCATTTCGGTGAGGCCCGCGCGCACGGCCATCTGTTCGGCGACGGTGCGGACGATGAGCGCGCCGCCGCCGATGACGTCGACCCGGCCGGGATGGATGGCCTGGATCTCCGCGCGCCGTTCGCGCGGCAGTTCGAGCAGTCGCGCCGTCGTGCGGCGGATCTCCGTGAGCGACATGGTCGAGAGGTGGGTGCGCTCGGGGTCGTATTCGGCGAGGCCCTGGTTGACCGCGGACAGGGTGGTGACGGTGCCGGCGACGCCGATGAAGGTCCGGGCCTCGCGGACGTCGACCGCGTCGAACGCGACAGCGAGGGTGTCCATGGTGACCTCGACGGCAGCGGCGATCTCCTGTGCGGTGGGCGGATCGCCGGCAAGGCAGCGTTCGGTGAGCCGGACGCAGCCGATGTCGACGGAGCGGGCCGCGCGGATGTCGGCGGTGCTGCCGTTCCAGGTCCCGAGCACCATTTCGGTCGAGCCGCCGCCGACGTCGACGACCACGAACGGGCCGCGGCGCGGTTCCTGTTCGCCGACCGCGCCGGTGAAGGAGAGGCGGGCCTCCTCGTCGCCGCTGATCACCTCGGCCTCGACGCCGAGCACGTCGCGGGTCATGGCGAAGAACTCCTCGCGGTTGCTGGCGTCGCGGGTGGCCGAGGTGGCGACCATGCGTGCCCGCTGCACGCCCTTGCGCACCGCGGTGATCTGGTAGTCGACCAGGGCCGCGCGGGTGCGTTCGAGCGCTTCCGGGGCGAGTTTGCCGGTGGCGTCGACGCCCTGACCGAGTCGCACGACCCGCATTTCCCGGTGGACGTCGCGCAGCCACGCACTGCCGTCGTCGCGGACGGTCAGGTCCGCGACCAGCAGGCGGATCGAGTTCGTCCCACAATCGATCGCGGCAACCCTGGTCATGCGCTCCACCGTAGGCGATCAACTCCGGCCGGTGCCCAGCCGGGCCGAGCGTGCGTCAGGGGGTGGTGCTGGCCGTGCTGCCGGCGGCTGCGGTCGTCGAGCACGGCGGTAGGGGCGGCGTCGTGGTCGTCGTGGTGGTCGGCGGCGGGGCTGTGGTGGTGGTCGTTGTCGTCGTGGTGGTCGGCGGCATTGTGCAGGTCGGCGGCGGCGGAGGCGGCGGCGGCGGAGGAGTCCGTGTCATGGTGATCGGCCCCGTGGTCGTCGTGGACGTGCCGGTCGACGTGGAGGTGCTCGTGGTGGTCGTCGTGGACGTGCCGGTCGCGCCTGAGGGCGGCGTGCCGGTGGGGCTGTTCAGCGGGGGCTGCGGCTGGTTCATCAGGGTTGCCGGCGGGACCGGCGTCTCGGGCAGCTGGGTGACGCCCTTGGCGTAGGCGTTGGCCCACAGCAGCACCTTGGCCACGTAGCTGTTGGAGTGGTTGTAGCTGAACACCGCCTGGGCCTGCTGGGCCGGATCGGCCAGGTTGCGGCCGCCGTTGCACAGGTAGCGGGCTGCGGCGAGCGCGGCGTCGTTGACGTTGTTCGGGTTGCCGGTGCCGCCGTACTGGGGCCAGGTCGAGGGCAGGAACTGCATGGGGCCGACCGCGTGCTGCCAGTTCGGGTCGCCGGTCCACGCGTAGCTCTGCGGGGTCGCCGGGATCGCGGCCGAGCCGTTGGTGCCGTTGAGGACCGGGCCGAGGATCGGTCGCAGCGTGTTGCCGGCCGCGTCGACCTCGCCGTTCTCCGCCTGGTTCGACTCGATCTTGCCGATGCCGGCCAGCAGCCACCAGGGCAGGTTGCAGCTGGGGTCGGTGGCCTGCATGGTCTGCGCTGCCCGCTGGTACGCCATGAGCACGACGCCCGGGATGCCGAGCGGGCCGCTGGGCAGGTTGGCCGTGGGGCCGGCCGCGGTGAGCAGGGCACTCTGATCGCCGGCGTTGTGCAGCAGGGCGGGCGAGAGGCCGCTGTCGTGCGGGCTGTTGCCGCTTGCGCCGTCCTGGGGAGGGACGGGCGCGGCGAACGGCGAGAAGACCGGGGGGAGGTTCGGGTTACTGCTACTGCTGGCCAGAACCACGTTGGCGGAGCCGCCGATCAACGAGATCGGCACGGCTAACGCCGCCGTGGCCGCGATACCGAGAGCCCTGCGCCGCCGACGCGACAGAGGGGTTTGGTATATACCGACGGTGACCTTGCGGGTCGGTATCACTACGAAACCGCCTCTCTTTCGGTGACTTGGCGATCAACTGTGAGGTCCTCACCGGGACCCCAGCCTGCCCTATTCAGCCGCGCCTGTCATGGGTCCGACGGTATTGATTCCGCGCCCGCCAGCCGCACGCAACCGCTTGTACAGCCGGATTACACCGGCCGGCCCAATGGGCTACTACTTGCCGGTAGGTCGACGTTGACCTGCCGAAACGGCGCACTGCCAAAGAATGCGCCGCTGGTCAGGTGGCATGGATGTGATCGCGCCGCGACGCGAAGGCGTTTCCTGCGGCGCGCCGATCGGCCGGAAAACTGTGAAAATTCGGAGGTTGGAGAAAACTTGGAATGGGAACGGTTATGGCTACTGCGCGCAGTCGCCGGAAGGCCAGTGTTGACGCACAAGCGCCAGCGTCTCGTCACCGAACGGGTTGACACCGGGTCCCTTGGCCAGGGTGTGCGCGAGGTGCACGTGCAGGCACTTGACCCGGCCGGGCATGCCGCCCGCGCTGACCTCGGTGCCCAGCGACTCGATCGCGTCGCGCTCGGCCAGGTACTCCTGGTGCGTGCGCAGGTAGTGGGCGGCCAGGTCGGGGTCGTCGGTGAGGCGCTGGGTCATCTCCTTCATCAGCCCGCTCGCCTCAAGGGTGCCGACCAGCGAGGTCAGCCGGGGGCAGGTCAGGTAGTACAGGGTGGGGAACGGGGTGCCGTCCGGCAGCCGAGGGCTGGTGGAGATCGCGGCCGGATGACCGCTCGGGCAGCGGGCCACCACGGCCCGGATGGCGCGCGGCGGACGGCCGAGCTGCTCGGCAACGGCCGCCCGGTCCGCCTCGGAAACCACTTGAGTGCTCATCAGGGGCTCCCCACGGCCGAACTCCACAGTTGCTGGTACCAGACACCGGGCGAGGTGGTCGGTGCGACCGGCTGGGCCGTGCCGTTGGTGCCGGTGTCGCCGGGCAGTTGCACCACGTAGGGCGTCTCTCCCGGCATGACGTAGTGCAGCCGCTCCCTGGCCTGGGCCTTCACCTCGGCGGTGTCGGAGAGCTGGGCCTGCTGGCGCTGGAGTTGGCTGAGCTGGTTCTGCAGACTCTGCTGTTGCGCCAACTGGTCCTGCAGGTCGGTGCGCTGCGAGATGTAGGTCCGCAGCGGCACCGCGATGCTCAGCGCGAGCGCGGCGACCACCAGCGCCAGGAGTGCGGCCCTGCGGGTGGTCAGCCGGCCGAGCAGGCGACTCGCGCTGGCCATCGCCGCGGTCCGGCCGGCCGAGCGCGGGCGGCGGGCGGCGCGGTCGGGAGCGGCGGTGGCGGCTGATCTGGGCGCTGCCGAGGGGGCGCCGGTCGACGCGCTTCGGCGGCGGGGGGCGGGGCGAGTGTCAGCCGACGCCGATTTCGCTGAGCCTGTCGACCTGGTGGACGTTGTCGATCTGGGCGAGCCGGAGTCGCGGGCCTCGGCGCGCTGCTTGGCCCTTGCCGCTGCGCGTGCGGCGGCGTCGGCGGTGTTGCCTCGGCTGGCGGCGCGTTCGGCGGCGGCCCGGCCTGCCGCGGTCTTGGGGGTGCGGCCGGTGGGCGGCGTTGAGCGGCGAGGTTGGTCGGCACGGTGCGTCGACGGGGTGGCTGAGTCGCCCTTGTCCCGTCGACCGCCGCGCCGATCGCGCTCGCCGCCCGCCATGTTCGCGCCCTCAGTCCTCGGAGGAGAAGCGCGGGAAGGCCAGGTCACCCGCGTAGCGGGCGGCCTCACCGAGGGCTTCCTCGATGCGAAGCAACTGGTTGTACTTGGCCACCCGCTCGCTGCGGGCCGGCGCACCGGACTTGATCTGGCCCGCGCCGGTGGCGACGACCAGGTCGGCGATGGTGGTGTCCTCGGTCTCGCCGGAACGGTGGCTGATCATGCAGCGGTAGCCGCAGGTGTGCGCGAGGGTGACCGCGTCCAGGGTCTCCGACAGCGTGCCGATCTGGTTGACCTTGACCAGCAGCGCGTTGGCGGCCCGCCGCGCGATGCCCTCCTCAAGGCGCTCCGGGTTGGTGACGAACAGGTCGTCGCCGACGATCTGGACCTTCTCGCCGAGGCTCGCGGTCAGCCGCACCCAGCCGTCCCAGTCGTCTTCGGACAGCGGGTCCTCGATGGACACCAGCGGGTAGTTGGCGAGCAGTTCGGTGTAGTACGTGGTCATCTGCTCGGCGCTGCGCTTGGTGCCCTCGAAGGTGTAGGCGCCGTCGCTGTAGAACTCGGTGGCGGCCACGTCCATGGCCAGCGCGACGTCGCGGCCCGCGGTGTAGCCGACCTTCTCGATCGCGGTGGTGATCAGGTCCAGCGCGTCGCGGTTGCTCGGCAGGTTCGGCGCGAAGCCGCCCTCGTCACCGAGGCCGGTGGACAGGCCCTTGCCCTTGAGCACCGACTTGAGCGCGTGGTAGACCTCGGCGCCCCAACGAAGGGCCTCGCGGAAGGACTCGGCGCCGATCGGGGCGATCATGAACTCCTGGATGTCCACGTCGCTGTCGGCGTGCGCGCCGCCGTTGAGGATGTTGAACATGGGCACCGGCAGCACGTGCGCGTTCGGCCCGCCAAGGTAGCGGAACAGTTCAAGGCCGCTGGACTCGGCGGCGGCCTTGGCCACCGCGAGTGAAACGCCGAGGATGGCGTTGGCGCCCAGCCTGCTCTTGTCCGGGGTTCCGTCGAGGTCGACCAGCTTCTGGTCGACGATGCGCTGGTCGACGACCTCGATGCCGGCCAACTCGGGGCCGATCTCGTCGAGGACCGCGTTCACGGCCTTCTCGACGCCCTTGCCGCCGAAACGGTTCGCGTCGCCATCCCGCAGTTCGACTGCTTCGTGTTCGCCGGTGGACGCGCCGGAGGGCACCGCGGCCCTCGACAGCGTGCCGTCGTCCAGCGCGACCTCGACCTCAACGGTTGGGTTACCGCGCGAGTCCAGAATTTCGCGCGCGCCAACCTGCTCGATGACCGCCACGTACGCTCCCTAGTTCACAATTCGCCACCACATGGCGACGGCTTCGGACACTGAATGCTTTCCGAAACAGAGTATCCAGTCCTGTTTATGTCGCTGACGAGCCTAGCTGCCTGTGGTTATCACCCGGTGGAGGCACACGCGCCAGTTCGGAAACAGTGCGTGATCATCCGGACGGCGGTCGAGGAACAGCCGAACCGTCGGTAGCGTTGGAGGGACCATGACTGACGGCACCTTCGAATCCTTCCGCCGAGCGGAGACGCTACTTTCCCAGCGCCGACCGCTCGAAGCGCTGCGCGAACTGGCCGCCGTCGTCGAACAGGCACCAGACACACCGAGCGTGCAACTACTCGCAGGCCGCGCGTACCTCGGCTCCGCCCAGCTCCACCGGGCGGAGTCGGCATTTCTGCGGGTCATCGAGTTGGACCCGGCCGATCACTACGCCCGGTTCGCGCTCGGTCGCACTCTGCAGCGGCAGGGCAGGCTGGTCGAGGCCAAGACCCAGCTGCGGCTGGCGACCGCGATGAACCCGCTGCCCGAGTACCAGGAGGCGCTGGGCGAGGTCAGCGCACGGCTGGCGATCCTGGAAGCTCGCAAGGAGTCGGCACCCGAGGACTGATCAGCGGGTCGCGTCGGAGTACGCCTGGGCCGCGCTGTACACCTGGATGCCGTAGGCCTGCGAGTTGTTGTAGATGTAGACGCCTTTCCACCAGTTGCCGGGCACGGTCAGGTCGCCCGTTGACTTGCACAGGTAGTTGCCGGCGGTGAGCGCGGCGTCGGCGATGTTCTGCGGGTCGGGGGCCTTGCCGTCGCCGGAGGCGCGCAGGCCCCACTTCACCCAGGTGCTCGGCAGGAACTGCATCGGCCCGAGCGCGTGGTCCCACTGGGGGTCGCCGTCCAGCACGCCGTGGTCGGTGTCCGGGATGCGCTGCACGCCAGGGCTGCCGTTGAGGGCGGGACCGATGATCGGCGCGATCTCGCGGTCGTCGGGGCCGATCGAGTCGCCGCCGAACTGGCCGTGCAGCGACTCGACCGAGCCGATGCCGGCGAGGGTCGTCCAGTTGATGCCACAGCCCGGATCACGTTGCGCCAGCTGGATCTGCGCGTTCACGTACGCGCTGAGCGCGCGGCTCGGCACGTAGGTCTCGGTGGAGAGCTTGTGGATCCACGCCACCTGTGGATCGTGCGGGCCGGGCACGGAGGGCGGGATCGCCGCGGGCGCGGTGGGCACCGAGTCGCCTGGGGTCACGTTCAGTTCCAGGATCGAGAACGACGGCACCGACGGGGCGGTCGACTTGGCGGGCGGTCTGGTCACCAGGTCGTGCAGCCACACGCCGCCACCGGCCATCAGCAGCACCAGAATCGCGAGCAGGGCCCAACCGCCCCACATCGGCCTGCGCCTGCGCGGCCGCGACTGGTCGCGCTCGTGCGATGACGACAGCATCGAGTCGAACGCGGAGCCTTCGGGTTCGCCGTCCTCGTCATCGAGCAGGTCGAGGTCGGACTCGGCGTGTTCATCCGGTGACGCTGGTTGGCCTGGCACGCGGCCAGGCTACTGGTTGACGGAAACCGCGCACGTATTCGACCGATTCCCGCATCTCACACCGTCATTTGGCGCACACCGCGACACGCAATTCGGTCAGATAGCGCTTGGTGATCCGCCCGCCGAAGCGGGTGTCGATCAGGGTGCCCATGTCGTGCAGGAATCCGTGCCGGGTGCGCGGTGCGAGGTCGAGCGTTGCCGAGTAGGTGCGCAGCAGGTCGAGGTAGTCGGCGGTGGTGTAGTCGGCGTCCCAGGTGTGCCGACGGAAGGTGATCGGCCCGAAGCGCCCGCCGCGTTCGAGGTCGTGGTCGAACCCGATGTCCTGGGCGCGCGGCCGTTTCTCGTAGGGGACGGCGGTGGGAAACCAGTGGGCGTAGTGGTCGCGTTGCGCCTGCGCGAAGAACTCCTCGGTGCCGCCGAGGACGTGGTAGGTGGCGATGGTGGCCAGCGCGCCGCCGGGACGGAGCAGCTCGGCGATGCGGGCCAGCCGGGTCTCCGGGTCAAGCCAGTGGAACGCCGTGGCCGACACGACCACGTCGAACTTCTCGTGCGGCCCGGCCCAGGCGTCGAAGTCGGCGACGACGACCTCGGCCCGCGCCCCGTTCGCGCCGGTCTTCCCCGCTGCCAGTGTGGCCAGCCGGGGGCCGAGTTCGACCGCGGTGACCGTGGCGCCGAGGTCGAGCAGCGGGACCGTCAGCTGGCCGGTTCCGCAGCCGATCTCCAGCACCCGCGCGTCGTCCCGGATCCCGGCCAGCGCGGCGAGGTCGGCGATGATCTCGGCCGGATAGCCGGGCCGGACCCGGTCGTAGATGTCCGCGATGTCGTCGAAGGTGGCCCGCAGCCGAAGCCGATCGCTCACGGCATCGACCCTAGGCCCTTGTCAGTCACGACCGGGCCAGAATTTCCGCCAGGCCGCCGCGTCCAGGTCGGCCGGATCGAGTCCGGCGGCCTTGGCCGCGGCTTCGGCCGCGCGCACGTCCCGCGCGAAACCACGGGCCACCGCACGCAGCTCGAGTTCCGGCTCGATGCCCTGCCCGGCAGCGCCTGCGGCGAGGGCGAAGATGGCGCGCCCCGGGTCGTCGCCGGTCGGCCAGAGGTCAGCCGGCAGGCCCTTCTTCACGGTGCGGGAGATCAGCTTGCCGGCCAGTGCGAGCGCGGGCGCACCGAGCGCCACACCGTCCACACTGGACTCACGTTTCTTCTCGACCTGCTTGAGTTCCTCCCAGCGCACGGTCTGCGTCGCCGCGTCGCGCACGGCCGGGTCGCCGCCGGAGAACACGTGCGGGTGCCGGCCGACGAGTTTGCGCACCAGATCGTCGGCGACCTCGTCCACGGTGAACGGATCGGCCGCGTCCTCCTGCGCGATGCGCGCGTGGAACAACACCTGCAGCAGCACGTCACCGAGTTCCTCGCGCAGCGCGACCCGGTCGCCCTCCTCTATCGCCTCAAGCAGTTCGTAGGTCTCCTCGACCAGGTACTGACGGAGCGTTTCGTGGGTCTGCTCGGCGTCCCACGGGCAACCGTCGGGCGAACGCAACCGGTCCATGATCGCGACGGCGGCGAGCAGTTCGGTGCCGCCGGGCGCCTCGGTGCGGATCAGCCGGGCGCCCGCGTCGAGCAGCGCCGACGCGGCCGGGTCGGACAAGTCCTCGGTGATCAGCAGGACCGAGCCCTCGCGCAGCAGTTCGGCCGGGGCGGGGGCGCGGCTGCCGAGCTCGGCAGGGAGGTCACCGGTGACGTGCACGGCGTCGGCCGCGCGTAGCAGCGGGACGGCCGCTGCGGGCAGCACGGGGCCGAGCCGGGGATCGAGCAGGACAACGGCGCTGGTGGGGTTCGCGGAACTCACGTCCCCCAGTTTCCCATCAGGAGCCGGGCGTGACCTTGTTCGGGACCTCGACGCCGTACTGGCCGACAGTGGCAACCACCGACATCGTGATCTGGTCCCATACGCCGTAGCGCGGGCTGATCTTGATGTTCAGGTCCTGCGCGAGCGGGCTGAGCAGGAAGGTCCCTGACTTGATGAGCTCGTCCGAGTTCGCCTGGGTCAGCGCCTGCTGATCCGTCGCCGAGGGCGTTGCGTTGGTGTCCGCGTTGTGCACGACCAGCACCACCCACTGGCCCTGGGACAGCGAGAAGGTCAGCACGCTGTTGGACTTCGCGGCGAACACCGGCAGGATCGTGGCCGAAGGCGAGTTGCCGCCGCTCTGCTGCGCCTGCTGGTCGATCTGCGCCTGCTGGCCGATGATCTGGCCACCGGTCAGCTTGCCGCCGAACTGCGGCTGGCTGTTGCTGCCGGCCGCGGCGGCGGTCAGGATCGACTTGGCGTTCGCCGGGTCGGCGCTGACCTTCTGCGCCAGCGCGGTCGCGGTCTTCTGGTCGCCAACGGACACCGTGTCGAAGGTGACCTCGAACTTGCTGAGGTACTTGGTGGCGTAGGCCAGCTGCACGACCCGGTCCCGCAGGATCATCTGCAGTTCTGCCGCGGTGAACCCGGTGTTCTTCATCAATCCGGCGATGCCGCCGAGTTGGGTGGTGTACTGGGACACGACCTGCGCGGGAACGTTCAGGTGGTACTTGGCGACGGCGGCGTTGTCGATCTGGTCCAGTACGGCGTAACTGACGATCTGGCGTGCCGCGTCGGCCGGGCTGGTCTGCTGGCCACCATTGGCCGGGGGCTGGTGGGCCAGGTAGTTGTTCAGCTGCGCCTGGATGGTGTCCAGGGAGATCGCCGTGCCGTTGACGATCGCGGCGGAACCGGCCTGAGCGGGACCACTGGCGCAGCCGGCGAGCAGCACGCCCGCGAGGGCGCCCGTCACCAGTACCTTGGCGCTACGGCTAATGACCATCGTCACGGTCGCCAACCCTCTCACAGCATCGCGGTGGCCTGCCAGCATCTACCGACGATCATCGGCCGATTCCAGGAGATCGGAATCACACCCTATCGTCGGCCGGATCGAGCCCCCGCGACGGGCCGCACGGATCAGCGCGGCCTGATCAGCGCGGCGACCTCGTCGGCCGACATGGGCAGGCCGAAGTGCGGGCCGCTGGCGGCGGACGCGCCGACCGAGCGCCAGTAGTCGGCCTCCTCGGTGGTGCGGATGTCCGGCACGATCGTGCCGAAGCCGGCCTCGGTGGCCAGTTTGATCATGCTCTCAGCGGCGCGCAGCGTCAGCGAGTCAGGCTTGGCCGCGGCGACCTTGCGAACGAACCACGGCGCCAGCTGGATGCCCTTCACCGGCAGTTCGTCGACCCGAACCAGGTCACCGGAGATCGAACCGACCTCGCTGAGCATGACGCCGACGCCGAGCCCGGAGAGCAGGTCGAGGTTGTCGTAGGCCTCGGTATCGTCGTTGCCCAGCGCCCGCACCGGCAGGCCCAGCCACAGCGCGCTCGGGGCCAGTTTGGCGCGGGCCAGGGCCGCGTCGACGATGCCGACCAGGTCAGGGTCGCTGGCCTGCAACGTGGTCATGCCGAGACCGCAGGGAATCTCGACGCCGAACTGGTCGCGCCAGCGCTTGATCTGCTCGCACAGCGCCTCCAGCATCCACGCGCCGACCGGCAGGCTCGCGCCGGTCTGCTCGGCGAGGTCCATGCACTGGTCGTGGCCGAGCGGGCCCTTTTCCGGGTGGTTCCAGCGCAGCCGGATCGCGGCGCCGGCCGGCTGGTTGCTGGCCAGCAGCCGCCACGGCACCCATTCCGCGACCAGTTCGCCGAATTCCAGCGCGCCGGGCAGGGCCGCGGCCAGTCGCAGGTTGGCGCGTTCGCCTCGGTCGCGGTAGCGGTCGTAGACGGCCCACTGGCGCTTGCCGGTGGACTGGATGCGGCGCAGCGTCACGTCCGCCGCGCGCAGCAGTTCGGAAGCGGTGATCTCGCCGACCGGCGAGTGCGCCACGCCGATGCTCGCGGACACCGCGATGCCGCCGTCGGGCAGGTGCAGCGGTTCGGCCAGTTCCTCGTTGATCTGACCGACCGTGGCCAGCACGTCCGGCGGGCCGACGGTGCGGATCAGCACCGCGAACTCGTCGCCCGCGACCCTGGCCACCAGGGTGTCGTCGCTCTCCACGCTGTCCTGCGCGAACAGCGACTCCAACCGCTTGGCCACGTCCTTGAGCAGCCGGTCGCCCTCGTCCATGCCCAGACCGTTGTTGATCACCGAGAAGCCGTCGAGGTCGAGCAGGTACAGCGCGACGTGCTGGCCGTTGGGGCCGAGCTGGGTCTGTTCGCCGAGCATGCCCTCAAGCCGGGAGAGCAGATGCTGGCGGTTGGGCAGGCCGGTCAGCGCGTCGTGCAGGGACTGGAAGCTGACCCTGCCCTGCAACAGGTGCAGGTCGCTG
>DASYBO010000192.1:0-10858 GCA_036500685.1 Pseudonocardiaceae bacterium | reverse complement strand
GGGTTCAACGGCGCGGCCGACCCTCGCTCAACCAACCGCCCCAAACCCGATCCCCGACAACCAACGCCCGTCGCGAGGACCAGTGCCGCGCCGGCAACGACCGGCGCGGCCAGGATGTCGACCGGATCTTCGACGAGGTCGTCGCGAAGGCTGACGCCGGCGAGATATCGAACGAGGGAACGACGCCACTGCCGCTCACCGGTGCGGAGATTCTGATCACCGCGGGCCAGTACCTGGTCGGTTATCCCTTCGCCTGGCCCGGTCTTGCCACCGGAATCACCGAAGCCGCCACCGGCAACGGCCAGGTCTTCGCCACCTACGCCGCGATGACCTACGGCGACCCCGACTACACCGCCAGCCACCTCCAGACCTGCGCCGACACCCCCGCGCCAGACCGGCTTCCGCAACTCGCCGCGCTGGCTACGACGGTCCGGCGGATCGCGCCGCACACCGCAGGGGTGTCGATCGCCTGGGAGGCCATGGCGGGATGCGTTGGCAGGCCGGCAAACCAGCCGTTCACCCTGCCGGCACGGGTGCGGCCGGGGTCGACCATGCTGGTGACCGGAACGACTGGGGATCCCGTCTCGCCCTATGCGTGGACCCGAAGTGTCGCAACCGAACTCGCCGGCAGCCGACTGGTTACCGCCGCCGTCGACGGGCACGGGGCATTCGACAATTCCGGCTGCGCCGACGGCATTATCGACCGCTATCTGGCCGACGGTGCGTTGCCGGCCGCCGACGTCGTCTGCCGTAACTAGTCGTCGAGGGTCGGCGTCGGCGGGTTGCGGACCGCCGCGATGAGGGCTCGGGCGCCGGCCAGGTCGAACTGCGGCTGGGCGCCGAATTCCGTTGCGGACACGGCGCCGTCGAGGATGTCGGGGCGGGCTGGTGTGCGCGGGGCGCCGTGCAGGTGGGTGACGCCGGTGGCGGCGAGGATGGCGTGGACGTTGTTGGCGCGGATGCCGCCGCAGGCCATGACGGTGAGTTGCCCCTGCGCGATCCGGACCATCTCGGCGAGCGTCGATGCGCCGTCTTCGGCGCGGGCGGCGTGGCCGGAGCTGAGCACGCGGTGGACTCCGCTTTCGATCAACCGCTCCATGGCAAGTAGCGGGTCGCGGCTGATGTCGATGGCGCGGTGGAAGGTGACCTCGTGGCCCTGCGCTGCGGCGACGAGGTCGGTCAGCACGGTCTTGTCGACCTCGTGGTGTTCGGTCAGGGCGCCGACGACGACGCCTGCCGCGCCCGCGTCGACGGCAGCCGCGATGTCGGCCAGCAGGACGTCGATTTCCGCTGGGGTGTAGTGGAAACCGCCGGCGCGGGGGCGGATGAGCGGGTGCACTGCGACGCGGTGGCAGCGGGCGATGGCCGTTTCCAGCAGGCCGGGGCCTGGGGTGAGGCCGCCGAGCGCGCCCGCCGAGCAGAGTTCGATGCGTTGGACGTCCAGCGTGTCGGCGGCGAGGGCGGCGTCGATGGTGTCGACGCTCAGCTCGATGGCGATCACATCAGTTCCGGGGTCAGGTCCGGTGCCGGCATGTCCACATCGAACGGGAACATCGGGCGGTCGATGCGGTGGTGGCTGAGACGAAGCAGATCCTGGTCGACGCCGCCGGGGGTGAGGGCGAGCAGCCAGTCCGCCGCCATCGCGTACAACTCCGGTTCCAGGTAACCGATTTTGACGATGACCAGGTCGGCCTCGCGCGGCCGCAGGCCGAGTTCGGCGAAGTCGGATTCGAGGTGATACGGCCTGCGGCGGGCGGTGACGATGACGCTCAGGCCGCCGACGCGCAGGACGATCGCGTCCTCGGTCACGGCGGACACGACGGCGGTCAGGGAGACCGGGCCGCAGGGGCCGGAGTCGATCTTTCCGCCGAGTTTGACGTTCAGTTCGGCACCGACGCCAGCGGCTTGCGCGGCCGAGGTGACCTCCGGGTCGACGATGGCCGCGTACATGGTGGTGCGGTCGGCGGTGATGATGTCCGGCCTGCGCACGAGTTTGTCGAGCGTCCACGATGTGTCGCCGGCACCGCCCGCGGTGGGGTTGTCGCCGGAGTCGCTGATGAAGAAGGGGCGGGCGCTGCTGGCGACGGCCGTGTCGAGGCATTCGGCGAGGGTGCCGGTTGGGGCGACGAACTGGAACTCGGCGCGGGCGTCCCAGTAGGCGCGGGCGAGCCGTTCCGCCTGCGCCTTGATGACCTGTTCGTCGTCGCCGGTAACCACGACGGCGGCCTGGCAGCGCGGTTCGTCGGCCCAGGCGTAGCCGACCCAGATCGCGGCGTCGAGCACGCCGGTCATGGCTTCGACCTCGTCGACCATGGCGTAGATGCGCTTGGCCGGGTCGATTCTGGTGCTCGTTTTCTCGCCGGGGAGCAGGACCGGGACCTGGACCCATGCCTTGTGCGGGCGGGTGCCGGTGCGCAGGCTGGCGATGAGGTTGGTCACGGCGCGTTCGCGGGTTTGCCAGGTGTCGACATGCGGAGCGGTGCGGTAGCAGGTGAGCAGGTCGACGGCGCTGATCAACCGGTGCGACACGTTGCCGTGCAGGTCCATCGCGCCGGAGAGCAGCACGTCGGGGCCGGTGATCGCGCGGATGCCCTCGACGAAGTCGGCTTCGATGTCGGTGCGGCCCTCGACGGTCATGGCGCCGTGGAAGTCGATGAAGACGCCGTCGAGGGGGCCCGCGTCGCGGAGGCGGTGGTAGATCTCGCCTGCGAGCTCGTCGTAGGTACGCGCGGTGACGGGGCCGCCGGGGACGGCGACGGCGTGCAGGAGCGGGATCCATTCGACGTCGTCGGTCAGGAAGTCGTAGCGGGCGAGTAGATCGGCGCCTCTTGTCACCCTGAAATCGTCCACTGTGGATCGATGCGGGGAGAAGGTGCTGGACTCGATGTGGATGCCGGCTACGCCGATCCGCAAGGTGGGCCTCCCAAACAGTTGTCAACCAGCAGTTGTCAGCCTGCTGCTGTCCGTCGAGTGCGTGCGGTGCGGGTGGCCTCGTCGAAGACCTCGTCGAGGACGATCGCGGAAGCGCCGTACAGCCCGGAGTTCGCGCCGGACTTGACCCGCTCGATGCGCAGTTCCTTGGTCGCCAACGGAAGGCAGCGCTCGTAGAGCCCGCTGCGCACGGCCGCGACGAACGCCTCCGACCCGGAGAGCACGCCGCCGAGCAGCACCGCGTCCGGGTTGGCGAAGTTGACCACCGTGGCCAGCACCTCGCCGAGGTGCAGGCCGGCAAGGCGCACCGCGGTGGTCGCGGTGGGTTCGCCGTCCTCGGCCGCGGCCATCACCTCGGTGGTGTCCCGCACGGGAACGCCCTTTTCGCGCAACTGGGCGACCAGCGCGGCGCCGCTGGCGACCGTTTCGAGGCAGCCGCGATTGCCGCAGCTGCACGGATTGTCACCGCCGGCGGCGATCCGCACATGGCTGATGTCGCCGGCGACGCCGCTGCGGCCGCGGTGCAGTTCGCCGCTGATGACAAGGCCCGAGCCGATGCCGGTGCCGGCCTTCACGGCGACGACGGTGTCGACTGGAGTGAAGGCGCAGAATTCGCCCAACGCCAACAGGTTCGCGTCGTTGTCGACGACCACCGGCCGGTCCAGGTGTTGGCGCAGGACCGCGCGGACCGGGAAGTTGCGCCAGCCGGGCATTCTGGAGGGCAGCGTGACCGTGCCCTCGGCGAAGTCGACAGGGCCGGGTAGGCCGACGCCGATGCCGAGCCATTCGCCGGGGAAGGCGTAGCGCGCGGCGAGATCGTGCACCATACCGGCGAGTTCGGCGAGGACCCGTTCCGGCTCGTTGTCGATGTTCATCGGTCGTTCTTCGACGTGCAGGAAGTTGCCGCCGATGTCAAGGGCACCGATGCGCACGTGCCGGGAGCCGAAGTCAGCGGTCCACACGTAGCCGAACTGGGGGTTGATGGCGAGCAGGCGGGGGCGGCGACCACCTTGGGAGCGGCCCTCGCCGCGCTCGGTGAGCACGCCGGCGTCGCACAGGGCCTGCACCCGGATGGACACAGTGGACTGGGGAAGGCCGAGGACTTTGGCCAGTTCCATCCGCGAGGTGGCCTGGCCGCTGCCGACCAGCCACAGCACGCGCAGTGCGTCGGACGTCCCCATCGCGGCCTCCTCGCTCGGTCGGTACTTCAATCAGATCTGGTGCAAGTATGTGGAAACTTGATGTTCTCGCTTACCCCTTGGCCTACCTCGCCGGCAGTGGTTGAATGCCGTTCAGCTTAGACAGCTGAGGTTGTCGTTAACAAGATGGTGTGGACCACGGTCGATCCCGTTGGTTCCCGCGTCTCGTCACTTGCATCATGTTTGGTGAAAGTCGGGAGGCAGGGTTGCGTCGCAGCAGAAGGCCCTTCCTGTGGTTGGTCGCGAGCGCGGTAATGCTCGCCGGGTGCGCCGGGGTACAGGCGAATCATGGCGGCGGAGGAAATCGGCAGGTCGAGGGCGGTTCGGTGTCGTTCGCGCTACCGCCGTCTGCGCAGCCGAACTGGATCATGCCGATCGAGACGCCCGGCTACACCGCCAGTTACAACGCGGCCATCCAGCAGATCCTCTACGTGCCGCTCTACGCCTACAACGGCTCCTCCGGCACGGTCGGCCTCGACGAGGCTGCCAGCGCGGCGCTGCCGCCGGTGTACTCGGCCGACGGGCGGACGGTCACGATCACGCTCAAGAACCTCACCTGGTCCACCGGCAAGCCGATGACCAGCCGCGATGTCGAGCTCTGGTACAACCTGGTGCGCGCCAACAAGGCCGACTGGGGCGCCTACAGCAGCGGCCTGATCCCGGACGACATCACCGCGTTCCACACCGTCGACGCGCACACCTTCACGTTGACCCTGGACAAGGCCTACAACGACGAGTGGTTCACGGCCAATCAGCTCAGTGACATCACGCCGATCCCGCAGCAGTCCTGGGACCGCACCTCGGCCGACGCGCCGGTCGGCGACGCGGACCGCACGGCCGGCGGCGCCAAGCAGGTGTTCAACTACCTGGTCGGGCAGGCCAGTGATCTTGGCAGCTACTCGACAAATCCACTGTGGAAAGTGGTCGACGGGCCGTTCACGCTGACCTCGTTCACCGCTTCCGGCCAGGTGACGCTGAGCAAGAACGCCAGATACACCGGGACGGACACCTCGCATATTGACAGCATCACCTTTCTGACGTTCACGGGCGCGGCGGCCGAGTACAACGTGTTGCGGGCGGGCGGTGTCGACTACGGCTACGTGCCCACCTCCAATCTGGGGCAACAGTCCAAACTGGAGACTCAGGGGTATCGGGTCAGCGCGTGGAACGGCTGGTCGATCACGTACGTGCCGTACAACTTCCGCAATCCCGCGCTGGGCAAGGTGTTCGAGCAGCTCTACGTCCGCCAGGCCATCCAGCACGCGGTCGACCAGCCGTCGATCTCGAACGTGATCTGGCGCGGCACGGCCAAACCGGACTACGGGCCGGTGCCGCAGGAGAACGACGCCACGTTCCTCTCGCCGACCCAGCGGAGGAATCCGTACCCGTTCGACCTGAACGCGAGTCGGACGCTGCTCGCGGCGCACGGCTGGAAGGCCGGCGGCGACGGGATTCTGGCCTGCGCCGCACCGGGCAGCGGGCCGAACGAGTGCGGGGCCGGGATCGCGGCCGGGACGCGGTTGTCGATGACGATCCTGTCCGAATCCGGGTCGGACGAGACCGACGGCACCATGCAGGAACTCAAGTCCGAACTGTCCAAGATCGGCGTCGACCTCCAGGTCAGCGAGCAGCCGTTGAACACGGTGCTCAGCGACTCGTCGAACTGCACGGCCAGCGGCGGCGACTGCGCATGGCAGCTGTCCTACTTCGGCACGCAGGGCAGCTGGTACTTCCCGGCAGACCCGACCGGCGAGGAACTGTTCGCCACCGGCGCGGGCGTCAACTTCGGCCAGTACGGCGACAAGCGGGCCGACGCGCTGATCACCGCGTCCAACCTGGGCAACGCGCCGCAGACCATGCTCGACTACAGCGCCCTGCTTGCCCAACAGTTGCCGGTGATCTGGCTGCCGAACCCGCCCTACCAGGTCTCCGCGATCGACTCCGCGCTGCACGGTGTCGTCCAGGACCCGCTGGCCAACCTGCAACCACAACGCTGGTACTGGACGAGGTGAGCACCGCTATGGCCCGATACATCATCCGGCGGCTCGTACTGGCGATCGTGGTGGTCCTCCTGGTCACCGTGGTCACTTTCATCCTGCTGCACCTGCTCCCCGGTGGGCCGGCGCGCGGCGTGCTCGGCGTGAAGGCGACCGCGCAGCAGATCGCCGCGTTCAACGCGAAAGAGGGCTTCGACCAGTCGCTTCCCGTGCAGTACTGGGATTATCTGCTTCGTTTGCTGCACGGTGATCTCGGCACGTCGTACTCGATGAACGCGTCGGTCAGCACGCTGCTCGGCCAGCGGTTGCCGCGCACGCTGCTGCTCAGCGCGACCTCGACGCTGCTGGCGATCATCGTCGCGTTGCCTTTGGGCGTCTGGCAGGCGGTGCGGAAAGGACGGCCGGTCGACCGGATCAGTACCGGGCTGAGCTTCGTCCTCTACGCGACGCCGGCGTTCTTCCTCTCGCTGATCCTGATCATCCTGTTCGCGCAACTGTTGCCCTGGTTCCCGGCGCAGGCCGCACAGGGTGACACGCTCGGTGCGCTGCTGTCCCAGCCCGCGTCGCTGGTGTTGCCGGTGGTCGCCGGTGGGGGCTCGGTGCTGGCCGCGTTCAGCCGGTACATGCGGTCGTCCACATTGGACAACCTGGCCGAGGACTACGTGCGCACGGCACGGGCCAAGGGCACGCGGGAGCGGACCATCATCTGGCGGCACGTCTGGCCCAACTCGCTCACCTCGATCGTCGCCCTGTTCGGCTACTACGTGCCGACGATCTTCGCGGGTGCGCTGGTCATCGAGACGATGTTCAACTTCCCCGGCGTCGGCCTGCTGTTCTGGTCGGCGGCCCTCAACGCGGACTTTCCGGTGTTGCTCGGGGTGGTCCTGGTCATCGCGATCGCCACCGTGGTCGGCTCGCTCGTCGCCGACCTGATCCAACTGTTGATCGATCCGCGGGTGCGGGTGCCCGCGCGCAGGGCGGGAGCTACGGCATGACAACGGCGAATCCGTCCCTCCCACTGACCACCGAACCGCTGTTCGACACGCCGAGGGCGCGCACGGTGCTGGTCCGCTTCGCCGGCAACCGGCTCGCGCTGACCGGCGCGGTGCTGTTGCTGTTGATCGTGCTGTTCAGCTTCGTCGGACCGCTGCTCTACCAGACGGACCAGGTGCACACCGACCTGTTGCACGCGCGCCTCACGCCCGGCGTCGGCGGTCACCCGCTTGGCACCGACGACCTCGGCTACGACGTGCTCGGCAGGCTCATGATCGCCGGCCGGACCTCGCTGATCATCGGCGTGCTGGCCGGCCTGATCGCCACCGCGATCGGCGCGATCTGGGGCGCCCTGGCCGGTTACATCGGCGGCTGGGCCGACACGGTGCTCATGCGCATCGTCGACACCGGCATCGCCATCCCCGCGCTGTTCCTGCTGCTCGTCGCGGCGACCCTGGTCACGCCGAGCGTCGGCATCCTGGCCGTGATCATCGGCTGCGTCTCGTGGCTGATCCCGGCCCGGCTGATGCGCGCGGAAACGGTGAGCCTGCGCGAACGCGACTACATCAAGGCGATCGCGGTCGTCGGCGCTGGCCGGCTGCGCATCGTGTTCCGGCACATCATCCCGAACGCGATCGGCACGATCCTGGTCAACGTGACCTTCCAGATCGCCGACGCGATCCTGCTGGTCACCTACGTGAGCTTCCTCGGCCTCGGCGTGCCGCCGCCGAACACGAACTGGGGCGCGATGCTCAGCAAGGGCATCACCTACACCTATGACGGCGCGTGGTGGCTGATCCTGCCGCCTGGCATCGCGATCGTGCTGGTGATCTGTGCGGTCAACTTCGTCGGCGACGGGCTGCGGGAAGCGTTGGGAGGCAGGCGATGACGACCGAACCGGTGCTGGACATCAGCGATCTGCGCGTCGCATACGGCGACGGCGCGCCCGCGTTGGCCGAGTTCTCCTGCACGGTCGGGCCCGGCGAGATCGTGGCGCTGGTTGGCGAGTCCGGGTCGGGCAAGAGCACGGCCGCGCTGTCCGTGCTGGGCCTGCTGCCCTCGACCGCGCGGGTCAGCGGGTCGATCACACTGGCCGGTCAGGACGTCCTCGGGTTGCGCGGGGAGGAACTGCGCGCGATCAGAGGCCGTGGCGCCGGGATGATCTTCCAGGAGCCGATGACCGCGCTGAACCCGTTGCTGCGCATCGGTTACCAGCTGGCCGAGGCCATTCGCAACCACGACCCGAAACCGCGCGCGCTGCGCCAGTACCGCGATCGGTGCGTCGCGCTGCTGGGGCGGGTCGGGGTGCCGGAGCCGGAAAGCCGGCTGCGCCAGTACCCGCACCAGCTCTCCGGCGGCCTGCGGCAGCGGGTGATGATCGCCATCGCGATCGCGGCCACACCCAAACTCATCATCGCCGACGAGCCCACGACCGCGCTGGACGTCACCGTGCAGCAGCAGATACTGGACCTGCTGCGCGACATCCGCGACACCGAGGGCACGGCAACCCTGCTGATCACGCACAACATGGGCGTTGTCGCGGACATCGCCGATCGAGTGCTCGTCATGCGTGCCGGTCGCGTCGTCGAACAGGCGACGACCAAGACGCTGTTCGAGGCGCCGACCGCCGAGTACACCACCGCGCTGCTGGCTGCCGTGCCGCATCTCGGCGAGCATGAGCACGCGACGGTCGTCGAGTCGGTCGACGAGCCGGTGCTGGCCCTCAGCGATCTTGTCGTCGACTACGGAAGTACGAAACGCGCGGTGGACTCGGTGTCGCTGTCGATCGGGGCCGGGGAGATTCTGGGTCTGGTCGGCGAGTCCGGGTCGGGCAAGACCACCATCGGCAACTGCGCGCTCGGCCTGGTCAGCCCGAAATCCGGCCAGATCCGGCTGTTCGGCGGTCCACTGCCGCGTCGGACCGGGCGCTCCGCCAAGGCGATCCGGCGACAGATCGGCGCGGTGTTCCAGGATCCGGCCTCCTCGCTCGATCCGAGGATGACCGTCGCGCAGACCATCGCCGAACCGCTGATCATCCACACCTCGACCAGTCGAACCGACCGTCTCGCCAAGGTGCGCGAACTGCTCGACGCGGTGGAGCTACCCGAGTCGCTGCTGCACCGCTACGGTCACGAACTCTCCGGCGGCCAACGGCAGCGGGTCAGCCTCGCTCGAGCGCTGGTGCTTGGCCCGAAGCTGCTGATCGCCGACGAGCCGACCAGCGCGCTGGACGTGTCGGTGCAGGCCGCGGTGCTGGACGTGCTGGTCAACCTGCACGAACGGTACGGGTTCGGCTGCTTGTTCATCAGCCACGATCTGGCCGTTGTGGACAGTCTGTGCGATCGCGTCGCGGTGATGCGCGCCGGTCGGATCGTCGAACAGGGGCCGACCGGCGAGGTGCTGCGCACCCCGGAGCATCCCTACACCGCGTCGCTGCTGCTGTCCTCGCCGGTGCCCGACCCGGCGCAACAGCGAGACCGGCGCAGGAAACGGCTCGCCGCGTGACCGAGCGGCGACTGCGGGCCGGCGTCGACATCGGCGGCACCAAGACCTTGGCCGTGCTGTGTGCCGAGAACGACACCGCCGTGCTCGCCACCGCGACCGCGCCGACCCCGGCCCGCGCCGGCGGTCAGTCCATTGTGGACATATCGGCCGCGTTGGTGCGCGCGGTGTCCGGCAGGGCCGAAGGTGACGTGGTCGGGGTGGGCGTAGGCGCGGCAGGTGTGATCGACCCGGCCGACGGCAGGGTCCTGGCCACCGGCGACGCCTTCGACGGCTGGACCGGAACCGCGATCAACGCGGGTTTGTCCGAGCGGCTTGGCGGTGTTCCGGTGCGCGCCGACAACGACGTGAACGCCTTCCTGCTCGGCGAACTCGCCGACGCCGGGTACCCGCGGCACGCGCTCGCGGTCACGGTCGGCACCGGTGTCGGTGGCGCGCTCTACGTCGACGGGCGGCTGCTGCACGGCGGACCGACCGGGGCAGGGGAGATCGGCCACATCGGCGACTTCGGCCAGGAACGCTGCTCCTGCGGCCGGACCGGGCACCTGGAGGCCTACGCCTCCGGCACCTCTCTGACCAGGCGATACGCCCGTGTGGGCGGCGTTGTCGTACCGGACGCCGGCGCGGTCGCCGACGCCGCGACGCACGGCGACCCGGTGGCGATCGAGGTGTTCGAAACGGCAGGCCACCACCTCGGCAGCGCCATCGCCCAGGCAGGTGGCCTACTCGGCGTCGACCTCGCCATCCTCGGTGGCGGAGTGCTGCGGTCCTGGCCGCTGCTGGAGAAGTCGCTACTGGCTGCCGTGCAGGCGCAACCCTTGCTCTCCGGCGAACCGGTCACCATCCGACGATCGGTGCTCGGCGACACCGCCGTGGCCATCGGCGCCACCCGCCTGCTCGACTACCAGTGATAGGCGGCGACCAGGGGAGATCGCCCGGAACCGAGCAGACTGTGTCCGACCACGAGCAGGCCCGACCCGTCCGGCAGCGCGGCGCCGCCGTGCAACGCGAACGAATTCGGTGCGCGCACCGAATGCCAGCGTGACCCGTCCCAACTTCCGAGGAACGCCTCGATGTCCGCGTCTTGGCCGGTTCGGCCCAATGCCCAGATCTGGCCGTCGCCGTGAATCAACTGGTCGACGTGCACGGCGTCCGACGGCGGGCGGGCGAGCGACCAGCGCCGGCCGTCCCAGTGCATCGCCAACGCCTGGGTCGAGCGGCGCGGCGCGGCTGATC
>DASYBO010000191.1:0-7819 GCA_036500685.1 Pseudonocardiaceae bacterium | reverse complement strand
GCGGAAGCGGAGGGATTTGAACCCCCGGACCCTTGCGGGTCTTCCGCTTTCAAGGCGGATGCATTCGGCCGCTCTGCCACGCTTCCCTGGCGGCAAGCCTAACGGGCGGGTGCTTGCTTACGCGAGGTCACCCGGTTCGTCGGGTTCACTCACGGGGGCATCGGGGCGGGCGGGCTGTGTCGATGGGGGTGACGGCGCGTCCAATCTGGACCGCTCAAGTAGATTTCCGCAGTTCAGGAGCGTGTCGGGGGTTGTGTCCTCGCCGTTATCGGAGCATCCTCGAAGGAAGGTGACTTACCCGAGACGCTCTGGTGCGCCTGCTCTGGCGCTGGCGGTTCGGGACCAGCGCCGGGAAGGCCGGGTGGTCCATTGGCTGAATCCTTCGCACGAGGCGGTGCGCGCCCGGCTGCATCCCCGCGACCGAGTCTGTGGGTAACGGCCCGGTCCTGATTGTGAGCAGTACGCGCGCGGTCCCTCGGGTGCGCAGGCGCCTGCGACGCCCTTCCCGCGCACATCGACGATGTTGAACTCGACTTCTGCGAAGCGTCTCAGGGCGGCTTCGGGAGAGTTCCACGCCGGCCCCGCGCGAGCGCGACCGCCACAAACCAATATGTCAAGCCGGGTGCGGTGCCGCTGGGGCGCCGCACCCGTTCATGTTCGGGTCCGATATGGACAGTGGGTGGCCGGGGCGGGGTGTGTGCGGTGGCAGCGGCGGTTTACCGTCGGGGCATGTATGCGATCACCATCCGTGAACCGGGCGGGCCGGACGTGTTGGCCTGGGCCGAGGTGCCGGCACCGAAACCTGCGGCCGGCGAGGTTCTCATCGACGTCACCGCCTCGGCGGTCAACCGGGCCGATCTGTTGCAGCGCCAGGGCAACTATCCGCCGCCGCCCGGCGCCTCCTCGATTCTCGGGTTGGAGTGTTCGGGCGTCATCGCCGAGTTGGGCGAGGGGGTGACCGGGCGGGCGGTCGGCGACCGGGTGTGTGCGCTGCTGGCCGGCGGCGGCTATGCCGAGCAGGTCGCGGTGCCGGCAGAGCAGGTCATGCCGGTGCCAGAGGGGGTCGACCTGGTCTCGGCCGCTGCCTTGCCGGAGGTGGCGTGCACGGTGTGGTCGAACGCGGTGATGCTCGCGGGACTCGATGAGGGCGACGTGTTCCTGGTGCACGGCGGGGCGAGTGGGATCGGCACGCACGCGATCCAGGTGGCCAAGGCGTTGGGCGCGGCCAAGGTCGCGGTGACGGCGGGTTCGGAGAGCCGACTGGCGCGGTGCCGAGAGTTGGGCGCGGACATCACCGTGAACTATCGCGAGCAGGACTTCGTCGACGAGGTGCGCAAGGCCACCGACGGGCACGGCGCCGACGTGGTTCTGGACAACATGGGCGCGGCCTACCTGCAACGCAACGTCGACGTGCTGGCGACCGGCGGGCGGTTGGCGATCATCGGCATGCAGGGCGGGGTTAAGGGCGAGCTGAACGTGGGGTCGCTGCTGGGTAAGCGGGGTGGCATCTTCGCGACCGGGCTGCGCGGTCGGCCGGTCACCGGGCCGGGGAGCAAAGCGGACATCGTGGCGGAGGTCGTGGCGCTGCTGTGGCCGTTGGTCGAGTCGGGCGCGGTCACGCCGGTCGTGCACGAGGTGCTGCCGATCGAGCGGGCCGCGGACGCGCATCGGGCGGTTGAGGCCGGGCCGTTCGGGAAGGTGCTGCTTCAGGTGAGGTGAAGTGAGGTGACGGGGCGGATCAGGTGAGGTCGGAAAGGGCGGTTACCAGTTGGTCGGTGTCGGCCAGGTTGGTGTAGTGAGCCAGGCCGACGCGGACCGCACCACCGATCTCGCCGACGCCCAGAGCTGCGAAGACGCCGTTGTGGCCACTGTCGGCGAACGCGCATACCCCGCGCTGACCCAAATGGGCTACCACCTCGATGGCAGGAATCCCGGCGACCGCGAAGGCGAGCGCGGGGACCCGGCGGGTGGCGTCGCCGATCACGTG
The DNA here is from genome assembly GCA_036500685.1 of Pseudonocardiaceae bacterium. Taxonomy (GTDB): domain Bacteria; phylum Actinomycetota; class Actinomycetes; order Mycobacteriales; family Pseudonocardiaceae; genus CAJCJE01. Next base: position 5,832 of record DASYBO010000191.1, on the reverse strand, counting down.
TACCCGGCTGACGATGTGCAGGTGGTCGATCAACCGGTTGAGCAATGCCGTGTGGTGGACCCGCATCGAGTTCATCGAGTGCAGCAGCCGATCGCGGCGCGGGCCGACGGCCCCGTCGTCGAGTTCGGCGAGATAGTCGATGGACGCGACGAGGCCGGCGAGCAGCGGGTACTGGTGCGGTCCGAGTTCGAGGCGCTCCGGGCCCTTCGCGTCGGGCTCGAGCGAGCTGGACGGTAATCGGCGCAACAGGTTCGCGTCGCGGAAGACCAATCCGGCGACGGGCGGGCCACCCCAGGCGCTCGCGGAGACCGCGACGACATCCGCGCCGAGCGTGTTGATGTCGAGTGGGACGAACGCCGCCGCGGCCGACGCGTCGACGACCATGAGCGCGCCGACCTTGCTCGCGGCTTCCGCGACGCGGCGCAGATCCGGTTGGGTGCCAACGGATTCCGAGGCCGCGGTGATCGCGACGACCTTGGTGCGGTTGTTGACAAGGCTGTCGTACTGCCAGGCGGGCAGTTCGCAGGTTTCGATGTCCACTTCGGCCCAGCGGGTGCTGCCACCGCAGCGTTGCGCGGCCTGACGCCAGGGCGCGATGTTGGCGGGGTGGTCCAGTCTGGACACCACGACCTCGTCGCCGACCAGCCAGCTCTGGCCGAGCGCGTCGGCAAGGCGTTGCAGGAGTACGGCCACGTTCGGGCCGAGTACGACGCCGGCCGGGTCGGCGCCGACGAGGTCGGCCAGGGCGCGTCGGGCGGCGTCCACGATCGCGTCCGCGCGTTGCGATGCGGGGAACAGGCCGCCGGGTCCCGACACCGACGCGCGCAGCGCGGTGGACACGGCGGTGGTGACCTGTTCGGGAATCTGCATGCCGTCGGGGGCATCGAGGTGGATCCAACCGTCGCCGAGCGCGAGGAACAACCCTCGGATTCGAGCGATGTCCAACGCCATGTCTGACACCGTACGGAGGAAGGCAAGGGGGGTGGGAGGTGAGGGGACGGATGTCGCGGTGGGTTGCGGGGGGCCGGATACGGCGGTGGGTTGTTGGTGAGGGTCGGGCGGCGGGGTTGCCCGGTTGGTGCCGGCGGCGACGTCGGTCACTACGCTTGGGGGTGGCCGTAGGACCAAGGGGAGTTGTTGACGATGAACCAGCCGGGCGGAGCGCAGGACAACGATGGGCCGAGGCACGTCCTCGTGGTCGGACCGGACGGAACCCCGCTTGGTTCGGCGCCCATTCCGGACAGTGAGGGTGCGGCGGCGGGCGACAACGTCACGGATCTGGTCGAGCAGCCCGCGAAGGTGATGCGGGTCGGCACGATGATCAAGCAGTTGCTGGAGGAGGTCCGCGCGGCGCCGCTGGACGAGGCCAGCCGCAATCGCTTGCGGGAGATCCACAAGCGGTCGATCGTGGAGTTGGAGGACGGTCTCGCGCCCGAGTTGCGCGAGGAGCTGGAGCGGCTGTCGCTGCCGTTCACCGAGGACATCACGCCCTCCGACGCCGAGCTGCGGATCGCGCAGGCGCAGTTGGTCGGGTGGCTGGAGGGCCTGTTCCACGGTATCCAGACCGCGTTGTTCGCGCAGCAGATGGCGGCTCGGGTGCAGTTGGAGCAGATGCGACGGGGTGCGTTGCCGCCGGGGACCGGGGATGTGGACGGGCCGCATCTGCGGACCGGGGGCCAGTACCTGTAGTTAAGGCAGGTTCGGTACGCCGCGGGTGCCGACCAGGTACACCAGGCTCGCCATGGGCGCGGAAGTTACCGGACGGTGACCATTGGCAAGGGCGAGTTGGGCGGTCGGTCAATGGGGGCGAATTGCACCCGACGCCCGTGGGAATCGGCCGGGTTATGCGGCTTACTGGTCTTTTCGCCTTATCGGCCGGCTGCTCTTCGGACCCGGCGGGCAGAGCCTTCGAGGCGGCGGCGGCAAATGATCTCCGCGCCACCGCCCGGGGAGCGGGGCGTCCAGGTAGCGCCGGTACCCTGAGCGACGTGCAAGCAACGAGCACACTGGAGCGCCCAGTGACAACTCCGGCCGTGGTGCCGCCCAGTCGCAGCTGGAGTCGGGCGTTTCGGGATCTCCGCGAGGGCTATGCCATGCGCCAACTGTGGGCGCATCTGGGCTGGCAGGACATCAAACAGCGGTATCGCCGATCGGTAATCGGACCGCTGTGGATCACCATTTCGATGGGGGTCACCGCGGTCGGTCTCGGCGTGCTCTACTCGGTCTTGTTCGACACGCCGTGGAAGACGTTTCTGCCCTACGTCGTGGTCGGCTTCATTGTCTGGAACTTCATCAATGGCTGCCTGACCGAGGGCATGGACACGTTCATCGTGAACGAGGGCATGATCAAGCAGATGCCCGCGCCGCTGAGCGTGTACGTGCTGCGCACGGTGTGGCGGCAGGTCCTGATGCTGGCCCACAACATGGTCATCTACGTGGTCATGCTGGCGATCTTCTTCCAGTACCTCGACCACCCCTACACGATGACCCCGGGCAGCACCGTCATCCACCCCGGCCTCGGCTGGAACACGCTGCTTGTCGTGCCGGGCGCGGTGCTGCTGGCGATCAACGGGACCTGGGTGGCGCTGCTGCTGGGCATCATCTCGACGCGGTTCCGGGACATCCCGCAGGTCATCTCCAGCGTGCTGCAGCTGGTCTTCTACTTGACGCCGATCATCTGGTCGCCGGACACGTTCCTCTACGGCAACGACCAGAGCCTGGCCTGGGCTCGGGTGTTGTTCCAGTTCAACCCGCTGTACCACTTCGTGCAGGTCATGCGGGGCCCGCTGATCGGGCAGGTGGTGAGCCCGGTGAGCTGGCTCGTCGTCGCGGGTTTCACCATCGTCGGTTGGGCGGTCGCTCTGGTTGCCATGCGCAACTATCGGGCCCGAGTTTCCTACTGGGTCTGAGGAGGGCGACACATCATGGTGAGTGTTGACGTCTGGAACGCCTACGTCGACTTCCCGATCTTCGACGCGAAGACGAGATCGTTGAAGAAGCAGGTGCTCGGCAAGGTCGGCGGCAAGATCGGCACCGAGGCTCGGGTGCCGATCATCGAGGCCCTGCACGACATCACCGTGTCGCTGCGCGACGGCGACCGGGTCGGCCTCGTCGGGCACAACGGTGCCGGCAAGTCGACGCTGCTGCGGCTGCTGTCCGGGATCTACGAACCGACCCGCGGTACGTCGCGGGTGATCGGCAAGGTCGCGCCGGTGTTCGACCTCGGTGTCGGCATGGACCCGGAGATCTCCGGCATGGAGAACATCATCATCCGCGGCCTGTTCCTCGGCATGACCCGCAAGCAGATGGAGGCGCGGGTCGACGACATCGCGGAGTTCACCGAGCTCGGTGACTACCTGCAGATGCCGCTGCGCACCTACTCGACCGGTATGCGGGTGCGGCTGGCGCTGGGCGTTGTCACCTCGATCGACCCGGAGATCCTGATCCTGGACGAGGGCATCGGCGCGGTCGACGCGGCCTTCCTCGACAAGGCACGGGCCCGGCTGGTCGACCTGGTGCGCCGCTCCGGCATCCTGGTCTTCGCATCGCACTCCGACGAGCTGCTCTTCGAGCTGTGCAACTCGGCGATCTGGATGGACGAGGGCGGGATGCGTCTGCAGGGCGGGCTGCGCGAGGTGCTGACCGCGTACAAGGGCCGCGATCCCTACGAGAGCATGAGCCAGGAAACCATCGACCGCCTCAGCGAGGCGCCGCAGCTGGCCAAGTCCAGCGGAGAAGCATGAGCCACGGTCCGCTATTCACACCGCGATCATCGGAGTCACGGGCATGAGCATCGGAGCAAGCCTCGGCAAGGGTGCCGTGGTCACCGTTGTCGTCACCCGGCATCGGCGGGAACTTCTCGCCGATTCGTTGAAGATGATCGCGGCGCAGACCAGACCGCCGGAGCATCTGATCGTGGTCGACAACGGCCCTGACCAGCCCGCCGAGCAGGTGGTCGCGGACTGCCCGCTCCCCACCACCTACCTGTGCTCGCAGCGCAATCTTGGCGGCGCGGGCGGTTTCGCGCTGGGCATGCTGCACGCGCTGGCCATGGGCGCCGAGTGGGTGTGGCTTGCCGATGACGACGGCCGTCCCGCTGACGAGACGGTGCTGGCGACCCTGCTGGACGAGGCGCAGCGGCGCGGCCTTGCCGCGATCTCCCCGGTGGTGGCCAACATGGACACCCCGGACACGCTGGCCTTCCCGCTGCGTCGGGGCCTGACCTGGAAGCGGCAGACCAACGAGCTCGGGGTGAACTTCCTGCCGGGGATCGCCTCCCTGTTCAACGGCGCGCTGTTCCGCGCGGCAACGCTGGACGTGATCGGGGTGCCGGACTACCGGCTGTTCTGGCGCGGGGACGAGGTGGAGATCCACCGCAGGCTGGTTCGGTCGGGGCTGCGGTTCGGCACCTCACTCAAGGCGACCTACCTGCACCCGGATGGCTCCGAGGAGTTCAAGCCGATGCTGGGCGGGCGCTTCCACGCCCAGGACCCCGGCGATGCCGTCAAGCGCTACTACACCTATCGAAACCGCGGCTATCTGCTGGCGCAGCCGGGCATGCGCAAGATCGGCGCGCTGGAACTGGTCCGGTTCGGACTGTATTTCCTGGGGGTCAAACGTGATCCCAAGGCGTTCCTGGAGTGGTTGAAGCTGCTGCGGCTGGGGCGGCGGGAGCAGTTCTTCCGCAAGTGAGCGGTTAGGAGGCCTCGTCGGATTCGGCGGCGGGGCCGAGCAGGCCTGCGATGAGCAGGTCGGCAACGGCTCTCGGGTCGGGCAGCGTGGTGTCCGGGGAGAGCAGCAGGCTGATGGCCATCCTGAGCAGCCATTCGACGGCTTGGTCGATGGGCACCCGCAGCACGTCGTGGTGGGTGCGGACGAACCGCTCGACCAGCGCCGGCAGCAGCACCTGGACCAGGGACGGCTCGCCGGGGCGCACCACCACGATGTCGGTCAGCTGTTCGGGTTCCTTGGTGATCAGCCGTTGCAGCACCGCGTGGTCGCGCAGGTAGTCCAGCGTGAAGGTGATGGCCTGCTCCAGCGCGTCGCCTAGCGGGGCCTCCCATGTCACGGCCACGTCCAGCCGGTCGAGCAGCCGGGTGATCTCGGTTTCGGCCACCGCGCGGACCAGACCGGACTTGTCGCCGAACACGCGGTAGGCGGTCGCTCTCGACACACCTGCCCGGTCGGCCACGTCGGTCAGCGACGTTTTGCGCACGCCAAAACTGAGAAAACACTCCAATGCGGCGTCGACCAACCGTGGATCGGCGCCTGCGGAAACCGAACTCACCCGCCCATCGTCTCACCGCGACCAAACAACTTTGCGGCGCACTGTGCCAAACAGCCCAGCGCGACGCAATGGGAGTCGTCCAGCTCGGAGCCTCACCCTACCGCCGAAAGATGGTTCAGTGGTTGAACTTCTTCCTATGTTCATAGGTTCTCAGCGAGCCTGATCGCCCTGGGTGGAAACGCTTGCGCTGCTGGTGAACCGCGTTGCGAGAGCTGGGCGGGGCCTGGTCTGCTGGACACATGAGCAATACGAAACAGGCCCTTGTGCTGCATTTGGCGGGGGCGAGCCAGCCGCTGCTGATCGCGATCGCCGTCGAGTCCACCCAGGAGCTGGCCGGGCGGCTGCCGGAGTTGCTGCGCAGGGCCGAGGTGGAGACGGTCGAGGCGGCCAACGGCATGCGGGTGGCGGTGAACTTCGCGGCCGTACAGGTCGCGCATGTGGACGCGGTGTCGGGTATCGGCCAGCTCTACGGCAGCCCGCCGCGCGACGCCAAATGACACGTGCCCCCGGTACCGATGTGGTACCGGGGGCGCGTGCCCTCGTGA
>DASYBO010000190.1:0-1698 GCA_036500685.1 Pseudonocardiaceae bacterium | reverse complement strand
TCACCAAGGACAACGTCGAGTCCAAGACCGATCTCGTCGAGGCGACCGGACAAATCCTCGACCGCTATCAAGGCTCCGAGGATATCTGCTACTTCGCGGCGATCTACCATGCCGCGAAACTGCGGGCCAACTTCTGGTTCGACGAGCTGAACCAGTTCCTCGAATCCTCCCTGCTCGCCGTTGCCGCCGGAGCGCACCGCCAGGACCCGCTGTTCGTCGCATTGCAGTCCTTCGCCGCTTTCGGCAGCCGAGCGATCACCACCGAACGGGCCCGACAACTGCTCGACGAGGCCTGGAACTCACCGAACAGATCACGCCAGGTCACCGACGTCTGCCTCAACGCCCTTTCCGCCGCCTCCCCCTTCGACGGCCACGGCGAACTGCTGCGTGAACGGGCCCAGGAAGCCGTGCACAACTACCCGACCGACGACATTTTCCGCTTCCGGCTGGCCACCGGCCAACGGATGTGCGAGCAGTACACAACCGCGCTGGACAACATCGACGCCGCCCTGCGCTACCTACCGGCAATCGGCAACCGAGGCAGCCACAAGATGCTGCAGGAGCAGTACCTGCACGAACGCAGCATGATCCAGGAAGGGCTGCAACGCGCGGCCTGGACGACCCAGCAGCAGCAACGGTGGGAACGACAGGCCGTGGCGAACGACGAAATCCAACGCACCGTGCAGAACTCCACGATCCGCGCCATCGAACTCGTCACCATCTTCACGGCCGCCATCGCGTTCGCCGTCGGCTCTCTGCAGGTCACGCTCAGCGGCACACTCCGCCTCGGTGACCGAATCTGGCTCCTCGCCACCCTCGGCACCGGACTCGTCGTATTCGCGCTCATGATCATCGGCGGAACATGGCTCATCACCCGGCCCCATCGAGCACGTCGGACACGGCACCGCGACGGATAAGCAGCGCGGCCCTCCCTGTCAGCCTGGAACGCTCGATGCCCGGCGCCGATGCGCGGCGCCGATGTGCGTACTCCGCTGGCGACACAACGCGGGCCATGGTCGCGGCACTGGTGACCCCCTCGGCACTCTGCCTCTTACACGGTTGACGGCACGGTGACCTCGTGGATGCGGTGGCGTAGTTCGGTGACATCGCCGCGGTGCTGGTGGGGTTTGAGAACGCCGTCCAGGGTGCGTAGCCAGGAGTGCGGGATGGTGGAGGACAGGCTGTTGGCCAGGGTCACGGACTGGTGGCCGAGGGTGAGGGCGGTGTCCAGGTCGCCGGCCTGGGCGTAGCTGCCGGCCAGCGCGGGCAGACAGCGCGCGCGGGCGGTGACCCTGCCGGGGCCGTATCCGTTGAGCGCGGTGTCCAGGTGCTCGATCGCTTCCGAGGCGTAACTGGGGTCGGTCACCGACAGCTGGAACAACGCGAGACCACACCACGAGGAGCGCGCGACGGCGCTGGCGTGGTAGCTCCAGGTCGGTCGCGCCGCGGTCGGATCGGTGTCGGCGACAATCTGCCCGGCCTGATCCAGCGCGGCCCGGCACGGCCGGCTTCGCCCAGCATCGCCCGGCCCACTGCCGAGATGCCCTGGACATAGTTGTAGGGCCCGGAGCCGACCTGGGTGGCCGGGCTCATCGTGGTCAGCGCGGCGGCGTAGCGGGTCAGGCCGAGAGCCTCGGCGGGCTGGCCAAGGTGTATCGACTGATGCGCGGTCTCCGTCAGCGTTTCGACCATCCGGTC
>DASYBO010000189.1:0-14226 GCA_036500685.1 Pseudonocardiaceae bacterium | reverse complement strand
CGCAGGTCGTAGCTGATGACCTCGATGCCGGCGTTCGCGGCGGGCGCGGCCAGGGTGAGGTAGAAGCTGGCCAGGCTGTCCGTGCCGACGCCGTGGATGAACACCACCCTCGGCCTCGGCCCCTCGGGAGCGACGCCCTTGGCCGGCATCCGCTGCACGTGCATCCGGATCCCGTTCGCCGCGACGTAGGCCATCGCGCTCAGCCTTCCGCGCGCAGACTGGTCAGCACGTAGTCGACGAGGTCGCCGACGGTCAGCGCGATGATCTGTTCGAGGTCGAGGTCGGCGACGAATTCGGCGAAGTTCACCCGGTCCCCGTAGCGCTCGCCGAGCAGACCGCCGAGCGCGACCAGGTCGATCGACTCCAGATCGAGGTCGTCGCGGAACGTGGTGTCCGGCATGATCTCGATGTCGACGGCGCCGATGTCCTCCAGCACGACCGCGATCATCTCGCCGAGGTCGGCGAGCACGGCCTGCTCGTCGACGGCCAGTTCGGTGCTTCCCATCAGTTCTCCCTGTTCTCGGTCCAGGCGACGACGAAGGTCCGGTTGTCGTGCTCGACGGTGGTGTGCTCGACGCGGCGGGTGCGGCCGTCGACGGTGATGTCGAGGTGATCAGGTTGCGCGGCCGTGACAACGAACCGGCGCGGCGCGCCGTCGAGGCCGGTGCCGTCGGCCTTGGCTACCGCCTCTTTCGCCGCCCAGAATCGCGTGAACCACAGCCCCTGCGGCGTCAACGTGGCGAGCAGGGCACGTTCGGCCTCGCCGAGGGCGATGAACGCGGCCCCGGCAGGCCGGTCGAGCACTTCCTCGATGTCGATGCCGACCCCACCGGCCGCGGGCCGCGCCATGGCCACCGCGAGATCGGCGGTGTGCGCGATCGAGATGTCCAGGTCGCGACCGGTGAAAGGCCGACCGTTCGCGTCGTTGCCGATGACGATCTCGGCCGGGAACAGCGGGCCGGAACCGTGTTCCCACAACCAGGTGCGCACCGCGTCCTTGGCCGCGATCCGCCCGAGCAGCCACTGCCGACGGCCGCGCAGCGGGGCCTTCTCGTAGTCGTCGCGTTCGGCGCGGCCGAGATGGTTGCGCATGATCAGTTCCCGCGATGCGACGTCGGACCAGTACTCGCGCAACAGCACCCAGCCGCCCGGCTGCGGCCGGGACAGCGTCGCCCGCTCGGGCGTCCGTTCGACGGCGACGGTGTCCGGGTTGCTGTCGAATCGGCGGTCGGTCCAGTCGGTGAACTCCGCCCACACTCGCCCTGCGACGCACAGCTGCGCGTCCGCGACCACGGTCGTGTCGGTGACCGCGGTGATCCGCACCGCACAGTCGACCCGCGTGCCCGGCGCAGGATGCGGCCCGTGGAAACGGATCGTGCCGAGCCGCATCGGGAACACCACGGTCCGCTCGGGCAACGTCGCCATCACCCAGTACCCGAAGACCTGACCGACGTTGTCCAGCAGCGCCCCCGGCGCGGGCGGCGTCGTCAAAACCGCCCGAACCGAGCGCTCACCGATTCCGGTGAGCTCGGTGACCCCCTGAAAACGTGGGCCATGAAACATCCACCTGTCCGTGTACAGCTGCGACGCGGCCAGCTCCGGGACGCGCTCATTCACTGGCGCCGGCCACGGTTCACCAGGTCGCGGATGATGTGGCGCGAGCGTGACGGTCGCGCCCGCGTAGTGGTCGAGCAGGACCTGCACCTGATCGCCGCCAACGGGTCGCACGGTCACCGGGATGTCGACCGACGGGATCGCGGTGATCCAGCGGTTGAGCACCACGTCGTGCACCTCGACCGCGACCATGCCCGGCCGGGCCCGCTCGGCGAAGGCCATCAGGTGCTCGATGACCGTGGTCGCCGGCACCACCGGCCAACGGTCGACGTCCTCTGGCCAGTCCGCGCGCTGCTTGAAGAAGCAGTGATCGAGCAGGTACGGCATGGTCTCGGTGGACACCTGCAGCACGCTCGGCCGTTGCCGCGCGTCGAGCAGGCTGGTGACCGCGTCCTCGGTTTCCGACAGCAGCGAACGAAGTTCGGCGGCCAGCGGCAGTCGCGCCGCCAGACCGTCCAAAGCAGACTTCCCGCGCCCGCCGACAAGCGACCTCAACTCGTCGCGGGTCGGCGCATCCAATCGGATCGGCGCACCACTGCCCAGATTCAGGCGAACGGACCGGACCGGCGCCGGATCAAGTTTCGACCGATCACCGCCCGCCGCCCACACCGCGGCCCCGACCCGGCGTAACTGGGCGATCCCGTCACGCTGGCTCGACGCGGCGATCGCCAGATGGTCGACCTCGTGCAGGGTGTCGCCGATCAACGAGCTCAGCTGGCCGACGCCTGCCTGCACGAACACCCGATAGCCCTCGGCGTACATGGCCTCGATCAACACACGGAACCGCACCGGTTCGAGCAGATGCCGCACGAACAGCTCACGCACCCGCGCCGGGTCGTCCGGATACAGGCTTGCCGTGGTCGCCGACCAGATCGGCACCCGCGGCGGACGCAGGTCGAACGCGGCGGCAGCACGGCGGATCGGATCGAGATAGGGCGCGAGCATCGGCGTGTGGAACCCGGACTGGAACGGCAGGATCTGGCACATCACCCGCCCCGCGCGCAGTTCCCGCACGACAGCCTCGACCGAGGCGGGCGGGCCGCACACCATCGACTGATTGGGCGCGTTGTCGTGCGAGAGCACGACATCGCGGTGCTCGGCCAGCGCATCAAGCACCCGCGCCGCCGGCGCTCCGATCGCGGCGAACGCGACCTCGGGCACCCGCAACGCGTCCGGGTCGAACGCGGTGAGGAACTCGTCGATCGCGTCCTGCTGATAGATCCCGCTGGTGATCATCGCGGTCCACTCGCCGACGCTGTGCCCGGCAACGCCGTCCGGCGTGATGCCGATCCGGCGTAGGTTCGCGTCGAGCAGCATGCCCAGCCGGACGACACCGAGCCCGTGCCGGCCGATGTCGTCGATCGGCGCATCGAGCACGTCGGCACCGGGCAGACCGCGCGTATTCGGTGCGAACTCGGCCTCCAAGCCAGGAAACACGAACGCGACCCGCCCACCGAGCGGATTCGGGTACCACCACACGTCGTTGCGCCCGCGCCACGACTTACCACCGGCAACGGCCCGCCGAGCCAGCGCGAGCCGCTTCGGCGTCGGATCAACGACCGCCAACCGGCTCACACCATCCCCAGTGGACAGTTGGCGCACCCGGCTGTCGTCGGTGTCCAGCAGCGCGGCGAGGTCGGCGGGCCGATCGGCGGCGAGCAGCAACACCTGCTCCGGCTCGGCAACCGAAACCGTGGCCACACCGCCAGGTGCCTGTTCGAGCAGAACATGCGCATTGACACCGCCGAAGCCGAACGCGTTCACCCCGGCCCGGCGCGGACCGTCTGCCGCCCAGTCCTGCGCCACGTCGATCGGCCGGAACCGGGTGTCGGCAAGGCGCGGATGCGGATCGTCGCAGTGCAGGGTCGGCGGCAGGACGCCGTGGTGCACGGCGAGCGCGGCCTTGATCAGGCTCGCGATGCCGGCGGCGGGCATGGTGTGCCCGATCATCGACTTGACCGACCCGATGACCGCCCGCTCCCCCGGCCCGAACACCTCGGCCAGCGTGGCCAGTTCGGCGGCATCGCCCGCCGGAGTCGCGGTGCCGTGCGCCTCAAGCAGACCGATCGCGCTCGGCTCAGTCGGATCCAGCCCGGCACGGCCCCAGGCCTGCCGGACCGCGCGGACCTGGCCGCCGGGATCGGGCACCATCAGGCTCGCGCCGCGCCCGTCGCTGGACACCCCGGTCCCCTTGATCACGGCATAGACCCGGTCGTCGTCGCGCAGCGCGTCGGCCAGCCGTTTGAGCACCACCATCCCGGTGCCCTCGCCGATCAGAATACCGTCGGCGGCACGGTCGAACGGCCTGCTCCGCTCGCTCGGCGAGAGCGCGCCGAGCTGCGCGAACACGCTCCACAGCGTCACGTCGTGACAGTGATGCACGCCGCCGGCCAACATCAGGTCGCACCGGCCGACGGCCAGTTCGCCGATGGCCGCGTCGACCGCGATCAGCGAGGACGCGCACGCCGCATCCACTGTGTAGGCAGGTCCGCGCAGGTCGAGCCGGTTGGCGATGCGCGAGGCCGCGAGGTTGGGCACCAGCCCGATCGCGGATTCCGGCCGGTTCGGGCCGAGTTGGGCCGCGAACGCGGAACGCACCCGGTCGAGTTGATCGGCGCCGAGGTCGGGCACGAGTTCGCCGAGGGTGCGCACGAGCTGATGCACGGTGCGGACACGCTGATTGAGCCGAGCGACACCGGGCGTGAGGTAGCCGCCGCGCCCTAACACGACGCCGACCCGATCCCGATCCGGCAGGCGCGATTCCCCGCCGCCGTCCGCGATCGCCGCCGCCGCGACGCGCAGCGCGATCAGTTGATCCGGTTCGGTCCCGTCCACCGAATTGGGCATGATCCCGAACGAGGCGACGTCGATCTCGGCGAACTCGTCGACGAACCCGCCGCGCCGGCAGTAGATCGCCTCCGGATCCCTCGGCCGGTACAGGTCGGGTTCCCACCGGTCAGCAGGGGCCTCGCTGATCGAGTCGACGCCCTCGCGCAGATTGCGCCAGTAGGTGTCCAGGTCAGGTGCGCCCGGTAACAGCACCGCCATGCCGACGACTGCGACCGGCTCCATGCCCGTCACCAGCCGGATGCCGTGTACAGGACGGCGTTGTCGGTGCCCCAGGCCAGTTCGCGCAGCAGCGCGAGCACGCCTTCTTCCGGGTCGATCAGCTTGATGCCACGCCGCGCGTACTCGCGCATCAGCTCCTCGGTGACCATGCCGTCGTGCCCGCCACGTGCCGCCCACGGTCCCCAGTGGACGGTCAATGCCCGACCGGGCCATTGCGCGCTGACGGTTTCCAGCGCGTCGTTGGCCGCGGCGTAGTCCGCCTGGCCCCGATTGCCGAGCACCCCCGAGATGCTCCCGAACAAGACCACCGAGCACGCGGCGCCCGGCAGATCGGCCAGCGCGGCCAACAATGCCCGCGCGCCGCCGACCTTGGTGGCATAGACGCGGTCGAACGCGGCCGGGTCCTTGTCCGCGATCAGCTTGTCCGCGATGACGCCCGCGGCGTGCACCACCACATCGATACGGCCGTGCTCGGCATGGATCTCCTTGACCAGCCGCGCCATCGCGTCCGCGTCCCGCGCGTCAACGCAGTGATAGTCGGCGGTAGCACCGAGCGCGCGAACCTCGGCGAGGGTAGCCGCGACCTCCCGCTGCGCCAGGATCGTAGCCACCGTTCGCTCAACCTCAGCCGGGCTACGCACTCCGCTCGCGATGACCGCGCCACGCAACGCGACCGGGTCGGTCGCCGCCGCGATCGCGGGATCCTCCGGCCCGGCCGGCAAAGCCGTGCGCCCAGCCAGATGCAGGTGTGGACGGGCGGCCTCGGCCAGCACCCCGGCGAACCGAGCCGTGATGCCCCGCCCACCGCCGACCAACAGCACCACCGAATCCCGGTCCAGCCCCAGCACTTCCGCCTCGGCAACGCCGGTCCCGGCCGGCCCCGCCCCACTCGCGGCGAGCCCACCGAGCGGCGAATCCACCGGCTCCCAACCGAACCGCCCCTGCGCCGACCGCAACACAACCGGCACCGGCTGGCCGGCGCGCAGCTCCTCGACAACCGCGTCCGCGACATCGCCCGCGGGATCCACCTGCACCAACCGCGCGACGGTGTCCGGATATTCGCGGAGCACGGTGCGGAAGAACCCACGCAGCCCCGCGCCCCGCCCGACCGGCGCAACCGCGACGAACCAACCGAGCCCGCCGCGCAGCAACTCCTGGTAGCGCGTGAACGCACCGGGCAGCACATCATCCTCGGCATCGCTCAACGGCGACAGATCCAGCACCCCGTCGAACGGCCCCTCCTCAACCACAACGGCACCACACTCGACCAGCCGCCCACGCACGGCGTCACCGGCACCGATGACCAGGAACCGCTTTCCGCGCAACGCATCCGGCTCGACCTCGACCGGCAGCGCGACCGGCCGCACCACGAACCGACGCGGCGCCTCGACGATCGCCTCCGCGACCGGCTGCGCCACGACCTGCGCGACAGGCTCGTCCTGATGGGCACCGAGCCAACCGGTGATGGCCGCGATCGTGCGCGCCTTGGCCAACTCCTCCACCTGCTCGTCGCCGAGACTGGCGTCAAGACCGAGCCGAATCGCCAGCTCGCCCGCGATTTCGGCCCGTTTGATCGAGTCGATCGACAGATCGGCCTCCAGGTCCAGATCGGGCTCGATCATGTCCTCCGGATAGCCGGTCCGTTCGGCCACGACCCCGACCACCACCGACAACAGGTCAACCGGCCCCGCCTCCACGACCGGCACCGGCACCGGCACCGGTTGCGGCTCGGCCACCACCGCCGCCGCCACCTCGATCGGCGCGGGCCGCGCGGGAGCAGGCGTGGAACCCAAGTAAGCCAGCAGCACGTCCCGCTGCGCGGCCACCATGTCGCGACCGGTGCGTAAGAACTCGGTGATCAGCGCGTCCTGATCGCTGGGCTGGCTGGGAATCACGACTGCCTCCTGCTCCACTCTGCGCGCCGGTGTCAACGCGCCAGCCGGAATCTTCCCGGCGGCGGTTCGCACCAGCTGCCCGTTGACCGTCCATCCCGGACGCTTCACGTCAGCAACGGAAGCGCCCCGTCCGCGCACCAACCATTCCGTGCGGACATCGACGCCGGCCAATGCCAATCCCGCCAGCGCGGTCAAGAATCCGTGCAGGTCGCCTCCGCGCCCGGGTTGCGCCGCGATCGCGGAATGCGGCCGGTCACGCAGGATCTTCCCGACGAGTCCCGTGAGCACCGATCCAGGACCGGATTCGACGAACACCCGCGCGCCCGCCGCGTACATGGCCTCGATCTGCTCGACGAAGCGCACCGGCGCGGTCAGCTGGGCAGCGAGCTCGGCGCGGATCCGATCCGGGTCGGCGTCATGGCGGTGCGCGGTGCTGTTCGCGTACACCGGGATCTCCGGCTCGCGAATCACGATGTCGGCCAGCGCGTCGGCGAACCGCTCGCCGCTGCCCGCGATCAGCGGACTGTGAAACGCACACGCGACCGAAATGCGTTTGGCGCCCATCCCAGCGTCTTTGAGTCGGGTGACGGCGTCGTCGACCGCTTCGGTCGGACCGGAGATCACCGTCTGCTCCGGTGCGTTGTAGTTGGCGATGACAATCGCCTCGCCAAGGCCGAAGTCGCGCAAGGCACGCTGAACCTTGTCGCCATCGGCGGCCACCGCCGCCATCGTGCCGGGATCCGCTCCGGTCGCGGACAGGATGGAGTCCGCGCGCCGAACGCTCAGCCCCGGCAACGCATCCGCATCGATCGCACCGGCCGCGCAGAGCGCGACGAGCTCGCCGTAGCTGTGCCCAGCCACCAGATCCGGCCGCACCCCAGCCCGTCCGAGCAGTTCGGCAACAGCGAGGCCGGCGATCCCGAGTACAGGCTGGGCGACCCGAGTGTCCGTGATCCGCGCTCGCTGTCCGGCGCGTGCCGCGTCGTCGAACGCGGCAGGCGGATGCAGTGCGTCCGCCCATCGCGAGTCGAGGTAGTGCTGCAGCTCAGGAAACGCCGTGAACAACTCGGCGAGCATGCCCGCCCGCTGACTCCCCTGCCCAGGGAACAGAAACGCGACCTTGCCCGCCTCATCGACACCGGTCCCCTGCGCATCCAGCGCCGTCCGAAGCCGCGCGGTCAGATCCACGACATCGCAGGCCACGAACGCGACCCGGACCGGCGCGGGATCGGCATCGGCCCGCATTGCCGCGGCCAACGCGAAGTCCCGCAACCGACGATGCCCACTCTCAACCAGGTCCAGCACCGCACGCACGCTGCGCCGCGCCGCCTCCTGATCGACCCCACGGAACAGGAACAGCTCGGCAGGCCACTCTGCCAGTCCGTGCGTGGGCGGCGGCGCGTCATGGCCCTGCAACACGACATGGAAATTGGTGCCACCGAAGCCGAACGCGCTCACTCCGGCCACCCGCTCCGACCTCGGCGCAGGCCACGGCCGCGCCTCAGCGTGGAAGGCGAACGGGCTGCTCGCGCCGTTCCACACCGGATTCGGCTCGGTCAGATTGACCGTCGCGGGCCGCACCCCGGTATGGATGGCCAACGCCGCCTTGATCAGCCCGGCAAGCCCCGCAGCACATTTCGTATGCCCGATCTGCGATTTCACCGAGCCAAGCACACAACCGCCAGGCGTCGCGCCCGCCTCGGTGAACACGTCCGTCAGCGTGGCCAGTTCAGTGCGGTCACCCACGACGGTGCCCGTGCCATGAGCCTCAACCAGGCCAACCGCACCC
The DNA here is from genome assembly GCA_036500685.1 of Pseudonocardiaceae bacterium. Lineage (GTDB taxonomy): Bacteria > Actinomycetota > Actinomycetes > Mycobacteriales > Pseudonocardiaceae > CAJCJE01. The sequence continues at coordinate 5,859 of DASYBO010000189.1, read as the reverse complement.
GGCGAGACCCCCGCGTTGCGATAGGCCCGTTCCAACGCGGAACGCTGGCCCTCCGGCCGAGGCGCGGTCAACCCGAGCGACCGTCCGTCACTCGCACCGCCGACACCCTTGACCACGGCATAGACCCGATCCCCGTCCCGCTCGGCATCGGCAAGCCGCTTCAGCACAACACACGCGACTCCCTCGCCGAGCGCGATGCCGTCAGCGGCGGCATCAAAGGTCCGCGAACGCCCGGTCGGCGAAAGCGCGTGCACCGACGAGAACAGCAGATAGTCGTTGATCCCGTTGTGCAGATCGGCGCCGCCGCACAGCACCACATCGCTGCTGCCCGAGGTCAGCTCCTTGCACGCGATGTCGACGGCCGCGAGCGAGGACGCACAGGCCGCGTCGACGGTGTAGTTGGCGCCGCCGAGATCGAGCCGGTTGGCGATCCGGCCTGCGATCACGTTGGCCAGCATCCCCGGAAACGAGTCCTCCGTCAGTTCCGGTAACTGCACGGCCAACGCCTCCGGCACGGTGCCCAGATAGGCCGGCAGGGTCGTCCGGAGCACCGAAGCATTGGACAGATCGCTACCGGCCTCGGCCCCGAAGAACACCGACACCCGCGACCGATCGACCTCCGGCCCTGCCAGCCCGGCGTCGACCAGTGCCCGATGCGCGGCCTCCAGCGCCAGCAGTTGCACCGGTTCGATGCTGCCAAGGGCGGCGGGCGGGATGCCGTAGCGCAGCGGGTCGAACGGAATCTCCGGCAGGAACCCGCCCCACTTCGACGGTGTGCGCCCCTTCTCGCCGGTTTCCGAGTAGTAGGTGGCCGCGTCCCAGCGTTCGGCCGGCACCTCGGTGACCGAGTCGACGCCGCGCACCACGTTGGACCAGAACGTGTCCACATCGGGCGCGCCCGGCATCATCGCGGACATCCCGACGATCGCGATGTCCACAGGAGCCGGTGCGGGCACCGGTTCAACAACCTCGGGCTCGGCATTATCCAGGAACCGAGCAGCATCGACGGCGACCGCCTCATGCAGGTCCGCAACGGTCGTACCGGCCGACCGCAGCACCGCGACATCCCCCGCCATGAACAACCCGTCGGCCAACTGAGCAGGCTCGTCGACCGCGACCAGCTCAGCCCCGTCCCGCACGATGCCCTTGCTGGCGACCCGCAACCGCCCCACATTCAGCGATTCCAGCTGTTCCCACCGCTGGCGATCGTCGACGCCCTCGGCGCGCAGTTCACGCTCCCGGTCGACGAAGCTCGCGGTGAACGGGCTGATCGCGGCGCGCGTCGCGTGACCCGGCGCGGTCTGCAACAACGCGGTCCCGGCCGCTTCGCACACCTGCCGCTGGAACAGCGGTGTGATCGCACCCCCGCGCACGGCCTCCTCGGTGAACAGATACGCCGTTCCCATCAGCAACCCGACCGCGACGCCACGCGCGATCAGCGGCGCGGCCAGCGCGAGCACCATCGCCGAGGACCGTGCGTCATGGATGCCGCCCGCGAACAACACCGCGAGCCCGTCCGCGCTGCCCTGCGCATCGAGGAACTCGGTCAGCACGCCGACCTGTGCCTCCCACAACGGAAAGCTGTTCCTCGGCCCGACGTGCCCGCCACACTCGGCGCCCTCGAACACGAACTTGCGTGCGCCGCCGCGCAGGAACTGCCCGAGCAGGCCGGGCGACGGCACGTGCAGGAAGGTCGCGATGCCGGCCTCCTCCAGCGCCGCCGCCTGCGCGGGCCGGCCGCCCGCGATGATCGCGTGCGTCGGCCGGATCTCCCTGATCACGTCGAGTTGCGCGGCACGGGTCGCCTCCGGCGCGAACCCGAGAATGCCGACGCCCCAGGGGCGATCACCGAGTGCGTCCTTGGTGCGCAGCAGCACGTCCCGCGACTGGTCCGCAGTGGACAGTGCGAGCGCGATCATCGGCAGCGCGCCGCCGTCGGCGACGGCCGCGGCGAACGCGGGCTCGTCGCTGACGCGGGTCATCGGCCCCTGCACGATCGGCAACGCGGTGCCGAGTACTGTGCGCATCGGCGCGTCCGGCCCGAGCGCGGCCGAGGCGGCCCGCCCGCCGTCGAGCATGGCCGCGCGCAGGGCGCGCACCGCGCCGCCGACATCGTGCCAGCGCCGCGCGAACACCTCGGCCAGAAACCCGTCCTGGCCGATCGGGAGCAGCGTGTCGGTCGCCCGGCCGCGTACGACCCGTCGGCCGTCGACAATCACCGACTCCGACCCGTCCATCCCGCGCAGCACACTCGTCACCGCGGCGGATAGTTCGGCCTCGGCCAACAGCGCGAGCTGCGTGTCCAGCACTACGCCGGCCGCGCCCGCGGTCACCGCGGCGACCGCGGTCCGCTCGCCGATTCCACCAGCGGCCCAGACCGGCACCGCGACCCTCGGGTCGGCCAGCACCTGCTGCAACAGCACGAACGTGCTCAGCTCCCCCACTCGGCCGCCGCCCTCGCTGCCGCGCACGATCAACCCGTCCGCGCCCGCCTCGACCGCCGACACCGCTTCGGCCAGGCTCACCACCTCGACGAGCACGCGCTGACCAGCGAGATCGACAGCACGCCAGTTCGCGTCGCCGGTCACTACAATCGTGTGCACGTCGCGGAGTTCGTCCAGGGAAAGCGCGCAGGTGTCCGGCACGCGCACCCCGATCGGCCCACCCGCCCAGCGCAGTGCGCGGGCCAATGCCAATCGGGCCCGTCGATCACCGGAACCGAGGTCGAGCACGCCAAGACCACCCGCACGGGTCACGGCGGCGACCAGACGCGGATTCTGTTCACCCAGTGGACAGAATCCGATAACGGGCTCATTTTCCCGAGCCGCAACAGACATGGGGAACTCCCGGGCCCTCGATAGCGATTGGCATGCGCGTCGGTCGAAGCGAAAACGCACTCCCCGTCGATTGACCCGCGTCGGTCACAGCGAAGTTAGCGACGTTCACAACGCGTTGTCAACGGGGCGAACGGCCCATCGACCTCGACCACTTGGACTTGTTGTGGGCCAAACGAAACGACGCAGAACTCCGGCATTACCACGAGTGGTCACACTCGTAAATAATCCGTCAACATTTAACACTTGGCACAGGCGACACCAGGTGAATTCATTGCCACGGCAGGGCTGCGCATGCCCGGGATCGGCCGGGCAGCAGGCCGTCGCAGCGCCGCGACGGTACACGGCCAAGCAAACCCGACACCGACCGCAAAACCAAGCACCCAGTGGGACGGATCACACACCGCCCACGTCGGTGATGAAAAGAAAATGAACACCAAGATCGGGATCCACCTGACAAATGCGACGCCGCGCAGGCCGAACTAGTGTTGAATAAACGTCCGCTATTACGTTGTTATCAACAGATGACAAAGTCGGACAACGACACGCTCACCCAAAGTAGAAAGGGTCCCAATCAAATTCGGGCGTAGTTGATCAGGATCCCTGGCAGCGGCAAGGCCGGACCGTCCACAACGACCGAACGGTTCAGCGTGGCAGCGCCAGTTGGTCGGGGTGGTAGCCGGCGGGATTGGGGCCACTGTGGTCGGGCGGTCCGGCGGCGGCGCGTGCGGCCGGCAGCACATCGAAGGCCAGCGGCGCGGCCAGGTCGATGCCGTAGGGCGCGCCGTCGTCGATCACCGCGAACTCCAGCCCGTCAGGTTCGACGCCCCAGCCGGTGGCCGTGAGGTAGACGTCGGGCAGGGCGTCGCAGAACGCGGTCCAGCCACCGGCGAACTCCCAGCTGACGGCATGCACCGACGTTTCGCGGACGGTCCAGGTCACCGAGGGCCAGTGCACCGCTAGGGCGGCGGCTCGCTCGGCCTGTTTGACCACGGCGAGGTTCATGCCTGGCAGGCGCGGCACCTCCGGCTCGGGCAGAGTCAGGTCGATCAGGTGGAGCGTTCCGTGAAACGCCACTTCGGTGATGCGGTCGGCACGAGGGCTCACACATTCCCGGTCGAAACGGGGACGGAACAAGGTGCACACAGACACGAAAGCGCCTGCCGCCTGGTACGCGAACCGCACGCCGTAGGTCGGCTTCCCCAGTTGACCGTAGAAGAATTCGAACCAGCGCGCTGCCGGCCACGAGGCCCGCAAGCCGTAGACGGTGAAGTCGATCGGCGGCGAGTCCGGCACCTCGGGTCGCGTCATTGATCAAGTGTGCCGGACAGGCGGGGGTCGGCCGGTTGGCGACTGTCGATGCCGCGGCCGTAGGTCGGATGACCGCCGCGCACGTGCACCTCGTACGACCGCGCGTGCGCGACGTAGAGCCGCAGCGTGCCGTCGCGCAGTTCGTCCGGGGTGAATCCGTGCGGGTCCTCGGTCGCGAAGGCTTCGGCGCAGGCCGCGTCCAGTTGGTCGTCGGGCACCGCTGTTGCGTCGGCGGAGAGGTACACGGCCTCGGCTCGGCCGACCGGGGCGGCGGAGTCGAAGATGACGATCTCGATGTCGGGCCGCGCCGAGATGTTGTGGGAATGATGGGCATCGGGGCCGGAAACCCAGTAGAACGCCGAGTATCGCGCTTGGGTGTAGTAGACCGGCGACACCCGAGGCCGGCCGTCGGGGTCGAGCGTCGCGAGGGTCAGGTAGCGATTGCCGTCGATGACCTTGCGGGCCATCGCGTCCAGTTCCGGCTGCATCGGTGGCACTCCCTTCGTCGCTGGTGCTCCCGGTTGTGACCACCGACGCAGCCGAAACTCATCGGTTCGCGGCCAACCAGTCTGCCAGCGTCGTGCTGGCCAGCTCGGCGTCGGGGCCGGGCAGCAGGGAGGTCTTGCCGGGCACGCCGCCGAAGAACGGCGCGGTCGGATCGGTGATGACCGTACGCGGGTCGGTGTGCGCGGCCAGCACCGTGCGGATCCACTCGTCGAGGCCGAACGTCTCGGGCCCGGCGATCTCGCGGATGCCGTTGGTGGGCTCGCCCGCCGCGGTGCGCGCGACGGCGGCGGCGACCTCCTTGGCCGCGATCGGCTGCACGCGCAGGTCCGGCAACCGCACGACGCCGTCGACGGTCGACGAGTCCGCGCTGCCGAGCGCGAATTCGAGGAACTGGGTGGCGCGCACGATCGAGTAGTTCAGCCCTGATTCGCGGATCTTGTTCTCCTGCGCCAACTTGGCCCGGTAGTAACCGAGCTCGGTCGCGCGGTCGATGCCGACGATGGACAGCGCCACGTAGTGCCCGACACCCGCGTCGCGCGCGGCTTCGAGGAGGTTGCCGGTCGAGGTCAGGAAGAACTTCAGCACGTCGTCGTCGGCGAAGGACGGCGAGTTGGACACGTCGACCACGACGTCGGCGTCGCGCAGCACCTCCTTGAGGCCGTCGCCGGTGATGGTGTTCACCCCGGTGCTCGGCGCGGCGGCGACGGCGTCGTGGCCGTGCTCGGACAGGTTCGCCACGACGTTGTGGCCGATCAGGCCGGTGCCGCCGATGACAACGATCTTCATGAGGATTCCCTTCCGGTTGGCTGTTCGTCAGCTCAGACCGGACAGCCACGCCAAACGTGACAGCTCGATCTGTCACACATTCGGGCGCTGTCCGGTCATGACTGGTCGAACGCACCTTCACCGAAACGGAGGCACGCAGTGACCACCCAGCACGAGCACGCCCTTGCCAACCCTTACGCATCGGGACCGCCGCCGCACATCGAGACCGTCGCGACGGTGACCGGCGTGCCGCAGATCCACGAGCAGGCGGAAGCCATGACCATCCTCGTCACCCTGCCGCCGAGCAGCCCTGGCGCGCCACCGCACCGCCACTCGGGTCCGGCCTACGGGTACGTGGTCAAGGGCGAGATCATCTTCGAACTGGAGGGTGAACCGCAGCGGGTCGTCAAGGCGGGCGAGGCATTCTGGGAGCCGGGCGGCG
>DASYBO010000188.1:0-6377 GCA_036500685.1 Pseudonocardiaceae bacterium | reverse complement strand
GCGCGGTTGGTGGTTCGGTTCGGGGTGATGCGGGTGGTGGTGGGTGGCGCGGTGCTCTCGGCGGTGGGGTTGGGGATGCTCGCCTTGGTGTTGCGGGCCCGGGTCGGGCTGGACTGGATCGTGGTGGGGATGGCGTTGGTGGGGAGCGGGAATGGGCTTGTGTTGCCTCGGTTGATCGGAGCCGCGCTCACCGGAACCAAGCCGGCACAGGCCGGGATCGGGGCGGCTATGGTCAGCACGGCGCAGCAGTTCGCCAGCGCGATGGGGGTGGCGTCGATCGGTGGGGTGTTCTTCGCGGTGCTCGGGCCGCTTGCTCAACCAGGTGATTATCCGGGAGCGATGCGGGCGTCCGCGTTGATCGACATTGGACTACTCGTGGTGGTCCTTGCTGCGCTTGGTTACCACCATCGAGCGAATCAGCGTTAAGTGTTCGCTCAGCGGACGCTGGCCGTTTGCCTTCAGTTCGAGAGGGAGAACGTGACACCGGCTGCCGCGGGGGCGGGGTGGGCGATGTTGCGTTCGGTTACCGGGAGGGCGCCGTCCAACGCGGCCAGCACGGCGTCCGTCGCGATTGGCCGGACCTCGGCGACGGGCACGTCGCGGCCCAGTTCCTCGGACAGCGACGTGGTGCCGACGCCACGGATTCCGCAGGCCACGCCGTTGTTGAACGCGGAGAGGTCGCAGTCGCAGTTCATCGAGAAGCCGTGCAGGGTGACGCCGCGCTGCACGCGAAGGCCGATCGCGGCGATCTTGCGTTCCGGCTTGCTGCCGGACGCGGGCAGCCACACTCCGCTGCGGCCCTCGACCCGGCCCGCCTCGATGCCGAAGTGGTCGCACACCGAGATGAGCGCCTGCTCCAACCTGCGGACATAGTGCACGACGTCGATGGGTTCGGCCAGTTCGATGATCGGGTAGCCGACCAGTTGGCCGGGGCCGTGCCAGGTGAGCTTGCCGCCGCGGTCCACGTCGATGACGGCGACGACGCCGTCCGGGCGCTCGTCGGGCGCGGTGCGTTTGCCGGCCGTGTAGACCGGATTGTGTTCCAGCAGCAGGAGAACGTCGCCGCTGCGACCCTCGGCCCGCGCCTGCGCCAGTTCCCGTTGCAGGTCCCACGTCGGGGCGTAGTCAACGGTGCCGAGCAGTCGGACGTCCACTGGATCGGTGCTGGTCCGGCAGGATGCCGCCGCGTTGGCTGCGGCGAAAATCGACGCGGTGTCAGTCACGCACTTGACGATACGCCGCTCCCTCACCGCAATGCAGCCAGTGCCGCCCGCAGCGTGCCGTGGCGGAAGGTGAAACCGGCGTCCTCCAACACGCGCGGTAACGCCCGTTGCCCCGCAAGCATGGCGTCCCTTGCCATTTCCGCGCCGAGCACCAACTGCAGCGCGAAGCCGGGAATCACCCACGGGGCCGGCCTACCGAGTGATTCCGCGAACTCCTTGGTGAACTCGCGGTTGGTGACCGGGCTCGGACCGGTGAGGTTGACCGGGCCGGAGATGTCGTCGTGCTCAAGGCAGAACCGGATTGCGGCGACCTCGTCGGCGAGAGAGATCCAGGGCCAGTACTGGGTACCGGCGGCAAGTCGGCCGCCGAGCATGACGTTGAACAGCGGGCGGAGGGGGGCGAGTAGGCCGCCGCCCTTGCTCAGGACGAGGCCGGTGCGGAGGCGGGCGACGCGGGCGCCCGCCTCGGTCGCGGGTTCGGTCGCGGCCTCCCATTCGCGGCAGAGCAGGCCGAGGAAGCCTGCGCCGTTGGGGGCGGACTCGGTGAGCATCGTGTCGCCGCCGTCGCCGTAGTAGCCGACGGCGGAGGCGTTGAGGAGGGTGGGGATGCGGTGTTCGGCTACGGCTGTTGCCAGGACTTCGGTGGGGATGTTGCGGCTGTCGCGCAGCATTTGTTTGCGGGCTTCGGTCCAGCGTTTGTCGGCTACGCCGACCCCGCAGAGGTTCACCACGGCGTCCACGCCGGTCAGGGCACCGTCCTGGATGGTGCCGGCGGGCGGGTTCCACTGGCGTTCGTCGGCCGCGGCCGGGGTTCGGCGGACCAGGCGTAACACCTCGTGTCCTGCGCCGCGCAACTCGCTCACCAGCGACGAACCGATGAGGCCTGACGATCCCGCGATGATGACCCGCACGTGGTCAATCGTTGCGGACAACGGCGCCCGGCGCGACCTGGTCATCGGTGATCTTCGTCAAACGCGAACCGCCCCCGGCCTTGGAGATCGGCCGGGGGCGGTTCGGAGTCGGACTCAGAGGCCGAGGTCGGCCTCGAAGGCGCCTTCCTGCAGACGATTCTTGATGGTGGTGAGGAACCGGCCCGCGTCAGCGCCGTCGACGAGACGGTGGTCGTAGGTCATCGCCAGGTAGACCATGGACCGGATGGCGATGGTGTCGCCGCCATCGTCGTCGGTCACCACGACCGGCCGCTTCACCACGACGCCGACACCCAGGATGCCGACCTGCGGCTGCTGGATGATCGGGGTGTCGAACAGTGCGCCGTTGCTGCCGAGGTTGGTGATCGAGAACGTGCCGCCGGAGAGTTCCTCCGGGGTCACGTGGCTGGACCGGGTCCTGGCCGCGAGGTCGGCGATCTTGTGTGCGAGACCGGCCAGGTTCAGGTCACCCGCGTCGTGGATGACCGCGTTGAGCAGGCCGCGCTCGGTGTCCACCGCGATGCCGAGGTGCTCGGCGCCGTGGTAGGTGACCTCCTTGGCCTCCTCGTTGATGGACGCGTTGAGCTTCGGGTGCTGCTTGAGCGCCTCGACGGTGGCCTTGGCGAAGAACGGCAGGAACGTCAGGTTGACGCCCTCCCGCTGCGCGAACGCCGCCTTGGCCTGCGACCGGAGCTTGGCGATCTTGGTGACGTCCACCTCGACGACCTGGGTGAGCTGCGCGGAACCCTGCAGCGACTCCCTGGTCCGCTGGGCCACGATCTGGCGCAGCCTGCTCAGCTTCTCGGTCGTGTCGCGTTGGCCGGCCAACGCCGTTGACGCCGCCGGTGCGGCGGGCCGGGGCGCGGCGGCCGGTGCTGGTGCCGGGGCGGCGGCCTTGGCGGCTGCTGCCTCACGCGCCTTGTTGGCCTCGACGGCGGCGAGCACGTCCTGCTTGCGGATGCGGCCACCTACGCCGGAACCCTTGAGGGCGCCGAGGTCGATGCTGTTCTCGGTGGCGAGCTTGCGCACCAGCGGAGTGACGTAAGGCGCGCCGACGTCCTCGCTCGGGGCGCCCGCGTCGGCCGGTTCGGCCACGAGAGCGGCCGGGGCCGCAGGGGCCTGCCACTGCTGCGGCGTGGGGGCCGGTGCGGCGACGGGAGCCGGGGCGGCGACGGGTGCGGGAGCCGGGGCAGCAGTGGCAACCGGCGCCGGAGCGGCGGCCGGGGCAGGAGCGGCGGCCGGAGTCGGGGTGGGTGCCGGTGCGGCGGCGGGGGCACCGCCCGCGACGCCGACGACGGCGAGTTGGCCGCCGACCTCGACGGTGACGTCCTCACCGGCGGTGATCTCCAGCAGGGTGCCGGCGACCGGGGACGGGATCTCGGTGTCCACCTTGTCGGTCGACACCTCCAGCAGCGGTTCGTCCACCGACACCGCGTCGCCGACCTGCTTGAGCCAGCGGGTCACGGTGCCCTCGGTGACGCTCTCGCCGAGCGCCGGCATGGTCACCGGGGTGCCGGTGGCGGCAGCGGCCGGAGCGGCGGCGGCCGGAGCGGCGGCGGGTTCGGGGGCGGCGGCAGGAGCCGGGGCCTGGCCGTTCTGCTGGGCCTGTTCCGGTTCGGGTTCCGGGGCGGCGGGTTGCTCGGCGGGGGCGGCGGGCGCAGGGGCGGCGTCGCCGGAACCGTCCGCGATGATCGCCAGTTCGGCGCCCACCTGGACGGTCTCGTCCTCACGGACCACGATGCGCTGCAACGTGCCTGCCGCGGGGGACGGGATCTCGGTGTCCACCTTGTCGGTGGACACCTCCAGTAGCGGCTCGTCGACCTCGACCGACTCGCCTTCCTGCTTCAACCACCGGGTGACCGTGCCCTCGGTAACGCTCTCCCCGAGGGCTGGCATCTGGACGGAGAAGGCCATGTGTCGCTGACTCCTCGTGCTCGTGCCTGTTGGCTGACGACTTTTCTCGACTTCAGCCGTGCACGTGCAGCGGCTTGCCGGCCAGGGCGAGGTGGGCCTCGCCGAGGGCCTCGGTCTGGGTGGGGTGGGCGTGGATCAGGGATGCCACGTCCTCGGGGAACGCTTCCCAGTTGACGATCAACTGGGCCTCGCCGACCAGCTCGCCGACCCGGTCGCCGATCATGTGGATGCCGACGACGGGGCCATCAGGCGCCTTCACCAGCTTCACCGCGCCCTGGGTCTTCAAGATGTTCGACTTGCCGTTGCCGGCCAGGTCGTAGGTGTAGCTGGTCACCTCGGCGCCGTAGCGCTCCTTGGCCGCGGCCTCGGTCAGGCCGACGGAGGCGACCTCCGGGTTACAGTAGGTCACCCTCGGGATGCCGCTTTCCTCGATGACCTGCGGGTTGAGCCCGGCGATGTCCTCGGCGATGAAGATGCCCTGGGCGAAGCCGCGGTGCGCGAGCTGCAGGCCGGGCACGATGTCGCCGACCGCGTAGACGCCTTGGATGTTGGTGCGCAGGCGCTCGTCGGTGAGGACGAAGCCGCGGTCCATCCGGACGCCTGCCTCCTCGTAGCCGTGGCCCGCGGTGTTCGGGCCTCGGCCTACGGCGACCAGCAGCAGGTCGGCCTCGATCTGCTCGCCGGACTCCAGGTTCACGGTGACCCCGGAGTCGGTCTGGGTGGCGCCGGTGAACCGGACGCCGGTCTTGAAGCCGATGTTGCGCTTGCGGAAGGCCCGCTCAAGGCGCTTGGAGGCGAACTCGTCCTCGAGCGGCACCAGGCGGGGCAGCGCCTCGACGATGGTGACCTCGGCGCCGAAGGAGCGCCACACGCTGGCGAACTCGACGCCGATCACGCCACCGCCGAGCACGACGACCTTCTCTGGGACGTAGTCCAGGTTCAGCGCCTGCTCGCTGGTGATGATCCGGCCGCCGATCTCGAGGCCCGGCAGGGTCTTGGAGTAGGAGCCGGTGGCCAGCACCACGTTCTTGCCCGTGTAGCGCTCGCCGTTGACCTCGACGGTGTTCGGGCCGACGAAGCGGCCGGTGCCCTCGACGGTGGTCACCTTGTTGGCCTTGGCAAGGCCCTGCAGGCCCTTGTACATCTTGGTGACGACGCCGTCCTTGTAGGAGTTGACGCCGGCCATGTCGATGCCCTCGAGCGCGGACTTGACCCCGAACTGGTCGCCCTCGCGCGCGTAGTCGGCGACCTCGGCGGCGTGCAGCAACGCCTTGGTCGGGATGCAACCCCGGTGCAGGCAGGTGCCACCGAGTTTGTCCTTCTCGACGAGGACGACGGACAAGCCGAGTTCAGCCGCGCGGAACGCGCAGGCGTAACCACCCGACCCGCCACCGAGGATCACAAGGTCGGCGTCGGTCATCAAATCCTCCTCGGCGGGAGTACGGCAGTACTGCTCGCCACACAAAGTTCAGTTGGGTCTGAAGAGCTTGCTGTTCGCGCCGGTCGGGCGCGGCAACACACGCCATCTTGTCACTACCTCAGGCATTCTTGCGACGCGGGCCGACTGCCATAGGCATGCTGGAGTCAGGACTACTTCGAGGAGGTGGGTTTGGTGGGTTTGTTCGATGCACTGCGCGGTAGAGGCCGGGCCAGCGAGGTTCGGCAGCGCAGCCACCGGGCCAACGCCCATCTGGCCGAATGGGCCGCGTCGCACCGTGGCGTCGAGGCCTTCGTCGAGCCGAGAACCACGGTGACGCAGACCACCGTGGTGTTGGTCGCACACGACGGGGAGTGGACGCGGCGCCGGGTGGACAGCGCGAGCGCGGCCCGTGATCTTGGCCACCGGCTCGGGATTCCCGTCTATGACGTTGCCCTGGTCGGCTACCCGCAGCGAATGCGTGACTACATCACGCGGCAGAACCAGGCGAACCGGCACGGCCGCCACGAGAACATGAACAGCTGAGCGGCCGACCGGACCGAGCCGGCCGGCCGCACGGGGTCAGCTGTTCTCGGCGATGTCCGCGAGCACGGCGGCCATGGTGCGGACCGGGACACCGGTGCCACCCTTGGCGGTGTAGCCCCACGGGGACCTGGTGTTGAACGCCGGACCGGCCACGTCAAGGTGCGCCCACTGCACGCCCTCGGCGACGAACTCGCGCAGGAACACGCCCGCGACGAGCATGCCGCCCCAACGGCTGCCGGCGACGTTGGCCAGGTCAGCCAGCTTGGAGTCCAGTTCGGCGCGCAGCTCATCGGGCAGCGGCATGGCCCACGCGCCCTCGCCGGTGCCCTGGCCCGCCGCGGCGACGCG
>DASYBO010000187.1:0-3786 GCA_036500685.1 Pseudonocardiaceae bacterium | reverse complement strand
ACCAGGTCATCCCACATGAACCAGAACCGTTGCTGCCCGGGGGTGCCGAACAGGTACAGGATCAGGTCGGAGTCCAGCGTGACCCGGCCGAAATCCATGGCGACCGTGGTAGTGCATTTGTCTGGCGTGGCACGCAGGTCGTCTATGCCGGCGCTGGCATCGGTCAGCACGGCTTCGGTGGTCAACGGGACAATTTCCGAGACCGAACCGACAAATGTGGTCTTACCTGCACCGAAACCGCCGGCGACCACGATCTTTGCCGACGTGGCGGTCGGCGAGCGGCGGGTCGTCTTCGACCTCTCAAAGTCGACGGAGTCCACTCAACACCCTTTCCATCAACACGAGATGCGCCGCGATGTCGTCGTCGGCGAATGTGCGGTGAATACTGATCAAGCCCAGTTCGGCCATGTCACTCAGGATGACCTTGGCAACACCGAGTGGTACCGAAAGCTTCGCGGCCACTTCGGCCACCGAGTGTGGATGTCGACATAAAGTGCCGACCGCCCGATATTCGACCTGGTTGAGCAGGGCCTCGTCCAAGCCGAGATCACTCGTGGATACCAGCGTCTCCAATTGCAGCTCAACGCTGGAGCGGGTCCGTCCGCCGGTCCACGCGTAGGGCCGGACGCGGGAGGCTTCGTCGCCGAAATCGTCGATGGTGAAGTAGCCCGAATCGCCGAGTTGGCTCGGCGGCGGATAGGTGTCGGGAGGCGGCCCGACAGGATGAGGCGGCCCGACCGGGTTCGGGGGGAGGGGGGGAGTCATCACCCGGTCGGGCCAGTCCGTGGGTTGCCGCCATGCGGCCGGGTCGTCGACGCGCTCGGCGAACCCGTACCAGCCATCGGCAGCGGTGAGGTGCTCGATGTTCGGGTCGGGTGGCTCGGCTCCGTCGAAGGACATGGTCATGATCGACCTCACACCGGCTGACGTGACAGCAGACGTTGCGAGCCCTGCAGCTCGGCTCGTAGCTCCGGGGTGAGCATCTGCCCGACTCGTTCGACGAGCAGTGTCATCTCGTACGCGACCTGTCCGATGTCGCAGTTGGGTGCGGCCAGCACGGCGAAGGAGGATCCGTCGCTGATGGCCATCAGCAGCATCACGCCGCGTTCCATCTCCACGACGGTCTCCCGGACCGGGCCTGCCTCGAAACACCGCGCGGCGCCCATGGTGAGGCTGGACAGACCGGAGGCGACCGCGGCGAGCTGGTCGGCGCGGTCCGTCGGCAACCGGACCGACGAGGTCAGCAACAACCCGTCCGCTGATACCACTACGGCGTGTGCCACCCCGGGTACCCGTTCGGTGAAGTCGGTGACCAGCCACCCGAAGCGGCCGTGCGGCGACTGACTTGACATCAATCGTTCTCCCATTCGAATCCGTGCTCGGTACCATCGGCCGCCGCCGAGCCGTTCCGGCCCTGGCGGACTCCCCGCTGGAAACTGTTCAGTCGATCCCGGACCGCGCCCGCGTCGACGCCGGCCATGGCCGGCCTGCCTTTGGTGGCGACGCTGCCCGGCACGAGCTGGGCCCGCGGCTTGCGCCGCGGCAACCCTGCCGGGGTGAACGCGGACGGGGTCGGGCTGAGCGCATCCTCAGCCGCTTCCCAACCCTCATCCGCGACGGTCGGCCAGATCGCCGTGTCCTCCAAACTGTCCGCGTTGACGGCGGCGGTCTTGTTCTCGCTGGTTATCGGAGCCGGCTCAACCTCCACACTGGACTCCGAAGCGTCGATCGCCTCGACCGAGATCTCGAACTCGGCTTGCTCGTCCGACGGTTCCTCGGTGAACAACGCGCTGTCCGAGCTCTCGGCGGGCTCCGCGGGCCAGTGCGGCTCGGCAACGCCGACCGAGTCGATCTCATGCCGGCCCTTCTGCACGCCGCGCTGGAACCCGGCAAGACGCTTGCGAATCTTCGCCGCGCCCGGTCCGGTCGGGGCCGGCATCGCGCCGGTGGTCCCGGTCTCGCCCGCGCTGCCCGGCAGCAGCCGGGCCTTGGGCTGCCGCTTGGGCAGACCGGCCGAGGTGAATGCCTCGGGGCTGGCCTGGGTGACCGAGTCGGCCGCCTTCCAGCCGTCGTCCGCGGCGAAGCGCCAACCGGTGCGGCCCGCGAAGCTCGCGTCCTGGGGCGGTGCGTCCTCGCTCGGGTCCTCCATCGGCTTGGCCGCGTCGAACCAGGCGGAGAGCATGTCGTCGAAAATCGGCGTCGTCGTGCCTGGCCGGTCCGGCTCGGCCTCCACCGCCGCGTCCTGCGCGTCCTCGGCGGTGGCGCTGCCGGGCAGCGGCGCGAAGAGGTTCACGCCGGACGCGACCGCACTGGGCAACTGCGGGATGGTCACCGTGATCGCGTTCATCGACGCGTCGGACTTGGCTTCCTGCCTGTCCGGCTCGGCCGTTGGCAGCGACAGGACCGCGTCCTCGTCGCCGACGATCAGCTGCGCCGGCAAGGTCACCGTGACCCTCAGGCCCGGAATGTCCTCTCCGCCGTGCAACCGCACCCGGACCCCGTGCTGACCGGCGAGCTTGCTCACCACGAACAGGCCCATCCGCCGGGTGATCCGACCCTCGAACCCTTCGGCCTGGCCGAGCCGTTCGTTGGCGGCGCGCAGTTCCTCGTCGCCCATGCCGATGCCGTGATCGACGATGTCCACCACGATCGAGCGCGACCGGGTGCGGTGCGATGCGATCGTCACCTGGGTGTCCGGCGCGGAGAACGCGGTCGCGTTGTCCAGCAGTTCGGCGACGAGCCGGACCAGATCACCGGCGGCGTAGCCGAGGATGTGCACGCCGGGCGGTGGTTGCACGGAAACCCGTTGGTACTGCTCGATCTCGCTGACCGCGGCGCGCAGCAGGTCGGACAGCGGCATCGCCTGCGTCGGGCCTCGGCCCAGCTCACCGCCGGAGAGCACCATCAGGTTCTCGTTGTTGCGCCGCATCCGGGTGGCCAGGTGGTCCAGTTTGAACAGTGCGGAGAGTTGGTCGGGATCCTCCTCGTCCCGTTCGAGTTGTTCGATCAGCCGCAGTTGCCGTTGCACGAGGCCCTGGCTGCGGCGGGACAGGTTGGTGAACAGGTCGCTGTAGTTGCCGCGCAGGTTGGCCTGTTCGACGGCGAGCTTGAGCGCCTCGGCGTGCACCGCGTCGAAGGCTCTGGCCAGTTGGCCGACCTCGTCGGCGGTGTGTACAGGGACCGGGATGACCGCGATGTCCACGGTGTCCCCCGCCTGGATCCGCTCGACCGCCTCGGGCAGTTGCCGGGTGGCGACGTCGCGGGCGGTGCGGCGCAGCACGCCGACCGAACGCAGCAGCTGGCGGGCCACGATCACCATCACGAGGGCGGCGATGAGCAGCGCGACGAACAGGATCACCGCCGCGGTGCCCGCGGTGTTGCTGGCCGAGCTCTGCATGCTGGCCGCCGTGGTGCGGAGTTGGCCGGCGAGCGTGTCGGTGACCGAGGTCAGGCCGCCCGCGACGGCGTCGTTGGCCGAGTTCCAGGTATTCAGCGGGATGCGGATGACCATGCCGGGCATGACCTGCCCGCTCATCCCGCCGGACTGGTCGATGGCCTGCGCCAGCAGCGAACCCTGCTGGGTGAGCACGGTGCCGCTGACCGCGCGCTGGTAGTCGGTCGCGGCGTCCTGGGCGGCCACGGCATGGAAGTCGTTGATGCGACTGGCCAGCCGCGCCTCGGAACCGTGCAGCGAGGTCACCTCGGCGACGGTCATCGTGCCGCGCCCGATGCCGATCAGGACGACGGACTGCTGGTAGAGCACCTCCTCCCTAGCGGAGAACAGGT
>DASYBO010000186.1:0-1890 GCA_036500685.1 Pseudonocardiaceae bacterium | reverse complement strand
GCTGGGTGAGCATGGCGCCCTTGGGGAAACCGGTGGTGCCGGAGGTGTAGAGCTGTAGGAAGGTCTGGCCCTCGTCGACCGGGGTCGCGTCGGTGAGCGGTTCACTGCCGGCCAGCCATGCCTCGTACTCGTCGTGCTCGCCGCCGACCACGATCACCTGCCGCACGTTCGGCAGTTCGCCGCGGATCTGCTCCAAGACCGGCAGGAACTCGTGGCCGACGAGCACGACGGACGCCTTGGCGTCGTTGATGATGTAGGCGACCTCGGGCGGCGCCAGCCGGAAGTTCACCACCGCGTTCGTGGTGCCGGTCAGCATGCAGGCGAAGGTGGTCTCCAAGCAGAACGGGTGGTTCTTGTCGTAGCTGACGATCCGGTCGCCCGCGCGAAGGCCCAGCGCCGACTGGGCGGCCGCGTTGCGCCGGAACCGCTCGCTGAACTCCGTCCACGTCCAAGATCGCGATCCGACCCGGATGGCCTCGGCCTCCGGCTTGATCGACCGCCAGTACTCCACCGTGTCCGCGATGTCCCTTGGTGTTCCGTTCACGGAGTCCTCCTGGCTGTCCGGCGCCGACTGCGCCACCAGTATGGGCTCAACCGCCGGCAATCTCCTCAAGAGGCTTGCGGGTCGTTTTCGGACCGAGCACGGCGACGTCGATGACCAGCAACACCATGGCCGCGGCGACCACGGCGAACATACCGCCCGCTTGCCACGCACTGAGTGCGGTCAACAGGATGTAGGGCATGGCGGCCGTGGCCAATCGAGACAGCGAGTACGCGGAGCCGGCGGCGGTCGCGCGCACCAGCGTCGGGAACAGTTCGCCCTGATAGGTGTGGAAGGCATTGGAGAACACGTTGCTGATCGCGGTGTAGCAGAACCCGAACGCGACAATGGCCACCGGCGAACTGGAGAAGCCGAACAGCAGACCGAATACGGCCATGCCGATCGCGCCGGCCACGATCAGCCACTTCCGTTGCATTCGCTCGATGATCGGTATCGAGAGGGCCGAACCGATCGGGTAGCCCAGGGTGGTCAACGCGAAGTAGGTCAGCGATCCGGTGACCGAGAAACCCTTGCTCACCAGCACAATCGGTACCAACGTGCCGAAGCCGTAGTAGCCGAAGGCTTGCAGGATCTGGAAAACGTAGAGCATCACGGTCCGGCGCCGCCACGGCGGCCGCAGAAGCGCACCTACGCTGACACTCCCGGCCGGCACCGCGCTGACCTCCGGCTCGGGCAGCGCTGCGCCCGCGCGTTCCTCGAACCGCAGCACCACTTGTTCGGCTTCGTCGGCCCGGCCCACCGCGACCAGCCAGCGCGGCGATTCGGGCAGCCCGGAGCGCAACGCCCACACGATGATCGCGCCGATGCCGCCGATGATGAACAGCCACCGCCAGCCCGCCAGCCCCAACGGGCTCGTGTCGGCAAGGCCACGGGCCAGGAATCCGGCGACCGGGACGCCGCAGAAACCCACGGTGTAGGCCCAGGCGGTGGCCGCGCCGCGCCAGCGCGCCGGCAGCAGGTCGGCCAGGTAGGCGTCGGCCAGCGGCAGTTCGCCGCCGATGCCGATGCCCGCGATGAA
Source organism: Pseudonocardiaceae bacterium (assembly GCA_036500685.1). Taxonomy (GTDB): domain Bacteria; phylum Actinomycetota; class Actinomycetes; order Mycobacteriales; family Pseudonocardiaceae; genus CAJCJE01. Next base: position 310 of record DASYBO010000186.1, on the reverse strand, counting down.
CCGGCAGACCACCAGCATCCAGATGTTGGTGGAGAACGCGCCGATCAGCGTGAACACCGAGTAGACGGACAACGTGAGCAGGAACGCGTTGCGCCTGCCCAGTCGGTCGGCGAGTCGACCAAGGGTGATCGCGCCGACGAAGGCGCCGACGAACGCCGAGGCGAGCAGCGGTTTCAGCGCCGCGCTCGACACGCCGAAGTTGCTGTGCAGCACCGTGGACACCGTGCTGCCCAGGAACAGGTCGTAGAGGTCGAAGAAGGTGGCGAGGCCGACGACGGCGACCAGGTAGCGGTGGATCCCGGTGATCGGC
>DASYBO010000185.1:0-5651 GCA_036500685.1 Pseudonocardiaceae bacterium | reverse complement strand
AGGCCGGGGTCGACGTTTCCGGTGCGCTCGGCCGGGAAGCGGTCCAGCGTCTTGGCCGCGCCCGCGCACCAGAGCACGTCGAAGGCGTCGATCGGGTCGGCGAAGCCCGGGTCGGTCAGCTCGACGTTGACCCCGACCTCGGTCAGCGTCTCCACCACCTGCCGGATGATCCGCGCGACCTCCGGGTGCACGTCGACGTAGCCAAGCGTCGGGCTGAAGGCCGCCGTCAGGCCCTGCACCGGGCGACGCACGGCCTCCCGGTAGGAGGCGATCGGCTGGGCCAGCGCGGTCGGGTCGCGGTGGTCGGGCAGGGCGAGCACGTCCAGCATCAGCGCGACGTCATCGACCGACCAGGCCATCGGCCCGGCATGCGAGAGCGCGCCGAACGGGCTGGCCGGGTAGAGCGGGATGCGGCCGTAGGTCGGCTTGAACCCGACGATGCCGCAGAACGACGCGGGAATCCGCACTGAACCGCCGCCGTCGGTGCCCACCGACAACGCGCCCATGCCGGCCGCGACCGCAGCCGCGCTGCCGCCGCTGGAACCGCCCGAGGTCAGCGCCTGATTCCACGGGTTGCGGGTGATCCCGGTGAGCGGGCTGTCGGTGACCGCCTTCCAACCCAGTTCCGGGGTGGTCGTCTTGCCAAGCAGCACCGCGCCGTGTTCGCGCAGCCGGGCGCTCACCGGGGCGTCGACGTCCCACGGCTGATCCGGGTCGATGCAACGTGAACCGCGCAGGGTGGGTCGGCCCGCAGTCAGGAACATGTCCTTGATCGAAATCGGCACCCCGTCCAGCAGGCCCCGTGGATTGCCCTGCTCCCACCGCACCGCCGACTCCTCGGCCCGCGCGATGGCCTGTTCCGGGTCGAGCTGGCAGAAGGCGTTGAGGCCCGGGTTGGCCTCGGTGATCCGGTGTAGCGCCGCCGCAGTGGTATCGACAGGGGACAACTCGCCCGACGAGAAACCGGCCACCATCTCGGTCGCGGTGAGCAGGGTGTCGTCGGACATTCATCCTCCTAGGTCTGGCTCGCGCCGGAGCCCGGCACGTACCCCAGTTGCTTGTCGACCACGTTGTGCAGGGGCTCGCCTGTCTGCCAGCGCAGGAAGTTCGCCACGAACAGCTCGGCCAGCGCCGCCCGCCAACCGACGGCGTCCCCGGACATGTGCGGGGAGACGAGCACACCGGGCAGCGACCACAACGGTGAGGATTCCCCTAACGGCTCGATGTCGAACACGTCCAGCGCGGCACCCGCGATCGTGCCGTCCTCGATGGCTTTGACCAGGTCGTCGGTGACCACCAGCTGACCCCGGCCGACGTTGATCAGCCGCGCGGTCGGCCGCATCGCGGCCAGCGTGTCCCGGTTGAACATGCCCCTGGTCTGGTCGGTCAGCGGCGCCACCGCGACCACGTAGTCGGCCTGGCCGAGGCGTTCGGCCAGCGCGGGCATGCCGTGCACGGTGCCGAAGTCCGGGTCAGCCGGCACCTCCCGGCGACCGATGCCCTCGACCCGCATCCCGGTGGCGCGCAACAGGCGGGCGGTGGCTCGGCCGATCGGACCAGTCCCGATGACCAACACGTGACGATCCGCGATCCGCTCTGTTTCGCGGTGCCGCCAACGATGCCGGCGTTGATCGTCCACTGTGGTCGCGAAGCCCTTGGCGAAGGCGATGACCAGACCGAGTACGTATTCGGCGATCGGTCCCTCGAAGATGCCCCGCGAGTTCGTCAGCACCACCGACGAGGCCCGGAGCTCGGGAAACAGCAGCCGGTCCACGCCCGCGCTGGCGATGTGCACCCAGCGCAGCCGGTCCGCGGCCGGCCAGGCGGCCTCGACGGCGGTGGACAGGAAGTCCCACACGAACAGCGCGTCCGCGCCGGCCAGATCATCCGAAAGTCGTTGCGCGGTGGTGTAACGAACGGTCGCGCCCGATTCGACATGCCCGATGTCGGGTGGGCGATCCCCTGCGCACAGGACCGTGACGACCGGGCGTTCCCCACTCCGGAAACTCCATCGCGCACCGTCCGCACCACCGGCCTCTGACACATTGACACCGTACGAATCGGTCGTATGATTGTCAACAATCCGAGAGTCCCGGAGGAGCGGATCCGTCATGAATCCGGGAGCGAGCCTTGTTGGACGACTGGACAGTATTCGATGGGCCCCTGGCCCAGCGGGGAATCGGCGTGATCGCCCCGTTCGACCTCGCGCTCGAGCGTGAGCTGTGGCGCTGGGTTCCGGTCGAGGTCTCGCTGCACCTGGCCCGCACGCCCTATGAGCCGGTGCCGGTCAGCATGGAAATGGCCAAGCTGGTGAGCAATCCGCTGCACCTCGCCGCCGCCACTCGCGACGTGCTGCACGTCGAACCCGAGGTCGTCGCCTACCTGTGCAACTCCGGCAGCTTCGTTGCCGGGGTCGCCGCCGAAAAGGGACTGTGCAAGGTGATCTGCGATTCCGGCGCACCCGCCGCCGTGACCACCTCCGGCGCGCTGGCCGAGGTGCTCGAACAGCTCAACCTGAGCCGGATCGCCGTGGTCACGCCGTACTTCGCCGACCTCACCGCCAAACTGCACGAGTTCCTGGCCGAACTCGGCGTCGACACGGTAGCCAGCGAACACCTCGGCCTGGGCGGCGGCATCTGGAAGGTCAGCTACCGCACCGTTGCCGAGCACATCCTGCGCGCCGACCGGCCCGACGCCGAAGCGATCTTCGTCAGCTGCACCAACCTGCCCACCTACGACCTGATCGGTCCGTTGGAGGAGAGCCTCGGCAAACCGGTGCTGACGGCTAATCAGCTGACCATGTGGGCCTGCCTGCGCCGGATGGGACTGCCGGTCGTCGGGTCGGGCCGCTGGATTTCCGAATTCGTCTGAAGACAGGAGGCAGCAGTGACGACCATCGGTTTCCTCTACCCAGGGCACGCGGCCGAGGACGACTATCCCCGGATCGAAGCGATGCTCGGCGGAGCGCACCGACTGGTCGTCGAGCACACCTACGGCGAGGACCGGCACGCCGTGGACGCCCTGCTGGACCTCGGATCCGAGGACAAACTGGCCGAGGGCGCGGGCCGGCTCGCCCGATGCCGGCCGGACGCGGTGCTGTGGGCGTGCACCAGCGGCAGCTTCGTTTTCGGCTGGGACGGCGCGCAGGACCAGGTCCGCAAGCTGTCGGCCGCGGCGGGCGTGCCCGCGTCCAGCACCTCCTTCGCCTTCGTGCACGCCGCGCGGGCGCTGGGTGTCCGGCGGGTCGCGGTCGCCGCGAGCTACCCGCGCGAGGTGGCCGAGCGGTTCGTGCAGTTCCTGTCCAGGGGCGGGCTCGAGGTACTGAGCATGTCGAGCGCCGGCATCGTGACCGCGGCCGAAGTGGGCCAACTGCCCGACGACGCCGTGCTCGAACTGGCCGTGCGCAACGACAACCCGGACGCGGACGCGCTGCTGGTCCCGGACACCGCCCTGCGCACGGTCGGCCTGCTCGCGCGGTTGGAAGCCACGCTGGGCAAGCCGGTGCTCACCGCGAACCAGGTCACGGTGTGGGAAGGTTTGCTGCTGGCATCGGCTCGGGCGGTTTGCCCGGAAGCTGGCTCGCTGTTCGCGGCGGAGAGGGTGAAGACACGATGACGCTGGCCGACCTCCGACCGGTCAACCAGGACTCCACCGCGGCGATCATCGCCCGCCAACTGCGCGCCGCGATCATGAACGGCGCGCTGCCGCCCGGCACCCAACTCGGCGAGGCCGACCTGGCCGCGCGGTTCGAGGTCAGCAGGGGACCGCTGCGCGAAGCGATGCAGCGCCTCGTCCAGGAGGGCCTACTGCGCAGCGAACGCAACCGGGGCCTGTTCGTGATCGAACTCGAACCCGCTGACGTGTACGACATCTACGTCGCCCGCAATGCCATCGAACAGGCAGCGGCGCGGCTGATCCTGCGCGCCAACCGAGGCGGCCTCGTCGCCGACCGGCTCGCCGTCATCCACGCCGAACTCGGCACCGCGATCAAGGCAGGCGATCCCGCCGCCATCGGCGACGCCGACGGCCGCTTCCACGAGGAGTTGGTCCGAGCATCCGGCAGCACCCGGCTGACCAGGATGGCCGGCACCCTGCTGGTCGAGAGCCGGATGTGCATCGGCGCCCTGCAACGGACCTACCAGCCCGACGAGGACCAGTTGGCCGAACACGGCGCCCTTGTCGACGGACTGCGCGCCGGCAACGAGATCGCCCTGCTGAAGCTGATCGAGTCGCATATGGAGGATGCGGTCGTGCGGCTCGTGCCAGGACACAGCCTCGACGGCGCCGGCCCCCAGCAACCGCCTCCGCCGGCCGCGCCCGCCGCCAAGCCTCGCCGCCGCAAGACCAGATGACACTGCCTTACCAGGCAACGGGTCCGGCGTCATCGAAGAACCCGCCGGTCGGTCCGTCGTCCGGCAGTGTGGCCAACTGGATCCCGATCGCCGCGCCCTGCTCAGGCGTGCGGGTGCCGCGGAAACCGTTGAGGTCGGTGGCGCAGAAGCCGGGGCAGCCGAGGTTGATCAGGATGTTCGTATCGCGCAACTCCCTGGTGTACTGGACCGTCACGGCGTTGAGGAACGTCTTCGACGGCGAGTAGGCGGCCGATATCGGGCCCGCGCCAGCGGGAGCGGTCTGCAGGGTCAGCGAGGCGACGCTGCTGGACATGTTCACGATGCGAGGCGACGCCGAGCGCCGCAACAGCGGCAGCATCGCGTTGGTGACCCGAATGACGCCGATCACGTTGGTCTGCACGGCATTCAGCACCGTTGCCGGATCGATCTCGGTCGGTGTCTGCCGCATGCCACCGATGACCCCGGCGTTGTTGACGAGTACGTCGAGGCGGCCCGCGCGCTCCTGGATCAAGGCGGCCGCGTCGGCAACGCTGCTGTCGTCGGTCACGTCCAGCGGCACGCCGAACGCGTCGACGCCCGCCGCTCGCAGTTTCTGGACCGCCGCGTCGCGGTGTGCCTCGTTCCGGGCGCCGACGCCGACGCTCCAACCGAGGGCGCCGAGGCCGGCCGCGATCTCGTATCCGATTCCCTTGTTCGCGCCGGTCACCAGCGCGATGGTCTGTCCGCTCATGTCGTCAATCGTGTCCCGGAAGTACGCGGGAACTCCAAGACCATCTGGGTGGGCAGCGATACTTCGCCGGTATCGAACCAGGTCAGCCGAGTACCGTTGTAGATGTGGAAACGCGGGAGCTCCGGTATTTCGTGGCCGTAGCTGTGACTCTTCTAGTGCACACTTGTCGTCATGGGAGCTTCACAGCCGCTACGTGAGCGGGGCCGGACGCTCATCGAGCGCGACCCTGACCAGCTAGTTTGGGTCCTGTCGGCCCGTGAGTCCAGGGTCGTCGCGGGGCACGACGCGTCCGGCCAGGGACAGGTTGACTACCAGCTCAGCGACCTTCGCGCGTTCGTGGACAACATCGGTGGCCGGATCGATCGCGAGGTGCCGGAACCGAACGTGTCGTCATTCAAGCGGCGCCGTGTCCTGCTGCCGGACGGCACCTACGGCTACCGAGTGGTGCGTCCGGACTGGGAAGCGATCCTGACCGCCCTGCGGCGCGGCGAGGCCAACGCGCTGGCAGTCGTCGATATCGACCGGGCGACCCGTGACCCGCGCATCCTGGAAGACCTGATTGACGCGGT
>DASYBO010000184.1:0-13353 GCA_036500685.1 Pseudonocardiaceae bacterium | reverse complement strand
GAGGCCGCTGCCGAGGCCGACCTGATCTCCATCCAGGCCCCCGACACCGTTCAGCGCAAGCTCTACGCCAACGACGTCGCGCCCAACCTCAAGCCGGGCGACGCGCTGTTCTTCAGCCACGGCTTCAACATCCGCTACGGCTACATCACCGCGCCCGACGGCGTCGACGTGGTCCTGGTCGCCCCGAAGGGCCCCGGCCACCTGGTGCGCCGCCAGTTCGTCGACGGCAAGGGCGTGCCGGACCTGGTCGCGGTCGAGCAGGACGCCTCGGGCAACGCGCTCGCGCTGGGCCTTTCCTACGCCAAGGGGATCGGTGGCACCCGCGCCGGGGTCATCAAGACCACCTTCACCGAGGAGACCGAGACCGACCTGTTCGGTGAGCAGGCCGTGCTCTGCGGCGGCACCTCAGCGCTCATTCAGGCCGGGTTCGAGACCCTGGTAGAGGCTGGCTACCAGCCGGAGATCGCCTACTTCGAGGTGCTGCACGAGCTCAAGCTCATCGTCGACCTCATCTACGAGGGCGGTATCGCGCGGCAGCGCTACTCGTGCAGCGACACCGCCGAGTACGGCGACCTCACCCGCGGCCCGAGGATCATCTCGCCGGCCGTGAAGCAGGAGATGCGCAAGGTGCTCGACGAGATCCAGGACGGTAGTTTCGCCCGTGAGTGGGTGGCGGAGGACGACAACGGTCGTCCGAACTTCACCAAACTCCGTCAGGAGGGCGAGCAGCACCAGATCGAGCAGGTCGGCAAGAAGTTGCGCGGCCTGATGTCCTGGGTGGACCGCCCCATCACCGAGACGGCCTGATCACCGAAACCGCCTGAGTCGCTTCGTTTCACGAAAACTGGAGAGAGATCGTGTCTACGTCAACGCGTGAACTGGACTTCGAGACCGAGGTCTTCGACAAGGAGTACATCAAGGTCGGTGACCGATCCGAAGCCATCGTGCGCGGTGGACGGCACCTGTTCGACCGGCTGCCCCGCGCCTTCGAGGGCGTGTCCCAGGTCGGCGTGATCGGGTGGGGCCCGCAGGCGTCGGCCCAGGCACAGAATCTCCGGGACTCCCTCGGCGAGGCCGTCCGGGTCACGATCGGCCTGCGGGCCGACTCCGGCTCACGGGCGGCGGCGATCGAGGCAGGCTTCACCGAGGAGAACGGCACCCTCGGCGAGATGTTCGAGGTCATCGGCTCCTCGGACATGGTGCTGGTGCTCATTTCCGATGGCGCCCAGGCGCACCTCTACGAGCAGATCTTCGCCGCGCTCAAGCCCGGCAGCACCCTGTGCTTCTCGCACGGCTTCCTGCTCGGCATCCTGGACAACGAGGGCAAGCACTTCCCGGACAACGTCGACGTGATCGCGGTGTGCCCCAAGGGCATGGGCGCGTCCGTGCGCGCGCTGTACGTGCAGGGCGCCGAGGTCAACGGCGCGGGCATCAACGCCAGCTTCGCCGTGCACCAGAACGTCACCGGCCGCGCGGTCGAGCGGGCGCTGGGCTGGTCGGTCGGCATCGGCGCGCCCTACACCTTCCAGACCACGCTGCGCTCGGAGTACCTCTCGGACATCTCCGGTGAGCGGGCCATCCTGCTCGGCGGCGTGCACGGCATCGTGGAAAGCCTCTATCGGCGCTTCCGTGACCTCGGCATGAGCGACGAGAAGGCGTTCCAGCACTCCGTCGAATCGATCACAGGGCCGATCTCCAAGATCATCTCCAAGGATGGCATGGACGGCGTGTACAACCGGCTCGACGAGGACGGCCGCAAGATCTTCGCGGAGGCGTACGCCGCCGCCTATCCGGTCGGCGCCGAAATCGTGCACGAGATCTACGACGAGGTCCGCTCCGGCAACGAGCTGCGCGGCGTGGTCATGGCCAATGACCGGTTCGCCCGCTTCCCGATGGGCAAGATCGACCAGGCCAACATGTGGCTGGTCGGCCAGAAGGTGCGCGCCGACCGGGTGGAGAACGACATCCCGCTCGACCCGTTCACCGCGGGCGTGTTCATCGGCGTGATGATGGCGCAGATCGACACGTTCATCGAGAAGGGCCACCCGTACTCGGAGATCGCCAACGAGTCGGTCATCGAGGCCGTCGACTCACTGAACCCGTACATGCATGCGCGCGGCGTCGCGTACATGGTGGACAACTGCTCGATCACCGCGCGGCTCGGCTCGCGCAAATGGGCCCCGCGCTTCGACTACCTGCTCAGCCAGGTGACCTACCCTGCGATCGACGCCGAGGAGCCGGTGGACCTCGCGCCGTTCGAGAACTTCCAGGGGCACATCATTCACGACGTGCTCAAGGTGTGCGCGCAGATGCGTCCTTCGGTGGACATTTTCGTGCAGTAGCAACAAGTTCCCGTTGGGGCGGTATGCCGCGTTGCGCGGTGTACCGCCCCGTCGCGTTTTCCGACGTGTGCGTATCGTGCTGGGACAACCAGTCACATTCTTCACCGGGGGTTTGTTCGATGAGCGACGAATCGGCGGGTGCGCCGATCTACGACAACAAGGCGCACGTGCGCGGCCAGCTCGACCTCTCCGATGCCGAGTGGCAGCGTGCCGGCGACCCCGGCGACCCCGACGGCGAGTTCGTCGAAGTCGCCTTCGTGCCGCACACCGACGGCATCACCTACGTCGCTATGCGTAATTCCAAGTTCACCGGTCCCCAGGACACCGTGTTGGTGTTCACTCCCGGAGAGTGGGAGGCGTTCATCGCGGGGGCCAAGGACGGCGAATTCGACGAAGCATGGTGAGGCAGCCCATCGTATGAGCTATGGCGATGGCCATGGCGTATGTCATACTGGTACCTATGACTACGACATCAATGCAGCTCGACAGCGGTCTGCGTGATGAACTGGCGCAGATTGCCGAACGTGACTTCCACGGCGTGCCCCTGGGTGAGGCGGTCCGGCGCCTGGTCAAGGAACACAAGATCAACCAGATCATCCTGGGTTATGAGAAGTTGCGCGCAGATCCGCAGGAGTGGGCCAGTTATCAGGCCGAGGCGCGACTAACCGACAACGTGGCCGGCGAGGGCCTTCCCTCTGCTCGCGATGAATACCCGGAGTACAACAGTTGAGCCGATCGTCGAGGCCTGCGCCGTGGCAAGTGTGGTTGGTGGATTTCGGCGTGCCGGTCGGGCATGAACAGGGTGGCGTGCGCCCTGCCGTCGTGGTCGGCTCGACGACGCACTGCCGTTTCCCCATCGACATGGCACTCGTGGTTCCGCTGACCACACGGGATCGTGGGTTGGCACATCACGTGCGCATCGACTCACCGGAGTCCGGGCTCAAGCGGCCGAGTTGGGCGCGAACCGAGGAGATCACGGCCATGTCAACCCTGCGATTCAGCCGGCCGACGCCACTCGGGACCGCGTCGGCCACCGAGGTCGCCGAACTGACCGAGTGGCTGCGCGACATGGTCGCCTTCTGTGCGTGATTCACTCCCGGAGAGTGGGAAGCGTGCATCGCGGGCGCCAACGACGGCGAATTCGACGAAGCGTGGTGTCGCACTCGAACCTCGATCAAATCACCGTGTGCCAACGATTTTCCGTCGTGCCATAAAGGACTCGTATTGCGGCGGGGGCACTCGGCAGGTTTCCACGATGTGAACCCTTACGAAGAAGGTCACACGACCGGGATAGAATGCCTCCGGTCCGGACACAATGTAGTGGCCGGTCAGCGCGGGTCACCGCTGGCCGTGTCCGCGCTCCTTGTCGTTTCCCCGTAAACCGGAGTCGCCGCCGTGACCAGTTCGCGCCCTGTCGTTCTGCTCGCCGAGAAGCTCGCCCCCTCCGTGCTCGACCTCCTCGGTGACTCCGTCGAGGTCCGGCACGTTGACGGCACCGACCGGCCGGCGCTGCTCGCCGCGGTCGCCGATGCCGACGCGCTGCTCGTTCGCTCGGCCACCAAGGTCGATGCCGAGGTCCTCGCCGCCGCCAACCGCCTCAAGGTGGTTGCCCGCGCCGGTGTCGGCCTCGACAACGTCGAGGTACCCGCGGCCACCGCGCGCGGCGTGATGGTCGTCAACGCGCCGACCTCCAACATCGTCTCCGCCGCCGAGCACGCCGCCGCCCTGCTGCTCGCCGTCGCCCGCCGCATCCCGGCCGCCGACGCGAGCCTGCGCGGTGGCGAGTGGAAGCGCTCCTCGTTCAACGGCGTCGAGCTCAACGGCAAGACCGCCGGCATCGTCGGGCTCGGCAAGATCGGCCAGCTGCTGGCCCAGCGCCTCGCCGCGTTCGGCATGGACCTCATCGCCTACGACCCGTACGTCGCTCCGGCTCGGGCCGCGCAGCTCGGCATCGAGATGGTCACCCTGGACGAGTTGCTGGCCAGGGCCGACACCATCTCCATCCACCTGCCCAAGACTCCGGAGACCAAGGGCCTGATCGGCGCCGACCAGCTGGCCAAGGTCAAGCCCGGCGTGATCATCGTCAACGACGCGCGCGGTGGCCTCATCGATGAGCAGGCCCTCGCCGACGCGGTGCGTGAAGGCCGGGTCGGCGGCGCAGGCATCGACGTGTTCGCCACCGAGCCGACGACCGCCAGCCCGCTGTTCGCGCTGGCCAACGTGGTCGTCACCCCGCACCTTGGCGCGTCGACCTCCGAAGCGCAGGACCGCGCGGGCACGGACGTTGCCCGTTCCGTGCTGCTCGCGCTGGCCGGCGACTTCGTGCCCGACGCGGTGAACGTGCAAACCGGCGGCGTGGTCGGCGAGGAGGTCAAGCCGTACCTGCCGCTGACCCAGAAGCTCGGTTCGGTGCTGGCCGCGCTGGCCAGCAAGGCGCCGGCCTCGGTCACCGTCACCGTGCGCGGCGAACTGTCCAATGAGGACGTCACAGTGCTGCCGCTTGCCGCGCTGCGCGGCGTGTTCGGCGGCATCGTCGACCAGCAGGTCACCTTCGTCAACGCGCCTGCGCTGGCCGAGGAGCTCGGTGTCGCGGTCGAGCTGACCAAGGAGCCGGAGAGCGCCAACCACCGCAGCCTGGTCACCGTGAAGGCCGCGCTCCCGGATGGCACCGCGTTGAGCGTGTCCGGCACGCTGACCGGCCTCGACGGCGTCGAGAAGCTGGTCGAGGTCAACGGCCGCCACTTCGACCTGCGGGCCGAGGGCGACGCGCTGCTGCTGGAGTACCCGGACCGCCCCGGCGTGATGGGCACCGTCGGCACGCTGCTCGGCGAGGCCGGCGTGAACATCGAGGCCGCGCAGCTGAGCCAGACCACCGGCGGCGGCAACGCGCTGATGCTGCTGCGCGTCGACCGCGGCGTGGACGCCGAGGTGCTGGAGTCGATCGGCGGCGCGGTCGGCGCCAAGCTGATCCGCGCCATCTCCTTCAGCTGAGCCATTTTCCTACCTGGCCGGCCGGCCCTCCACCAGGAGGGCCGGCCGGTCGTGTCTGTGCTGGCTCGATTCTGAAACGCGGGTTTTCCGATGTGACCTTCGGTTCACCTACTGGGAATCCGTCAACGCCGACGATCACCGGCAGCTGATCGAACCGGGCAGGCCGGACGCATCGGCCCGGGCCGCCCGAGTCCAGACGATTACGCCGTTCGAGTGACGGTTGCCCCGATCGAGTGTCCCGCAGTACGGGAGTTGTTACGCAGAATTGGTGCCTGCGGTGGGAGGACAGGCGATTGGCCGGTAGCCTGCCAAAGTCAAGAGTCCCACAGCGGGACCCTTACTGCGGAGGTGTACATGCGGCTCGCGGTGATCCCAGGGGATGGGATCGGGCCCGAGGTGGTGGACGAGGCACTGAAGGTACTCAAGGAGGTCGCCCCGAGCGCGGAGACGACCAACTACGACCTTGGTGCCGCCCGGTGGCACTCGACCGGCGAACTGCTTCCCGAGTCGGTACTGGGCGAGCTGCGTCAGCACGACGCGATTCTGCTCGGCGCGGTCGGCGATCCCTCGGTACCGAGCGGAATCCTGGAGCGTGGCCTGTTGCTGCGGCTGCGCTTCGAACTCGACCACCATGTGAACCTGCGGCCGGCCCGGCTCTACCCGGGTGTGCACGGCCCCCTCGACGGTCAGCCCGAAATCGACATGGTGATCGTGCGTGAAGGCACCGAAGGCCCGTACGCGGGTACCGGTGGCCTGCTGCGCAAGGACACCCCGCACGAGATCGCCACCGAGGTCAGCGTCAACACCGCGTACGGCATCGAGCGGGTGGTGCGCGACGCGTTCACCCGTGCTGCCGCCCGGCCGCGCAAGCACCTGACCCTGGTGCACAAGACCAACGTGCTCACCTTCGCCGGCGGCCTCTGGTCGCGAATCGTCGAAGAGGTCTCGCTGCAACACCCGGACGTCACCGTGAACTACCAGCACGTTGACGCGGCGACCATTCACCTGGTCACCGACCCGACCCGGTTCGACGTGATCGTCACCGACAACCTCTTCGGCGACATCCTCACCGACCTCGCCGCCGCCATCACCGGTGGCATCGGCCTCGCGGCGAGCGGAAACCTCGACGTCACCCGACGCAACCCGAGCATGTTCGAGCCGGTACACGGCAGCGCCCCGGACATCTCCGGTCGCGGCCTGGCCGACCCGACGGCCGCGGTGCTCTCCGTTGCCCTCATGCTCGACCACCTCGGCAACCACGAGTCGGCGCGCCGGATCGAGGCGTCCGTCGCGTTCGATCTGGCCACCCGCGACCACCAGTCGCCGGGTGCGACCGAGGCCATCAGCGACCGGCTGGCCGCCCTGGTCTCCTCCAACCAGTCCCGCGCCGGCCTGTAGAACGCTCTCTTCGACGGGGTCGGTCCGCGCTGGACCGGCCCCGTCGTCATGTCTCGGGATGTGGGAGGTTGGACCCGGAAAGTGGACGGCCGGCGGAACGTGTGCGAACATCCGTCTCATGGCTCACCAGGTGGTGATTATTGCCCAGCGTGCCGGATAGCGCTCTCGAAGCTCCCGGCACGCAAACCTCTCGCGCCCATGCGGGAGGTTTTTTGTTTGTCCAAAACACCTCTGCACCACCGCTCTCGGAGGAGATTTCCAGTGACCCGCACCAGCCCGGCTGGCACCCCGCTCGGCGACGATTTCCACCTGTTCGACACCACGCTGAGGGACGGGGCGCAGCGAGCGGGGATCAGCTACTCGGCGACCGACAAGCTCGCCGTCGCCCGACTGCTGGACGGGCTCGGCGTCGGCTTCATCGAGGGCGGCTGGCCGGGTGCGCTGCCCAGCGACACCGAGTTCTTCGCCCGCGCCGCCGCCGGTGAACTCGAACTCGCGCACGCCGCGCTCGTCGCGTTCGGCTCGACCCGCCGTGCTGGTGTGGATGTACGCGAGGACAAGCAGGTCAAGGCGCTGCTGGATGCGCAGACGTCCGTGGTCACCCTGGTCGCCAAGTCCGACCGGCGGCACATCGAACGCGCCCTGCGCACCGATGTCGACGAGGCCTGCGCGATGGTCCGCGACACCGTGCGCTACCTGGTCGACAACGGTCGCCGGGTCTTCCTCGACGCGGAGCACTTCTTCGACGGCTACACCTACGATCCGGACTGCGCGCTGCGCGTGCTCCAGTCCGCTGTGGACGGCGGAGCCGACGTGGTGGTGCTGTGCGACACCAACGGCGGCCAACTGCCCGGCGGGCTCGGCCAGACCGTGACCGAGGTGGTCGCCCGCACCGGGTTCCGGCTGGGCATCCACTGCCAGGACGACACCGCCTGCGCAGTGGCCAACTCGATCGCGGCGGTGCAGGCCGGTGCCACGCACGTGCAGTGCACCGCCAACGGATACGGCGAACGGGCAGGCAACGCCGACCTGTTCGCGGTCACCGCGAACTTGGTGACCAAGCTCGACATGCCGGTGCTACCCGCCGAATCGCTTGCCGAGTTGTCCCGCGTCTCCCATGCCATCGCCGAAATCGCGAACATCGCCCCGAACGCCCACCAGGCGTACGTCGGGCAGTCGGCCTTCGCCCACAAGGCGGGTCTGCACGCGAGCGCGATCAAGGTGGATCCGTTGTTGTACAACCACATCGATCCGTCCATCGTCGGCAGTGACATGCGGGTGCTGGTCACCGAGATGGCCGGCAGGGCGAGCCTCGAACTCAAGGGACGTGAGCTCGGGATCGACCTCGCCGGCCGCCCGGAAGTGCTCACCACGGTGGTGAACCGGGTGAAGGAACTGGAGTCCACCGGCTGGTCGTTCGAGGCCGCGGACGCGTCGCTGGAGCTGTTGCTGCGCACCGAACTCGGTGAGGGGTCGGCTGTCGAGGCGCCGTTCACCTTGGAGTCCTATCGGGTCATCCTGGACCACCGCGCCGACGGCGTCGTCATGTCCGAGGCGACCGTGAAGGTCATCATCGACGGCGAGCGCGTCATCGCCACGGCGGAAGGAAACGGGCCGGTGCACGCACTCGACGCCGCGCTGCGCCAGGCCCTGCGGCCGCACCTGCCGTGGACCGACACGGTCAGCCTCGCCGACTACAAGGTCCGCATCCTGACCAACTCGCACGGCACCGACGCGGTCACCAGGGTGCTCATCGAATCCACCGACGGCGAAGCCGAATGGACCACCGTCGGCGTGCACGGCAACATCGTCGAGGCCAGTTGGCTGGCCATGTGCGACGGCCTTGCCTACAAGGCGATGCGCCGCTCGCTGTCTTCCGTTTCGGTCTAAAACCAGTTGGCCGTGTGGTCCGCGGCGGCGGATCATTCGGCCATGAGCACGCAGTTCGGCAGTGGCGGCAACCGGATCGGCTGGGCGGAGGTTCCCGAGCGGGTCCGGTCCGCGCTGTTCGCCGTCGGCGTCGTAGACGAGGTGAGCCAGCCCGGCGGATTCTCCCCCGGCCTCGCCTCCCGCCTGCGGCTCGCCGACGGGCGCAGGGTGTTCGCCAAAGCCGTTGGCCGGGACCGCAATCCGCACTCGCCGGGCATGCACCGGCGCGAGATCGAGATCCTGGGCGCGATGCCGGCCGATCTGCCCGTGCCCGCGCTGCTCGACAGTTACGACGACGGCGACTGGGTCGCCCTGGTCATCGAGGACGTCGAGGGCCGCTCGCCCGCGATGCCGTGGCGCGCCGAGGAGTTCGCCATGGTCCTCGACGCACTTGGGACGTTGTCCAGGGCCCTGACACCGAGCCCGATCGCGGTCGCGCCGATCGAACAGGCGCATGCCGAACTGTTCGGCAGGTGGCGGGCGTTCGCCGAGGATCCGGTCGGCGTCGAGCGGTTGCCCGACTGGGCCGCCGATCAGCTCGATCTGCTCGTCGAACTCGAGTCGGCGGCGGCCGAGGCCTCTCGGGGCGAGACCCTGCTGCACGCGGACCTGCGCGCCGACAACATGCTGTGCACCGACCAGGGCGTCGTGTTCGTCGATTGGCCACATGCCTGCGTCGGTGCGGCCTGGATCGACCTGCTGGCCCTGCTGCCCAGCGTGGGAATGCAGGGCGGGCCGGACCCGGAGACCGTGTGGCAGCGGGCGATCGGCGCGGTCGCCGACCCGGACGCGGTCAACGCGGTGTTGGCCGCGATCGTCGGCTTCTTCCTGGTCGGCTCGCTCCAGCCGGCACCGCCGAACCTGCCCACGATCCGGACATTCCAGCGGTTGCAGGGCGATGTCGCGCTCGGCTGGCTGCGGGACAGGCTGCGTCTGCGCGGCTGAGCGCGCGGTTCTAGAGTGCGGATGTGCGTATAGGTCGAATTGCTCATCCAGACGGTGTTGCCTTTGTCGCGATCGAGGGCGACGACCCGGACAACTTCACTGCGGCCGAGATCGCCGAACACCCCTTCGGCCAGCCCACGTTCACCGGCCGCCGCTGGCCGCTCGCGGACGCGCGGCTGCTCGCCCCGATCCTGCCGAGCAAGGTGGTGTGCATCGGCAAGAACTACGCCGACCACGCCAAGGAGATGGGCGGCGAAGCACCGGCCGACCCGGTCATCTTCATCAAGCCCTCGACGACGGTGATCGGCCCCAACGCGGCGATCAAGCTGCCGAGGGAGTCCAGCCGCGTCGACTACGAGGGCGAACTCGCCGCCGTCATCGGCATGCCCTGCCGTGACGTCCCGGCCGAGCGAGCGGCTAGCGTACTGCTCGGCTACACCGTCGCCAACGACGTGACAGCGCGCGACCAGCAACAGCACGACGGCCAGTGGACCCGTGGCAAGGGACACGACACGTTCTGTCCACTCGGGCCATGGATCGACACCACCATCAACCCGGCCGACCTGGCCATCCGCACCGAGTTGGACGGCGTCGTCAAGCAGGACTCGCGGACTTCCCTGCTGCTGCACGACATCGGCAAGGTCGTCGAGTGGATCTCGCACGTGATGACCCTGCTGCCCGGCGACGTCATCCTCACCGGCACCCCGGCCGGCGTCGGTCCGATGACCGACGGCCAGTCGGTTTCGGTGACGGTTGAGGGTATCGGCACCCTCACGAATCCGGTCGCCAACCGCTGAGTCGTGCACAACGCCCACCCTGTCTCGGGGTGGGCGTTGTTTTCAGTTGCGGGTGGGCATGGGTTGCCTCGGACGGGCGAATTCGGGCGCGTGTTCCGGGCGGGGGCCGATGCCGATGACGTAACCGGGTAGGTGGCGCAGCGCGGGGATCCGTTGCAGCAGCAGCATCGGGAGCCTCGGGAAGCCGCTGCGTTTTCCGGTCGCCACTGGTCCGAGCACGCCTGCTTGCAGACCGCGTTGGACGGCTTGGACGATCATGGTGGCCAGCCAGCGGCGGCGCTGCACCCTTGCCAGGTCTTTGGTGGTGATCTGCTTGCGTAGCAACGGTTTCGCCAGGAGTGTTGCCGCGCCGACGGCGTCCTGCACGGCCAGGTTGATGCCGACGCCGCCGATCGGCGACATGGCGTGCGCGGCGTCGCCGATACACAGTAGACCGTCCACATACCAGCGTCGGAGCCGATTGACCCGGACGTCGAGATGCTTCACGTCGTCCATGGTGCGGATTTCCTCCGCGCGGTCGGCCAGCGTCGGAAACAGGTTGGTGAATCGTTCGCGGAACTTCTCGATTCCCTCGGCGCGCAGGATCGGGTCGAAGTTCTTCCTGTTCAGGTAGGCGACCTGATAATTGTCCCCTCGATCAATGGTCAGGGCGATCTCGGAATCGGTGATTCGCGTGCGCAGCGCGCCAGGGTTGTCGTCGTCGGCGTGTTTGCTCACCCGGAACCACCAGACGTCGATCGGCGATGGGAATTCGTGCGGACGCAGACCGACCGAGGTGCGCAGTGGCGACCAGCGGCCGTCCGCGGCAACCGTGAGATCGGCGCGGAGCTGGCCGGTTTCGCCTTCCGAGGTGCGGTAGGTCACGCCGACGACCTTGTCCTTTTCGATCAGCGGGCCGGTGACCTCGGTGTTCATCCGCAGGTGAAAGGTTGGCTCGCGCATCGCCGCGTCGGCGAGCAGGTCGAGCAGGTCCCACTGCGGGACCATGGCGATGTACTGGTAGCGGCCGGGCAGTTTGGCGAAGTCGCCCACCACGACCGTGCCGACCTCGGCGATCTGGATCTCCGCCCGGTGGACCTTGTTGTACGGCAACGCCTCGAACGCCTCACCCAAACCCAGTTCGTCCAACAGTTGCAGGGTTGACGGGTGGACGGTGTCGCCACGGAAGTCGCGCAGGAAGTCCGCGTGCTTCTCCAACACGGTCACGTCGATCCCGGCGCGCGCGAGCAACAGGCCGAGGAACATTCCGGCCGGACCGCCACCCGCGATGGCGCAGGTCGTCGTGTTCGCGAGATCGGGCTGCATGGTGCCCTCCTTTTTTCAACGCTGGTTGAATAAGTTCAGGATGCACCTGGTACTCGCCCTGGTCAAGGGTGGGGTTGGTTGCTGTGGGTAGCCGATTATTCGCCAGGCCGAGTGGGCGTGTGCCGGTTCGCGGAGGGCTACTTGGTTACTGTGTGTGTGGCAACTGCCGCGTGGAGCAACTACGGACGGCGAACGGTCGAAAGGTTGCAGCGGGGTCACGCTTGACCGAACCAGACGCCGAAAAGTTCACCATGATGGACGAATCGCGGCCAACTGATTGACGCCTAGCCTCTCCAGGTGGCCTTTCCTCCTGCGAATTCCCTGTCAGTAGATGATCAGCGGAGCTCGCAGGCGGTGACTGGCGGTGTCCGAGCGGTCAGCCTCGACGTCGACGACACCCTCGTGGCGCACACCGAATCCGCCCGCTCGGCGCTACGACTTCTGCTTGGTCATGACGACGCATGGTCACTGTGGGCACAGCTCACCGATGAACATGTCGTCCGCGTCGTCGCGGGCGAAGTCGACTCCGACACCATGCGCTGGCAACGCACCAAGGAGTTCTTCGCCTGCCTGGGCGAACATCTCGAGGATGCCGAGGCCATGCGGCGGGAGGACGTCCGGGTCAGAGCCATGCGCGCGGATTGGAAGTTGTTCGATGACACCCTGCCGTGTTTGGAGTGGTTGCGGGGGGCGGGGGTGAGGATCGCCGTTGTTACCAATGCTTCGGGGTCCTATCAGCGGCGCAAGCTTGCCAATCTGGGGATGGCCGAGTTCATCGACGGCATTGTCATCGCGGGCGAGCTGGGTGCCGCCAAGCCGGACCCGGTGATCTTCCACACCGCCTGCTCCCAGCTCGGCTGCCAACCCGGTGAGGTCGCGCACATCGGCGACCGACTCGACCTCGACGCCATCGGCGCCCGCGACGCCGGCCTGCGCGGCGTCTGGCTCAACCGAACCGACCCCGCCGAAGGTGAACTACCACACGAGGTCTCCGTGATCTCCACCCTCGCCGAGCTGCCTGAGCTGCTCGTCTGCGAGCTCGACCTCGTCGTGCGCTGATTCCCCAGTCGAACGAGCAGGGGCCCGATTTCCAGCAGGCCTCAACCCTGGTCTACTATTCCTCAACAGCAGGAGGTCACCGGCAGCCACCACCGCCCAACGGCCACCAAGATCCTGTTGGGGTATGGTGTAATTGGCAACACGACTGGTTCTGGTCCAGTTATTCTAGGTTCGAGTCCTAGTACCCCAGCGAACACACAAAAGAACAGCAGTTCGGCATGTGTTCTAGGGCCCCGTCGTCTAGCGGCCTAGGACGCCGCCCTCTCAAGGCGGTAGCGCGGGTTCAAATCCCGTCGGGGCTACACTTTTGGGACGTCCTTGCTCGCTGGGAAGCGCGAGCAGCGGCGTTTCGCTATGTCTGTACGGGGGCACGGCCCCCGCAGGCCCCCACGCCATGGGGGCTACGCCCCCCTGGACCCCTGGGTTTGGCAGGCGGGGCTTCGGCTTCGCCTCGCCTTAGGGGCGGGGGCTGGCTTGATCGAGCAGCGCTTCGCCTAGGTCTGACCTCGTGTGTTGGACGGACGATCCGACTCGTTTGGTGGCTAGTAAGCCTGCGTTTCTTAGGATTGTGGCGTGGTAGCTGGCGC
>DASYBO010000183.1:0-20620 GCA_036500685.1 Pseudonocardiaceae bacterium | reverse complement strand
TCCACCCTGCGCGTCGGTGATTCGCTGGACAAGAACACCGACGTCGGCGCGATCAACTCGCGGGCGCAACTGGACCGGATCCGCGAGCTGAGCGCGACCGGCGACGCCGAGGGCGCGCAGCGCTGGACCAGCCCGTGTACGTTGCCGGAGAAGGGTTTCTTCTTCGCGCCGACGGTGTTCGCGAACGTCACCCAGTCCATGCGGATCGCCCGCGAGGAGATCTTCGGGCCGGTGCTGTCGGTGCTGACCTTCCGCACTCCGGACGAGGCGGTGGCCAAGGCGAACAACACGCCGTACGGGTTGTCGGCGGGGATCTGGACCGAGAAGGGCTCGCGAATTCTGTGGATGGCCAACCGGATGCGGGCCGGGGTCGTCTGGGCCAACACGTTCAACCGATTCGATCCGACCGCGCCTTTCGGCGGCTACCAGGAGTCGGGTTTCGGCCGCGAGGGCGGCCGGGCCGGACTGGAGGCGTACCTCGATGTCTGATGCTGTCAGGCTTTCCGTTGCCAAGACCTACAAGCTCTACATCGGCGGCGCTTTTCCCCGCTCCGAGTCCGGCCGGTCCTACCAGGTGACCGACGCGAGCGGCGCGTTCCTGGCCAACGCCGCGCAGGCCTCGCGCAAGGACGCACGGGACGCGGTGGCGGCCGCGCGCAAGGCGTTCGGTGGCTGGTCGACGGCGACCGCCTACAACCGGGGCCAGGTGCTCTACCGGGTCGCGGAACTGCTTGAGGGCCGACGCGACCAGTTCATCGCCGAGGTCACCGCGTCCGAGGGACTGAAGCCCGCCCAGGCGAAGTCCACTGTGGACGCGGCCATCGACAGGTGGGTGTGGTACGCGGGCTGGACGGACAAGATCGCGACCGTGCTGGGCGCTGCCAATCCCGTTGCCGGGCCGTACTTCTCCTTCAGCGTGCCGGAGCCGACCGGAGTCGTCGCGGTGTTCGCGCCGCAGGCCTCGTCGCTGCTCGGCCTGGTGAGCGTGGTGGCGCCTGCGATCGCGGCCGGCAACACCTGCGTCGTCGTGGCCAGCGAGGACCGGCCGCTGCCGGCGATCACCCTCTCCGAGGTGCTGGCCACCTCGGACGTGCCGGGCGGCGTGGTGAACATGCTGACCGGCCGAACGCTGGAACTGGCGCCATGGCTGGCCTCGCACGCCGACGTGAACGCGCTGGACATCGGCGGCGTGTCCGCACCGGACCGCGTCGACCTGGAGAAGGCCGCGTCGAACACGGTCAAACGCGTGCTGCGGGTGCCGGCCACCGAACCGGACTGGACGGCACAGCCAACCATCAATCGGCTACGCGGTTTCCTGGAGACCAAGACGGTCTGGCACCCGATGGGCGTCTGAACGGCGCACTCCGAACCAGGCGATGGCCAGGCACAGCGCTGCGATGCCGAGAAAGATGCCGAACTCGATCAGTCGGGCGGCTGGGAGTCGACTGGTCATGGGGTCGTCGTCGGAGGCTCCGACGAAGCTGTGCGCCTGCACGGTCGGCAGGTACCAGTAGCGGGCATAGGTGACCACGAACCACCTGATGACGCCGAACACGGCCGCACTCGCGACCATTGCCAGTACCGGAACGCGCACCAGCCCGCCGATGGCAACGCCCAGCGCGAACGCAGCGAGCGCGTAACCGACCTGCAGCGCGACGTTCGCCTCGAAACCGACCAGGTACGACGTGTTGGGGAACCAGCCAGTGCTGGTCAGGCTCTGTTGGACCTGGCCCTGCACGTGTTCGCTGACCGCTTCGATGGCGCTGGCCAGCCCGACCACGATGACACCGAGCAGCGCGACCTTGGTGAGCAGCCAACGCGTCGGGGACACGTCCTGGCTCCAGACCAGCAGGTGGGTGTGCTGCTCGTACTCCCTGGCCAGCAGCGGCGCGCCCCAGAGGGCGGCCACCACCAGCGAATACCCGATGGCGCTGTACTGGAGCACGCCCTCGGTGCCGTATGCGGTGAGCTCGTTGACGGAGCCGCCGACCAGTTGCCGCCAGGCCAGCAGATACAGGACGAACACGAGACCGGCCGCGAGGGTGCCGAGGATCAGCGCCCGGTGCTGGCGGAGGGTGAGCCGGATCAGGCCGATGGTGCCCAACCGGAAATCGGTGCGCACGGCCGGACGAGGCGTGGTCGCCGCGGTCATCATCAGATGCTCGCCTTCCTGCGGACCGACCACAGCGCGACTCCGAGGCAGACCACGATGAGTACGACGTAAACGGCCAGTTCGACCGACTGGAAGATGACGAGCCTGCTGAAGGGCTGATAGTCCTCGCCCGTAGCCGCCACACCGTTGGCCATCATGCAGTTCCCGAACGGCTTGATGCCGGTCACGGAGTAGCAGGCGTCGGGGATGTAGACCACCTTGCCGGTGTGGTCGAGCCAGATTTGGGAATTGACCAGGAAGTCCCGCGGTCCGGCGCCGGTCGCGGCGTGCGGGTCGGGAGTGATCCAGGTGCTCATCGACCAGGTCTGGCGGACCGGCGTGATCAGGTTGTTCACCAGCCACGGCCGCAGCACGTAGGCCACCAGGAAGCGGATCGCGCCGAACCCGACCAGGGTGACGCCGATCGCGGTGACGGTCCGGCGGAACAGCGCGCCGACCGCGACACCGAACAGGAACCCGAACACCGCATAGGCCAGCGACAACGGCAGCCAGGCCTCGTAGCCGACCGAGCCGAACACGCCGAGCGGCGAGTACGGCGATGGCGAGCGGCTGTACTCCTCGGCGGCCTGGCTGCGCACGAGCAGCGCCATCAGGCTGGAGAGCACCACGACGGCGCCACTGAGCAGGGTCAGCTTGGCCAGCAGCCAGCGGACCGGCGACACGTCCTGGCTCCAGACCAGCACCGTGGTGCGCTGTTCGTACTCGGTGGCAAGCAGCGGCGCGCCCCAGAACATCGCGATCACGCCGGCAAGCGCCGCGGCGTAGTCCTTCGGGTCGAACCGCCAGTAGCCGATACTGGCCTCGCCCTGAGTGAGCTGGATTAACAGTCCGAAAAGGACGTAGAGCAACACGGTGCAGCCCAGCGCCAGCCGGTGCTGACGCATGGTCAGCGCGACCAGGTCGCCGAAGCCGACCTTGGGTTTGCGCCGCGGCGGATCGGCGAGTTCCAGCCTCGCCGATGGGCTTGGTGCGGTGGCCGAGGTCATGCGGCCACCGCCGCGTTGGCCCGGTCGGATTCGAGGTAGGCGATGACCAGGTCCTCAAGGGACACCGGCCGGGTTGTCCACGGCGCGGCCACAGAGCCGGGCTCGTCGGTGGGGCTGACCCGGACCAGGAAGCTGGACTGGCTCTGGGAATGGCTTGCCTTGACGACCTCGCCCTTGGCCGGCGGTTCGGTCGCGCGCGGGCCGACGTAGTAGATGTGCTCGGTGAGCAGGTCATCCGCGTCGCTGTCGACCAGCAGGGCACCGCGTGAGAGCAGCAGCAGGTGATCGGCAACGCCGCCGAGTTCGGCCACGACGTGGGTGGAGAGCAGCACGGTCAGGCCGGTGTCGGCGACCTCGCCGAGTAGTTCCTGGGTGACGTCGCGGCGGGCCAGTGGGTCCAAGTTGGACAGTGGCTCGTCCAGCAGCAGCACCGACGGACGGGCGCCGACCGCGATGGCGAAGGAGACGTGCGCCTGCTGGCCGCCGGAGAGCCTGCCACACGGACGGTCCAGCGGGATCTCGAAGCGGCGCAGCCAGCGCTTGGCCCGCTTGTCGTCCCACACCCGGTTGAGCCGCTGCCCGACCTTGAGCATGTCGCCGACGCTGAAGTGCCGGTAGAGCGGCTTGTCCTGGGCGACAAAGGAAATCCGGTTCGGCTCCTGCGGCGTGCCACCCAAGCGGATGATGCCCTCGGTCGGCGCGAGCAGGCCGGCCAGGATGCTGAGCAGGGTGGTCTTGCCGGCGCCGTTCGCGCCGACCAGCGCGACCACCCGACCCGACGGCAGGCCGAACGTGCACTCCCGCAGCGCCCAGGTGTTGCCGCGCAGCCGGGACCGGTACTGCTTGCCGAGCCCGTTGACCTGCAATGCGAACCGCTGCTCGGTGTCCGCAGACGTCATGTCCTTACTCCCCGCTCGTGTTGTCCGTTTGTCGTCCCGTCGCCGGCGAGCACGACACCCAGCAGCGCCTGGATGTCCTCGTCCTCCAGCCCGGCGACGCGGGCCGCTCGCACCCATCCGGCCAACTCGCCGCGCAGCCGCGCCATGGCCTCCGGTGCGGCGGAGCCAAGGGACGCCTTCACATAGGTGCCCGAACCCTGCCGCGCCTCGACCAGCCCGGTCATCTCCAGTTCCCGATACGCCTTGAGCACGGTGTTCGGGTTCACGCCGCTGCTGGCCACGACCTCGCGGACGGTCGGCAACCGGTCGCCAGGGTGCAGCCAGCCCAGCCGCAGCGCTTCCCGTACCTGTTGGACGAGTTGCAGGTACGCGGGTAGGCCGCCACTGCGGTCAACGCGAAACTCGACCACCCGGCCCCCTAAATTGTGCTACTCAACTAAGACACTAGTAGACAGCATCACTTCCGAGGGTGTCAACCGTACGAGTCGGACCAATGAGCCAGAGCGCGGACAGCAGCATGCCGACGGCGGCGCCCCAGATGGTCGGCCGGACGCCGAGGGCGGTGCCGAGCACACCGCCGATCAGGCTGCCCAGCGGCAGGCCGCCGTAGGCCATCATGCGCAGCGTCGCGCTCATCCGGCCGCGCAGTTCGTCCGGGCAGGCGGCCTGGACGATGCTGACCTCGGTGACGATGTTGAGGATGATCGAGAAGCCGAGGATGGCGTTGCCGACGACGTAGCAGGCGAGGAGCCAACCCGGCTGCGCGAGCGGCACCAGCAACGCGCCGACCCCCATCGCCAGGCCGGACAGCAACAAAGCGCGAGCCCGGCCGAGTAGCCGCGCGACGCGGGTGGCCAGCAGTGAACCGGCGACCGCGCCGAGCATGCTGACCCCGCCGAGCAGGCCTATCAGGCCGGGGGTGAGCCGCAGCGGGCCGACCAGGAACACGGTGAGCAGACCGGTGAAGCCCGCGCCCTGGAAGAACGCCTCGGTGAACAGGTAGCCGGCGATCGGCCGGATCACCTTGTGCCCGAACACGAACCGCAGCCCGGTCACGATCTCCGCGCGCAACGGCGGTCGGTCCTGTGTAGACGGACGCGGCGGCTCGGGGGTGCGGATGGCGCGGATGCCGATGGCCGAGGCCAGGTAGCTCAGCGCGTCGAGCACCACCGCGAACGGCGCGCTGAACCACTGCACCAGCAGGCCGGCCACGCTCGGGCCGAGGCTGGCCGCGACCGAGGCGTTGATCTGCAGCCGCGCGTTGCCCTCGATCAGGTCCTCGCGCCCGACCAGCACCGGCAGATGGGTCTGGTTGGCCACGTCGAAGAAGATCGTCAGCATGCCGCCGAGGAACACCACCGCGTAGAGCTGACCGATGCTCGCCACGTGCAGCGCGGCGGCCACCGGGATGGAGCCGAACAGCACCATCCGGCCGAGGTCGGCGGCGATCATCACCGGCCGGGAGCGCAGCCGGTCGACAAGACCACCGGCCGGCAGCCCGACCACCAGCGCGGCGCCGGTGCGCAGGGTGGTCAGCAGGGCCACCTGCAACACGCTCGCGTGCAGGTTGAGCAGGGCGAACAACGGGATGGCCAGGTTGCTGACGTAAGTGCCCAACTGACTGATCGAGCCGGCCGCCCACAGCTTGCGGAAGTCCGCGCTGCGCCGCAACAGGCCCGGTTTCGGACCCTTCGTCCCCACCATGTCAGCCACCTTGCCAGTACTGACACCCGGAAGACAATAAAGTTGAGCGAGTTCGGCTCAAGTAAAAATCTACCTGCCGGTAGGTATGGATCGATCAGGTCCGGTACGGTCTGCTCCATCCTCGTGACCTCGTGACCTCACCAAGGAAGGCAGAGCATGGGCGCGTACCAGACCGTGCTGGTTGGCACGGACGGCTCGGACTCCTCGTACCGCGCGGTCGACCGGGCGGCGGCCATCGCCACCGATGCCGGGGCCAAGCTGGTGATCGTGTGCGCGTTCTTCCCCGCGTCCGAGCGCGAGGTCGCCTCGGCCGAGGACGCGCTGGGCGAGGAGGCCTACCAGGTGGTCGGCTCAACCCCGGCCGAGGACACCCTGCGCACCGCCGAGGAGCGGGCCGCCAAGCAGGGTGCGACCAACGTGCAGGCCGTCTCCATCCAGGGCAACCCGGTGAAGTCGCTGGTCAAGGCGCTCGCGGACCACAACGCCGATCTGCTGGTGGTCGGCAACCGCGGCCTGAACACGTTGGCAGGGCGGCTGCTCGGCTCGGTGCCGGCGGACGTCTCCCGCCAGGCCCCGTGCGACGTGCTGATCGTGCACACCGTGCGCTGAACCCGCGAAGGCGGTAGACCGATCAACGCACAGCGGGAGTTCGAGGAGGCCCTGCTCGGCGGGCCACGCCGCTACACCCGGCTCCAGGTCGCCGAGGCGGCCGAGGTGAGCCCGGACCGGACCCACCGGCTCTGGGCGGCGATGGGTTTCGCGTCCGTCGGCGACGACGACGCGGTGTTCACCGACGGCGACATCGAGGCGCTGCGGGTCTGGAAGGTGCTGCTGGAGACGGGCGCGTTCGACCCCGGCAGCGAGGTCGCGGCTGCCCGCACCATCGGCCAGGCCGTGTCCCGGCTGGCCGAGTGGCAGGTGCAGGAGGTGATGGCACGGGTCCGCGAAGCCAACGGCACCGAGGACGACGTCGTCAAGTTGGCGAGCGTACTGCTGCCGGTCATCGAAGGACTGCAGTCCTACGTGTGGCGCCGGCATCTCGCGGCGGCGGCCGGCAGGCTGCTGTCCGAGTCGCCATCGGAAATGTCCACTCAGGTCATGGCGGTCGGCTTCGCCGACATCGTCGGGTTCACCAGCACGACGCGGCACGCGAACATCGAGGAGTTGTCCGCGCTGCTGGAACGTTTCGAAGAGAACGCGGCCGAGGTGATCGCCGAACTGCGCGGCCGGGTGGTGAAGACCGTCGGCGACGAGGTGCTGTTCGTCGCGGACACCGCGCGGGACGCGGCTCGGATCGCGGTGCGGCTGGCCGATCCGAACCGGACCGAGGACGGCCTGCCCACGTTGCGGGTCGGACTGGCGATGGGGCCGGTGCTGAGCCGCTTCGGCGACGTGTACGGGTCGGTGGTGAACGTGGCCGCGCGGCTGACCTCGTTGGCCCGGCCCGGCACCGTCCTGGTCGACCGCACGGTCGCGGCCCAACTGGAAGAGGTGGAGGAGTTCCGGTTGCGGGCCCGGCGGCCGACCGCGGTGCGCGGGTACTCCCGGCTGCGCTCGTGGTCGTTGCGCCCCAACGACTAGCGAGCTCTGGTCCCTTTGGGATCGTCGGCGGTGACGACCTGGTTGCGGCCGCCGTTCTTGGCTCGGTAGAGCGCGGCATCGGCCGCGCTGATCAGTTTCTCCACCGCGTTGCCCGAGGTCGGGTAGAGCGCGACGCCGATGGAAACGGACAGGCCGCTGATCAGGTCGGCCTCCTCGGTCACCTCGATGCCGGTCACCGCGACCCTGATGCGTTCGGCCGCGGTCACCGCCTCCGATTCGGACACTCCAGGTAGGAGCACCACGAACTCCTCGCCGCCGAAGCGGCCGACCGAGTCGTAGCCGCGGACCTGCCCGGAGATCGTCGACGCGACCGCCTTGAGCACCGCGTCGCCAGCCAGGTGCCCGTAGACGTCGTTGACCTTCTTGAAATGGTCGAGGTCGACCATGAGAACGCCGATCGGCGGACCGTTGGTGCGCAGCGCGCGTTCGAGTTCGCGCTGGGCGATGTTCTGCCAGCCGATGAAGTTGTAGATGCCGAGCTTCTCGTCCTTTGTGGCCGCTTCTTCCAGTTGCTTGAGCAACACGTTGCGGTGCAACAACAACAGCGGCGGGAACACCAGCGCTACCAGGATCGGCTGGTAGACGAGGGCGATCCCGGCCAGCCCGCCAAGGCAGAGGGTGACGAGTTCCAGCGCGTTGTCCGCGACGGTGCCGACCAGGTCGCTCAGCGAGCGTTTGTGCGTGTAGAGATAGATGCCCAGCGACACCAGCAGCAGGCTGGCCACCTCGAAGGTGCCGCCCGCGACCAGCACGATCCAGGTGCCGCGCACGGTGAGCGGCTCGGCCCGGTTCAACCGGCCGAGGCCGGTGGCGCGCAGGGTGAACGAGGCCAGGTAGCAGGAGAGCACCATCCACGCGGTACTCGCCACGACCCGGTGGGCAGGCCGGTTGCGCACCTGCCGCCAGACCCGCAGCCACAGGTGCAGGTAGAGACCGGCGGCGAGCAGCGCGACCCAGGCCGGGTCGAGCATGGTGACACCGGCGACGAACCACACCGAGGTCACGTTGATGTGTGTCTGGCCACCGATATATCGCCGCATGCCTTCGATGCGCCGCGACATCTCGGCCTGGCCGATGCCGAGGACGAGCAGAATCGTGAACCACTCGACGTCGTACCGATCGGTTTCACCGCGCGAGAGGCTGATCACCGCGAGTGCCACCGCCGCGAGTTCGGTGGCCAGCCCGTACGCGATCCAGCGTGGTCGGGCCGCCGTCCACATCTTCCATCCCGCCGGCCACAGCACTCCCCACGATGGGGGGCGTGATTCGGCTGACGGATGACTCATAATGGGAAAACCCTTCGCTAAGGGCTAGGTTGGGCGCGAGGCGGTAATGGAGGTGATCGTCGTGGCTTCTCGTGAGGGCTGAAATGTGTTTCAGGCGCTTCCCGTCTGCTCGACGGTATCCGCCTGACCTGCCAACATACGCTGCCAGATGATCGCGGCGGGAATTGCTATCAGCAACCCGATGATCCCGACCGCGCCGACCGTGTTCGCCGTACCGACCCGGTCCGCGACCAACCCGGCCAGCAGGGGGGACAAGCCCTGAATGGTCGCGGTACCCGATTGTGATAGTCCGGAGGCCTGCGCCCGGCTGTGATCGGGGACACCTCGGGTGAACAGCGCGGTGGACTGCATCATGACCGCGGTGCCAAGGGCGCCGGCCAGCGCGAACAGCGCGACCGAGAGCACGAGTCCCGGGTGGAACAGGACCACCGCGACCGGCACGCAGGACGCGATTCCCAACGCACCGAGCACCTTGGTCCGCGTGGGCACCGGCACCCACCGACCGAACACGAACGCACCGATGGCGCTGCCCAGCGGATCGCTGGCCAGGATCAGGCCGATCGCGATGGTGCCGCCGCCGATCTCGGCGGTGTACGGCGCGGCGAGTCCTTCGTAGACAATCAGGAAGCCTGACAGCCAGCTCAGGGTGAGCAGCGTCCGCAACGAGGTGTCGCCCCAGATCAACCGCAACCCACCCGCCGCCGACTTCAGCATCGACTCGCGCTTCACGCCCTCGGTCGCCACGCGCGCGGCAGGCCGCTGGCGCACGCCGAACCGGACGAAAGCGGCCGAACCGAGGAATGTCACCGCGTCGAGGGCCAGGCCGAGGTACGGGTTGATCGCGTTGATCAGCACGCCGCCCGCGGCGAACCCGATCATCTGCGCGGTCTGGATGGTGATGCTGCGGATCGCCATCCCGGTGACGTACTTGTCGCCGGGCAGGATCGCCGGCAGCAGCGCGAGTTGGGCCGCCTTGAACGGCGCCTGGCAGAACGAGACCGCTGCGACCAGCACCCACAGCACCGGAAACGGCATGCCGGGGATGGCGACCGCGGCGATCAGCACCGCCCTGGCCAGGTCGGCCATGACCATCACCTCGCGGCGCGGCAGCCGGTCGGCGATGCCGGAAAGGAAGATCCCGCCGAGAAACGCGGGGGCCATGGTCAGCGCGTAGGTGAGGCCGGTGAGCAGGGCCGAGTCGGTCCGGTCGAACACCAGCACGGCAAGGGCCACCCTGGCCAGTTGATCACCGACCTGCGACAACCCCTCGGCCGACCACAGCGCACGAAACTCGCGCACCGCGAACACCGACCGGAACGTGACTCTTTCCGAGGACAGCCCACTGCCCGAACTATTGCCCGAACTCATCCCCCTGCCTCCCGTACCGCTACCCCCCGTGCGCCGCGTACGTAGTCGGCGCCGCAGTGTCACAGACCCGCGCAGCATCACCTTCGCACACCTCGCCCACCGCGCCACACCTTCCGGCAAGCTTCCCGACACCTTCCCGATCCGAAACCGGTATCGACGCCGCCCAGACCGGGTGAACGGCGTATCCGACACGGCCAATCGACGCATTCGCCGGGCCAACCAGTGCTTTTACGCGCCTTTTCCTGGGATCGGTGCGAGCGGCTTTCGCGGTCGCGCTAGATTTGCCGCGCTCACCTGGTGGGGGACCAGCGAGATCGTCCTGCCCCGGCGACTGCTGTTCACCCCCACCCCGTAGGCTTCCGAAGTCTCCGGCCCGCCGGGTGCGGCTGCTGGCAAAACATGTGTTGACCGGGAGGTTTTTGATGGCCCAGGACATCGTCCCGATCGAACTCGGGCTGCCCCAGGGCGACCTGGTCACGCTGTGGGCGCCGAGGTGGCGCGAGGAGGGCGAGGAATGGGAGGCGTTCCTCGGTCACGAGGACGACCTCTACGCGTTCCCGGACACCCCGCACCTGGCCGCGTTCGTCCGCGGCGCTGACGAGCACGACCTCGCCGACCACCCTGCCTGGCACGTCGTGCCGGCGCTGTCGGTGGCCGAGCTGACGCCCGACGAGGAGCACCAGTACGACCTGGTCGGCGTGCCAGAGCTGGTCTCGGAGGACCCGGACACCTGGGTGCTCTCCGAACTGGCCGACATCGTCGCGATGATCCGGTCGCTCGCCGACGTGTGCGAGTTGGACGGGGTGCACGAGATCCTCGACTCGGCAACCGGCTTCAGCCTGCTTGAGCAGGGCACGCTGCCCTTCAGCGGGCGCGAGGGCCAGGTGCTGTGGACAGAGCTGGCCGAGGTCGTCGCCGAGAAGTGGGACGACCTGCTCGACGCGATCGACGACGTGGTCACCGTCCCCGAGGTCGACGAGAAGGCACTGGGCGCGGCCCAGACCGAACTCGCCGAGTTGGAGGCCCTGGAGGTCGAGGACGCGGACGAGGACGCCGAGAACGAGCCACTCGACGCGCACGAGGACGAGGCGGCCGAAGAGGTCGCGACTGCGGCAGCGGCGGCTGACGAGGAAGAGGCCGAGGAAGAAGAAGAGGAACTCGGCTTCTGGGGCGAGGTCGGCATCGACCCGATCAAGATCGTCACCGCCGAGAAGGAGTACTACACGCTGCGCTGCTACCTCGGCGACGACCCGCTGTTCCTGGGCACCGACGGCAAGATCGACGTGTTCAAGTCGCCCAAGGCACTGGCCCGCCACCTTGCCGACACGGCGTCGGGCGACCCGGACAACGACCTGTCCCAGGTGGCGACCTGGGAGCAGGTGCTGACCGCGGCGACCGACGGCTCGCTCGCGCCGATCGAGATCGTGGACAGCAACCTCTATGTGCTGACCGGGATCGACGAGGACATCGAAGAGGGCATCGACGCGATCGACCCGACGCAGCTGGATCTGGTGATCGAGCTGTTCACCGACGCGGCCGAATGGGCGGGCGACGACAGCGTCGGCAAGGCCCTTGCCCAGTCGGAGAGCCTGGGCTGGCTGGTGTCGTTCGTGGTCCGGCCCGACCCGAACCGGCTCGCCCCGAGCGCGCCGTTCGACAAGGAAGTCACCGCCTGGAACAAGCTCGTCGGCGACTTCGACGCTCGTCTCAACGAGCGCTGAGCTTCTACTTACCGGAAACGGCGTCCACTGCGGTGGACGCCGTTTCCTGTTTCCTGGCAAGGGTTTCGGCGGCGACGGGCGTGAGGCCGATGGCCAGCACGGGGAAGACCGCGGCGATGGCGAAGGCGACCGCGTAGTTCGAGCCGCCGATCACCAGGCCGAGCAAGGGCGGGGTCAGGGCGGCCGCGATGTTCTGCGCCGTGTTCTGCGCGCCCAGCGCCCGACCGGACCAGGCCGACCCGGCGAACTCGGCGGTCGCGGTGAAGCCGAGTCCGTTGTCCGCCACCGTGATCACCGCCCCCACCGCGATGGCCAGCACCACCAGCCAGGACCAGGTGCGGTCGCCGACGGCGGCGAGCAGCATCACCGCCGCGCTGGCCACGGCCAGTTGCCGCATCGGTCCGAGCCTGCTGGCCACCCGGTCCGACCAGTAGCCCGCGCCGAGCCGTCCACCCGCGCCCAGTACCTGGATCACCGCGAGAAATCCGCCTGCCGGACCGGGCGACCAGTGCAGCACGGTCACCAGGTACTCCAGTGCGAACGCGGCGATGGCGAACTGCGGGATGACCAACATCGTGCTGGCCGCGTGCAGCCGCCACAAAGTCGCTTCCCGGTACGGCGACCGGTCGCGCTGCCCCGCCTTGCGGGCCGGCCGGGGCGGGTCCACCACCAGCAGCGCGACCAGTACCGCGCACAGCAGGCACAGTCCGGCCGGCAGCAGCAGCGCGGTGCGGAAACCGATGGCACCGGCCAGAAGCGGCAGGCCGAGAGAGGCAATGCCGACGCCGAGCGGCTGCGCGGTCTGCCGAACCCCCATGGCGACGCCGCGTTCGTGCGCGGCGAACCACCCCAGCACCACCCGCCCGCTGGCCGCGTTCACCGAGGCACCGGCAGCGCCCGCCAGCCCGAGCAGGATCACGAAACCGACCATCCCGTGCACGACGGTCGCGGCCAGCACCACGAGCACCCCACACAGCCCGAGGCCGATGGCCATCACCGCCCGCTCGCCGTAGCGGTCGGCGACCGCGCCCCAGGCGATCAGGGTGAGCAGCAGGCCGACGGTGGGCGCCGACACGACGATCCCGGCCTGGGCAAGGGAAAGGTGTTGCGCGGCACGCATGGCCGGCACCAGGAACGGCAGCCCGTAGAGAAAGGAGCAGGACGCGGTCTGCGCGGCGAGGCCGAGCGCCAGCATCAGCCATCGTCGTCGGTTTCCCTCCACCACGAAATCTCCTCTTTCCAGAATATGAGAACTGGATCCCTCATTCTGGACGTTAGTACCGATGTTTGCCGTTGAGCAAACAACCGATCCAACTGGTGGGACAGCACAAAGGCCGGCAGGCAATTCGCCCACCGGCCTCCTCGCAACTCCCTTGACTCAGGCCATCAGCGCGGCATATCCCGGCTTGATCACGTTGTTGATGATCTCCAGCCGCTCGTCGAACCCGATGAACGCGGACTTCATCGCGTTCACCGTGAACCACTGCATGTCCGCCCAGCCGTAGCCGAACGCGTCGGCCAGCGCGCTGAACTCGCTGCTCGCCGAGCAGTGGCTCATCAGCCGGTTGTCCGTGTTCACGGTGACCCGGAACCGCAGCTTGGTCAGCAGGCCGATCGGGTGCTCACCGATCGACGCCGCCGCGCCGGTCTGCAGGTTCGACGAAGGGCACATCTCCAACGGGATGCGTCGGTCCCGGACGTAGTTGGCCAACCGGCCCAGTTGGACGGTGCCGTCGTCGCCGATCTTGATGTCGTCCACGATCCGCACGCCGTGTCCGAGCCGCTCGGCGCCGCAGTGCTGGATCGCCTCCCAGATCGACGGCAGCCCGAACGCCTCGCCGGCGTGAATGGTGAAGTGCGCGTTCTGCTGACGCAGGTACTCGAACGCGTCAAGGTTGCGGGTGGGCGGGTAACCGGCCTCGGGACCTGCGATGTCGAACCCGACAACGCCGATGTCGCGGTAGCGCACCGCCTGCTCGGCGATCTCCATCGACCGCGCGTTCTGCCGAAGCGCGCAGAGCAGCGTGCCGATCCTGATCTTCTTGCCCTTTGCCGCCGCTCGCCGCTCGCCCTCGCGGAAGCCCTCCTGCACGATCTGCACGATCGCGTCGAGTCCGAGCCCGCCCTCGACGAACAGTTCCGGCGCGTAGCGGACCTCCGCGTACACGACGCCGTCCTCGGCGAGATCTTCGACGCATTCGGCGGCGACGCGGATCATCGACGCCTCGTCCTGCATCACCGCGCAGGTGTGGGCGAAGGTCTCCAGATACCGGACCAGCGAACCGGAGTCGGCCGCGTCGCGGAACCAGTTGCCGAGCGCTTCGGGCTCGGTCACGGGAAGGTCCTGGTATCCGGCCGCGTCGGCGAGTTCGATCACCGTCTGCGGGCGGAGGCCCCCGTCGAGATGGTCGTGAAGCAGCACCTTGGGTGCGGTGCGCACGGTGTCGGGGTTGACAGGTGTCGGCATGGCGACACGGTACTCGCAGCGCCCGGAAATCCAGCAACGGAAGATCACGTGCCACTACGCTCATGAACACGTGTTACATGACTGGCGACAATTCACTCGTAAGAGTGAGAAGCCACGAGGACGGGTGATCGATCACGACAGGGAGCCACCCCCTTCACCTGCTACCGCCTCGCTCGATCACCGATCGAGCTTGAGTGGACACCTCCGGCAGAGGCGTCGACTGGTCTCAATGCGCCGGCCTTGATCCCCCATATGGTCTATTTCGGGCACCCTGGACATCAAAAACACTAGGGGCCCCCTGCTGACCACCCACCGTCAATGGCTACGCTCGGGTCTCCCCTCTCCTCCCCACGGATGAAGGCTCCTTTGCCGTGAATGAGAACAACAGCTCGACAATGTCCTTCGACCGGATGCGGAACATGCTCAACCGCGCCGCCGAGGTTCGTGAGAGCGAGCAACAGCAGATCTTCGACGCGCTCGACGAGATCCACGCCAGGCTCGCGCCGGTGGAGTCGTTGGGCTCCGTCCGCAAGCGCCTCTCCGAGCTGCCGGACCGCACCGAGGTCAGCGTGCTGGCCGAGCGGCTTGACGAGACGCTGGCCAAGCTGGAGGCCCAGGACGCCGCGATCGCCGGCCTGAACCGCGCGGTCGAGTCCGTCGTGGACAAGCTGGCCACGCCGTTCGCCCAGCTGGACGGCCGCCTTGACGGCGTCGCCGGTCGCTTCGAGGGCGTCGGCGGTCGGATGGATGGGCTGGAGGACAAGCTCGGCCAGATCCACCGTCGCCTCGACGAGTTCCACCAGCACCTCGACAAGCAGGACACCAAGCTGGACGCGCTGCCCCGCGAGGTGCACGTGCCGCTCAAGGAACGCATCGACGTGCTGGAGACCGCGCTGCGCGGCCAGCTCAACGAGGTCGGCGAGGGCGTGCACGAACATCTCGACGGCACCCGCGAGGCGCTGCACCGCTCGACCACCGAGTCGACCGACGCGGTCGCCGTCGCCGTCGCCCAGGCCCGCGAAGCGTTGTACGCACGGCTGGTGGAAACCAACGACGGCTTGTTCGGCAAGCTCACCGACGCCAACAACGAGCTGCGCGGCAGCATCGAGGCGAGCAGGGACGGCCTGCACAACAACCTCAACGAGACCCGCGAGGCGCTGCGCGGCGGTGTCGACGAAAGCCGCGAAGCGCTGCGTCTTGAGATCGCCGAGAGCAAGGACAGCCTGCACCGCGGCCTGACCGAGGCCCGCGACACGTTGCGCGGCACCGTCGAGAGCTCCCGCGACGACATGCGCGGCAAGGTCGACGAGGCCACCACCGTGCTCGATCCGACCGAGCGGCTCGACGCCCTCGCCCAGCGGCTGGAGCAGGTCACCAACAAGCTCGACGCGATGGCCAC
Organism: Pseudonocardiaceae bacterium; assembly: GCA_036500685.1. Classification (GTDB taxonomy): domain Bacteria; phylum Actinomycetota; class Actinomycetes; order Mycobacteriales; family Pseudonocardiaceae; genus CAJCJE01. Next base: position 5,015 of record DASYBO010000183.1, on the reverse strand, counting down.
CCGCCTGGACGCGGTGGAGAACGGCATCGGCGGCCGCATCGGCGAACTCGCCACCGGCGTGGACGCCGGCATCCGCGACGTCCGCAGCACCGTGACCGCCCGCCCGGACAACGACTCGCTGATCTCGCTGGTACGCACGGCCAACGAGGAGTCCGAGCGCCGCAACGCGGGCCAGCTCGACGAGGCCATGGCCACCTTCGCCGAACTGATCCTCGGCGGTGGTGCGCCGACCCCGGCCCCGCCGCCCATGGCCCTGCCCCGCCAGCAGCGCCGCGCCCGCGGTCCGAAGTCCACCACCGGCAAGAACGGCAAGGACCTCGACATGGACGCGGAACTGGCCGAAGGCGCCTGAGATCCGGCTCTACCGCTGCCCCTGACCGCGATGGTCAGGGGCAGCGTCGTTTCTAGGCGGAGCTTTCTACGCGGAGCGACGGGTGAGCTCCATGATCCAGTTGGTCTCCCAGAGCTGGTTGTCCAGATCCCAGTAGGCCTGCTCCCAGCGCGCCGAGTTCGCGGTGATGCCCGACCAGATGAACCGAACCTGCACGGGATGCCCGTCATTGAGGTCGTCGCCGAAGAACTCGCCCCGCCCGTCCTCGGCGTAGGCGCCGATCACCGGCGGGGTGAGCAGGCCATCGGCGCTGCTCGCCCAGTACAGCGACCATTCCTTGGTCGCCGGGTTGTAGAGCCGCAGGGTCAGGCCCCTGGTCCCCAAGGTCGGGAACACGATCTCGTCGTAGTTGCCAGCGCCCTCGAACGCGCTGATGCAGGTGGAAACCCCAGGAAACTCGTGCCAGTCCTCGCAGCCGGCAAGGGCCTTGACCAGCCTGCGGTTGTGCACGTTCCAGGTGCCGATGAGGAAGTCGAAGTCGTTCACCCGGCCACTTTATGGGGCTATACCTGACATCCTCTGTCACGGCTACTAGCCAATTTGTCCGGAATCGTGCCACACGGCAGACTCGCTTCGACCTGCAATACTGGAAGCGAGCCAAGGGAAGAGGTGACCACCGTGATGACGAGCCCACGCCGGTTGGCTGACTTCACGCTCGACGACTGGGACCGCCTCGAACCTGACGAGGGGCAACGTGTCGAGCTGGTTGACGGGCAGTTCCGGGTGAGCGCTGCCCCCACTCCATGGCATCAGATCATCTGCGACGAGTTGCGGGCCTTGCTCGTGCCAGCTGTCAAACCGCTCGGATGGCGCGTGGTCAGCGCCATCGGCATACGCGTACGTCCCAAGGTCGGCTACATCCCGGACCTCGTAGTCTGCGAACCGGTTCAGCGCGGAACGCAATCAGTCACCGCGAGCGCGGTCGCGGTGACTGTCGAAGTGGTATCACCGTCGAGCCGCAAGAACGACCGGTTCGAGAAGCCCGTTGCCTATGCCCTTGCTGGCATCCCGGCCTACTGGCGAGCCGAGATCGTCAAGGATCACCTGATCAGCGTGCACTGCTACCAACTTGACGAGAATGGTGTCTACGTCGAGCACGCAACGGCCGAGAACGGCAAGCCCGCGACGATCACTCTGCCGATCGGCGCCGAAATCACCATCGACATCGAGGCCCTGGATCGTTAGCCCCTGATGATGTCGAGAACGCGCGCGCCCAGGGGTCCGGCATCGGCGCCAACCGACCATTGACCGTCCAATGCGGACAGTGCGGCCGGGATGGTTTCCGGAGTGTCGGTGTGCAGTTCGAGGACGGGTTGGCCGGCCTCGACGGGCTCGCCGGGTTTGACTCGGCAGATGACGCCTGCCGCGTGTTGGACCGGGTCTTCCTTGCGGGCGCGGCCCGCGCCGAGGCGCCAGGCGGCGACGCCGACGGCGTAGGCGTCGAGGTGGGTCAGCGTGCCTGATGCAGGGGCTTCGACGACGTGGATGTGGCGGGCCGCCGGCAGGGGGGCTTCTGGGTCGCCGCCCTGGGCGCGGATCATCTCGGCCCACTTCTCGTAGGCCGCGCCGGAGGCGAGCACGGCGGCCGGGTCGACGTCGGTGATGCCGCCAAGGGTGAGCATTTCTCTGGCCAGCGCGACCGTCAGCTCGACGACGTCGGCCGGGCCGCCGCCTTTGAGGACGTCGACCGACTCGGCGACCTCGTTGGCGTTGCCGACGGCGCGGCCCAGCGGAGTGGACATGTCGGTGAGCAGGGCGCTGCACCTCACGCCGTGCTGGGTGCCGATCTGGACGAGGGCGTGCGCGAGATCCGTTGCGGCAGCACGGGTTTTCATGAACGCGCCGGAGCCGACCTTGACGTCGAGCACGAGGGCGCCCGCGCTTTCCGCGATCTTCTTGCTCATGATCGAGCTGGCGATCAGCGCGATCGACTCCACAGTGGACGTTACGTCGCGCAGCGCGTAGAGCTTGCGGTCGGCGGGGGCCAGGGTCGGGGTGGTCGCGCAGACGACCGCGCCGACGTCGATGAGCTGCTGGACGATCTCAGGCTCGGACAGGCCCGCACGCCAACCCGGGATGGATTCGAGTTTGTCCAGGGTGCCACCGGTATGGCCGAGGCCGCGGCCGGACAGTTGCGGTACGGCCGCACCGCACGCGGCGACCAGCGGGGCCAGCGGGAGGGTGATCTTGTCGCCGACACCGCCGGTGGAGTGCTTGTCCACGGTCGGCCTTGTGACCGCGGAGAGATCGAGCCGGTCGCCGGAGTTGATCATGGCGAGGGTCCAGCGCGCGGTTTCCTCGGCGTCCATGCCGTTGAGGAAGATCGCCATGGCCAGCGCGGCCATCTGCTCGTCGGCGACGACTCCCCTGGTGTAGGCGTCGATCACCCAGTCGATCTGCGCGGGACCGAGCCGTTCGCCGTCGCGCTTGGCCCGGATGACGTCGACCGCGGACATGGGTTCGGTCATGCCGGCTTCTCCTCGGTTGGCAGGAATTCGGGGCCGAACGCGTCCGGCAGCACCTCGCTCATCGGCAGGATGCCGCGCGGGGTGTCGAGCAGGCACTCCGGGCCGCCGAGTTCGTAGAGGATCTGGCGGCACCGGCCGCACGGCATGAGCAGTTCGCCCTTGCCGCCGCGACAGGCGACCGCGACGAACCGGCCGCCGCCGGTCAGCTGGAGTTGGCCTGCCATGGTGCATTCCGCGCACAGCGTGAGGCCGTAGGAGGCGTTCTCCACGTTGCACCCGGTCACTATGCGACCGTCGTCGCACACGGCGGCGGCGCCGACCTGAAGACCGGAGTACCGGCAGTAGGCGAGCTGCGCGGCGGTGTGCGCCTCGACGCGCAAAGCGTCCCAATCGATGTCTGGCATGGGCGGCTCAACCTGTGATGTAGGGCTGGCCGTCGGCGGCGGGCGGGCGGACCCGGCCGACCAGGCCGGCGACCGCGATGATCGTGGCGATGTAGGGCGCGGTGAGCAGCAGGTTCGAGTCGATCGGCGCGCCGGCCTGGGAGAGCAGGCTGCCCAACTGGTTGGCGAAACCGAACAGCAGCGCCGCCGCCACCGCACCGCTTGGCCGCCAGCGGCCGAAGATGACCGCGGCGAGCGCGATGTAGCCCTTGCCGGAGGACATGTTGATACCGAACGTGTTGCCGGAACCGAGGCCGATCACCAGGAACGCGCCGCCGAGGCCGGCGATGAGGCCGGCGATCAGCAGGGCGCGGTAGCGGGTGCGTTTCACATTGATGCCGACCGTGTCCGCGGCCTTCGGGTGCTCGCCGACCGAGCGCAGCCGCAGGCCCCACCTGGTGTGGAACAGGCTGTAGTGCACCAGGAAGACGAGCGCGTAGGTGATGTAGAGGAAGATCGTGCCGTCGAAGAACACCGGCCCGATGATCGGGATGTCGCCGAGGACCGGGATCTTGAGGGTGGGGAAGAACGCGGGCGTGTTGAACTGCTTCGGGTAGGCGGCGAGCAGCTTCACATAGAGGAACGCGGTGATGCCGCCGACGAACAGGTTCAGCACGACGCCGATGATCACCTGGTCGACCAGGTAGCGGATGGCGAGCACGGCGAGCAGCGCGCCGAGCACCAGACCCGCGAGCATGCCGCCCAACGCGCCGACCCACATGTTGCCGGCGATGGAACTGGCGATCGCCGCGACGAACGCGCCGAGCAGCAACTGCCCCTCCAGCGCCACGTTCACCACACCGGCGCGTTCGCCGATGATGCCGGCGAGGCCGCCAAGGATCAGCGGGATCGCGGCCAGCAGCACACCGGCAAGGACTCCGCCGAGCACACCGGCCCACACGGTGCCGGCCATGGTCGCCGCCACCGCCGCCACGAACGCGCCGAGCAGCAACTGCCCTTCCAGCGCCACGTTGACCACACCGGACCGTTCGCCGATCACACCGGCCAGCGCGCCCAGGATCAGCGGAATCGCGGACGGGAACAGCGAACCCGACAACAGGGTCACCAGGTTCAGGCCATTGGTGGAACCAGCGACCGACCACACCATGAACGCCGTGACCAGGCCGAAAATCGCGAGCGACGTGCTCCACCTCGGCCCGAGCAGCTTTGCCGCGCGCAGGCCACCGACCAGGACGGTCAACAGTGTCAGCACGAGCACCACTGGGCGTGCCGCGAACGTCAGCGCACCGAGGTGCACCGTGGCGCCGGGCAGTGCGAGCTGGAACCGCGCGGTCTGCCCGGCTCGCTGGCTCAGTCCGAACACCACGACCGCGGCAGCGCCGAGCACCGCCTGCACGATGCCGACGAACACGTGCCGGGGGATGCGGGCCTTGCGTACGGTCGCGACCGTGACCGTCAGCGTCGTCACGGCATCGGTGAGCGCGTCGGAGAACTGGCCCTTGAGCCGGACGACCGCCCTGATCAACCGGGGTGCCGCGATGAAGATGACGATCAGCGCCTCGATCACCGTGACGATGTCGATCGGGACGCCGCTACCCGCAGCACCAGCGGTGGCCGCCTGCATGGTTCTGCCGCCGGCCTTCAACGCACCCAGCAGCAGACCCGCCCACACCGTGCCCCACGCCCGCGTCCGGCCGAGCAGGGCGACCGTGATCGCGTCGAAGCCGTAGTTGGACGAGATGCCGGGGGTGA
>DASYBO010000182.1:0-3072 GCA_036500685.1 Pseudonocardiaceae bacterium | reverse complement strand
CTTGCGCAACCAGGTGCGGTTCGCGCCCGCTGTCGCCGAGCTGATCGGCCAGGGCTACGACGTGTTCGTTGAGGTCAGTGCCCACCCGGTGCTGGTCCAACCGATCAACGAGATCGTCGACGACGCCGATGTCGTTGTGGCGGGCACGCTGCGCCGGGACGACGGCGGCCAGCGGCGGCTGCTGACCTCGATGGCCGAACTGTTCGTGCGCGGCGTCGAGGTCGACTGGAACGCCCTGCTGCCAAAGGCTTCCGGCCGGGTCGACCTGCCGACCTACGCATTCGAGCACCGGCACTACTGGCTGCGCCAGCCCACCGAGTCGGCGTCCAATGCGGCATCGTTGGGTCAGACTGCGGCCGACCACCCATTGCTGGGCGCGGTGGTGCAGCTGCCGCAGTCCGACGGCCTGGTCTTCACCTCGCTGCTCTCGGTGCGGACGCATCCATGGCTGGCCGATCACGCGGTCGGCGGCGTCGTGATCCTGCCCGGCAGCGGCCTTGTCGAGCTGGCCGTGCGGGCCGGTGACGAGGCGGGCTGCTCGGTGCTGGACGAGCTGGTGATCGAGTCGCCCCTGGTGATCCCCGAGCAGGGCGGCGTGCGAGTGCAGGTCGCAATGAGCGGGCCTGCTGAACACGGCACCCGCACGGTCGAGGTGTACTCGCGACGCGACGGCGGCACGGGAACCTGGACGCGCCACGCGACCGGCGTTCTCTCCCAGGACCATGCACCGGCAACAGGTTTCGACTTCACCGCCTGGCCGCCGCGCGACGCGGAGCAGGTCGATGTCGAGGACTTCTACACCGACCTGGCCGAGCGCGGCTACGGCTACGGCCCCGCGTTCCAGGGCCTGCGCGCGGTGTGGCGGCGCGGCGACGAGGTCTTCGCCGAGGTCGCCCTGCCCGAGGATCTGCGTGCGGAGGCCGGCAAGTTCGGCGTCCACCCGGCGTTGCTGGACGCGGCGTTGCAGGCGGCGACCGCAGGCGCGGCGGAGGAGTCGGGCGACGCCGTGTTGGGGTTCGCCTGGAACGGGTTCGTGCTGCACGCGGTCGGCGCTTCGGCGCTGCGGGTGCGACTCGCTCCGGCCGGACCGGATGCACTGTCTGTCGAGGCGGCTGACGAGACCGGCGGGCCGGTGCTGACGATGGACTCGTTGGTGTCGCGGCCGGTGTCGGCGGCGCAATTGGGGGCGCACGATGTCCCCGACTCGGTGTTCCAAGTGGACTGGACCGAACTGCCCGCGACCGCAGCCGAACCGGTGCCGTCGTGGGTGTCGGTGGCCGCGCCCGAGGACCTGCTTGCGTTGAGCGCGGTGCCGCCCGTTGTGGTCGTCGACGCCGTCGGTGTCGACGGTCCGCTCGCGGTGACGTCTCGGGTGCTGGAGATGGTGCAGGCGTGGCTGACCGCGCCTCAGTTCGACGAGTCGCGTCTGGTCGTCAGGACGCGCGGCGCCGTGCCGGCTGGCGGTGAGGACGAGGTGACCGACCCGGCCGCCGCGGCGGTCTGGGGCCTGATCCGGTCGGCGCAGGCGGAGAACCCGGACCGGATCGTCCTGCTGGACACCGACGGCGGTGCCGATCTCGTGCTGGCGGCGGGTGAACCTCAGTTGGCCGTGCGCGGGACGACGTTGTCGGTTCCTCGGCTCGCTCGCAGCACCGGCAGGCCCAAGGAACGGCCGGTCGAGTTCGATCCACAAGGGACGGTGCTGGTCTCGGGCGCAGGCGCGCTGGGCGGCTGGGTGGCTCAGCATCTGGTCACCCGACACGGCGTCCGCCGCCTGGTGCTGGCCAGCAGGCGAGGTTCGGCGGCCGAGGGCCTGCCGGAGCTGGACGCCGAAGTGTCGGTGGTGGCCTGTGATCTCTCGGACCGGGATCAGGTGGCGGCGCTGCTGGCCGAGCATCGGCCGACCAGCATCGTGCACACGGCTGGCGTGTTCGACGACGGTCTGATCGGCGGGCTGACGCCCGAGCGGCTGGCCGGCGTGTTCGCGCCCAAGGTCGACGCGGTGCGGCACCTCGACGACCTGACCAGGGACCTGGAACTGGACGCGTTCGTCGTGTTCTCGTCGGTCGCGGGTGTGGTCGGCGGCGGCGGTCAGGGCAGTTACGCGGCGGCGAACGCCTACCTGGACGCTGCCATGGCCCATCGGCGCGCGGCCGGTCTGCCCGGCCTGTCGCTGGCGTGGGGAATGTGGGAGCGGAGCAGCGGCATGGCCGCCCGCATCGGCGACCTCGACCACGCGCGAGCCAGTCGCGGTGGCGTCCTTGAGCTGAGCCGGGCCGAGGGCCTTGACCTGTTCGACGTCGCGCTGCGGATGGACACGGCGTTGCTGGTGCCGATGAAGCTGAACCTGGAAGCGATGCGGGCGGACGGCGCGGTGCCGTCCCTGCTGCGCGGCCTGGTCCGGCCGAGCCGCCAGCAGGCACGGGCCGTGGCCAAGGCGGACAACACCTTGGAGCGCAGGCTCACCGGGCTCGCGCCCGCCGACCAGGAAGCGCTGCTGCTTGACGTGGTGCGCGGCCAGGTCGCGGTCGTGCTCGGGCACGCGGGTCCGGAGGACGTGCGGCCGGACACGGCCTTCAAGGATGCCGGGTTCGACTCGTTGACCTCGGTGGAGCTGCGCAACCGGCTGCGCGAGGCGACCGGACTGAAGCTGCCGCCCACGCTGGTTTTCGACTACCCGAACCCGTCGGTTGTCGCCCAGCACCTGTTGACGCGACTGAGCCCTGAACGCACGAAGCCGCGCATTGAGAAGCTGCCAGAAGCCCTGCTCGAACTCGCGCAGGACGAGCGAGCGATCGCCGACCTCGACGTCGACGATCTCGTGCAGATGGCGCTGGGCAGTGAGTAATCCCGACATCCGCTACCGACTGATGGGAGGCCTGCGGTGAGTGCGTCGTATGAAAAGGTCGTCGAGGCGCTGCGCACGTCGCTGGCCGAGGTCGGCGAGTTGAAGAAGCGCAACCGGCAACTGCTGGCCGCGTCAACCGAACCGATCGCCATCGTCGGCATGTCCTGCCGGCTGCCCGGCGGCGTCGCAGGGCCCGAGGATCTGTGGCGGCTGGTGTCCGAGGG
>DASYBO010000181.1:0-4743 GCA_036500685.1 Pseudonocardiaceae bacterium | reverse complement strand
GGCACCGAGACGTCCATACCGGGCAGGGAAAGTCCCTTGTTGTTGCTGACCGGACCGCCCTCGGTGACCTCGCAGACCACGTCGGGGCCTTCGACCGCGGTGACGATCATGCCGACCTTGCCGTCGTCGACAAGCAGGCGGTCGCCGGGCCTGGCGTCCCTGGCCAGTCCTTTGTAGGTGGTGGAGACCCGGTCGTGGGTGCCGGCGACATCCTCGACCGTCACCCGGACCACGTCGCCGGTGCGCCATTCGACCGGACCGCCCGCGAACGTGCCGAGCCGGATCTTGGGGCCCTGCAGGTCGGCGAGGATGCCGACGACTCGGCCGCACTCGGCGCCGATCGAGCGCACCAGGTCGTAGACCTGCTTGTGGTCAGCATGGCTGCCGTGGCTGAAGTTCATCCTGGCCACGTCCATACCCGCGTTCACCAGGTCACGAAGCTTCTCCGGTGTCGCGGTCGCGGGCCCGAGGGTGCAAACGATTTTCGCGCGTCGACTCACGTCTCTAGAGAGTAGACCTGCTGCCTGGACCGATCCAGCTCGCGGGGCATCTTTGTCTCACCGGACCGTGGCATTCTTGCGTCAGACATCGGCGAGTCACTCAGCGTTAGCGCCGGCGTTCGGTTTCCTCGGGCAGGCCGACGTGGTCGGCCATCCACTCGTTGAGGGCGCGGATCGCGCGGAAACCGGTGCGGACCCGGCGCAGCGTCTCCTTCTCGTGCAGGGCGTCGTCCGGTTCGTAGAGCTTGCGCACATAGAGCGAGCGGTGTTTGAGCAGGTCGATGCGCACGTGGTCCTTGGCGACGCCGCGCGGGGCGGTCTTCATGACGTCGCCGGCGACCTCCCAGCCGGCCTTGCGCAGCTTCGCCAGCAGGGTGACCAGCTCCTCGCCGCGCCGGTCGTCGTCGACCGCGATGCGGTACGCGCGCAGCTGCGCGGCGTCGGCGTGGAAGCAGCCGCCCGCGACCAGCAGGCCTTCCGGGCCGACCTGCACGTAGTAGGCGCCCGCGCCACGAGCGCGTTCGATCACGCCGCCGCAGTGCGTCTTGTACGGCGTCTTGTCCTTGGCGAAGCGGACGTCCCGGTAGGGCCGGAACACCTTGGCCCCACCGAAATCGCCGAACTCGGACTCCAACTCGGCGAGCAGCGCCTCCATCGGCGCCCGCACGTCGGACTGGTAGATGTGCTTGTGTTCGTCCCAGAACGACTTGGAGTTGTCGACCGTGAGGTCGTCGAAGAAGTCGATGGCGTACTCGCCGAATCCGTCAAAACCCACCGAGGGATCTTAGGACTGGCCTCCGACAGACTTGTCCAGCACCGCTTTGAGGTGGCTGAACGTGTCGATCGAGTACCTGCCGTGATACCGGCCCATGCCGCTCTCGCCGACGCCGCCGAAGGGCAGATCGGGCACGCCGAGCTGGACGAGGGCCGCGCCGAACGCGAGGCCGCCGGAGGAGGTCTCCTCCTGCAGGCGCTGCTTGCTGCGCTCGGAGGCGGTGAATCCGTAGAGGGCAAGCGGCTTGTCGCGTTCGTTGATGAACGCGATGGCCGCGTCCAGGTCGGGGACCCGGATGATCGGCAGGATCGGGCCGAAGATCTCCGCCGCCATCACCGCCGAGTCAGGGTCGACGTCGTCGAGCAGCGTGGGCGCGATGTAGCGGTCGTCGCGGTCGGTCTGGCCACCGAACACGGCGCGGCCGTCGTCGAGCAGCGGGCGCAGCCGGTCGAAGTGCCGTTCGTTGATGATCCGCCGGTACTCGGGGCTGGTCGCCGGGTCCTCGCCGAACATGGCCTTGACCGCGCCGGCAAGGTAGGGCTGGATCTCGTCGGCGGCCGAGCCGATGGCCAGCAGGTAGTCCGGGGCGACGCAGGTCTGGCCCGCGTTGCTGAACCGGCCGTAGGCGATGACGCCTGCCGCGGCGGAGTAGTCGGTGCCGGGCTCGACGATCGTCGGGCTCTTGCCGCCGAGTTCGAGGGTGACCGGGGTCAGGTGCTTGGCGGCGGCGGTCATCACGATCCGGCCGACCGCGCCGTTGCCGGTGTAGAAGATGTGGTCGAACCGCTGGGCCAGCAGGTCGGTCGTTTCGGCGACCCCGCCCTCGACCACGGTGAACGCCTCGGTGTCGAGGTAGCGCGGCAGGTGCCGGGCGATGGCCGCCGATGTGGCCACGGCGACCTCGCTCGGCTTGATGAGCACGCAGTCGCCTGCCGCGATCGCGCCGACCAGCGGGGCCAGAACCAGGTGGACCGGGTAGTTCCAGGGGCCGATGATCAGCACGACGCCCAGCGGTTCGCGCACGACGCGGGCTTCGCCGCCGCCGAGCCGCTCCGGTACGTCGGCCGGTTCCGGGGTCAGCCAGGCGTCCAGGTTGGCCAGGGTGTGGTCGATCTCGTTGATCACGAAACCGGTCTCGGCGCCGCGCGCCTGCGCCTCGCTCTTGCCGAGGTCGGCGCGCAGCGCCGCATGGAAGTCGTCGGCCTGTTCGGTGAGCATGGCTCGCAGGGCCTGCAATTGGGACCTGCGCCAGGCGATCGGCCGGGTGCGGCGGCTGCGGAAGGTCTCGCGCAGCCGGCCCACCTGGCCCTGCGCGTCGATCAGGGTCGCGGTCATGGGCCGAGCATAAGAGAGTGGACCGAAGGGCGCGCTGCCGTTGACAACAGGACAAAACCACGACGCCAGGTCACACCGGGATTGACGACGATCGCCCCGACCAGCACGGTAGCAAGTGCTGAGAACCCCTGACCATCGGAGCAGCTGAATATGCATGACGATCGGAAGTTGATCGAGGGGCGCGTCGATCGGGTGTTGCGCGAGCGCATCCGGCCCGCGGTGTATCCGGCCTCGGTGCCGGCGCGAATCGAGGTGTGGGAGGCGCCCGGTGAGCCCGTCGCGGTGGCGGAGGGCCTTGCCGCCGAGTACCGCCCCGCTCAGGTCGGCGATGCGTGGGGTCCGGCCTGGGGCACGACCTGGATGCGGGTCACCGCGCAGGTTCCCGCCGACTGGGCCGGTCGCACCGTTGAAGCCCTGATCGACCTCGGGTTCGACGAGCGCATGCCCGGCTTCCAGTGCGAAGGGCTCGTTTACACGCAGGACGGTTCGGCGGTCAAGGGACTCAACCCGCGCAACCAGTGGGTGCGCATCGGCGCGCCGGTCGCCGGCGGCGAGCAGGTGACGCTGTACGTCGAGGCGGCGGCGAATCCGGTGATCCTGGGCGACAACCCGTTCCTGCCCACCCCGCTGGGTCTGAAGGAAACCGCGGGAGATAAACCGCTTTACCGGATCGAACGCGTCGACCTGGCGATCTTCGACGCGCACGTGTGGGAACTCGTCGCCGACATCGAAGTGCTGTCCCAGCTCATGCACGAACTGCCTGAGGGCAGCACGCGGCGCTGGGAGATCCTGCGCGCCCTCGGCCGCGCCCTCGACGTGATCAACCTGCAGGACGTGAACGGCACCGCGACGGCGGGCCGCGCGGAACTGGCCGAGGTGCTGGCCAAGCCGGCGAACGCGTCGGCGCACCACATCTCGGCTGTCGGCCACGCGCACATCGACTCGGCCTGGCTGTGGCCGCTGCGCGAGACCGTGCGCAAGGTCGCGCGGACCGCGTCGAACGTGACAGCGCTGATGGACGAGCACCCCGAGTTCGTGTTCGCGATGTCCTCGGCGCAGCAGCTGGCCTGGATCAAGGAGCACCGGCCCGAGGTGTTCGCCAAGGTGGCCAAGAAGGTCGCGGCGGGCCAGTTCGTGCCGGTCGGCGGCATGTGGGTCGAGTCCGACACGAACATGCCGGGCAGCGAGGCCATGGCGCGGCAGTTCGTGCACGGCAAGCGGTTCTTCCTCGACGAGTTCGGCATCGAGACCGAGGAGGTCTGGCTGCCCGACTCGTTCGGCTACAGCGGCGCGCTGCCGCAGATCGTGCTGGCCTCGGGCTCGCGCTGGTTCCTGACCCAGAAGATCTCCTGGAACCAGACCAACAAGTTCCCGCACCACACGTTCTGGTGGGAGGGCCACGACGGCACTCGGGTCTTCACCCACTTCCCGCCTGCCGACACCTACAACTCGGAGATCCTCGGCCGCGAACTCGCGCACGCAGAACGCAACTTCCGGGAGAAGGGCGGCGCCACCGTGTCGCTGCTGCCCTTCGGCCACGGCGACGGCGGTGGCGGCCCCACCCGCGAGATGCTGGCCCGCGCCGCTCGACTGTCCGATCTGGAGGGTTCGCCTCGGGTGACGATCGAGCCGCCGAGGGAGTTCTTCGCCAAGGCCGAAGGCGAGTACCCGAACGCGCCGGTCTGGGTGGGCGAGCTCTACCTGGAGTACCACCGCGGCACGTACACCAGCCAGGCCAAGACCAAGCAGGGCAACCGGCGCAGCGAACACCTGCTGCGCGAGGCCGAACTGTGGGCCGCGACGGCAACCACCAGGCTTGGCGCGGAGTACCCGTACGAGCAGCTGGACCGGTTGTGGAAGCGGGTGCTGCTCAACCAGTTCCACGACATCCTGCCGGGCAGCTCGATCGCCTGGGTGCACAAGGAGGCAGAACGGACCTACGCCGAGATCGCCGATGAGCTCAACGGCCTCATCGACGGCGCGCAGCGCGCACTGGCCGGCGAGGGTTCGGCAACGGTGCTGTTCAACGCGGCCCCGCACGCGTGCGAGCGCGTGCCCGCCCTCGGCGCGGCTCCCAAGGGGGCGGCGTTCGGCACGGTCGCGGTGACCGAGGGCGACGGCGGGTTCGTGCTG
>DASYBO010000180.1:0-2477 GCA_036500685.1 Pseudonocardiaceae bacterium | reverse complement strand
CGTCAGGTCCTCGACCAGTTCCAGCCGGTCGGGATCCGGTAGCGCGTCAAGCAGTTCGGTGAGGACCGTCACGATCCTCGGCTCGAGGTCGGCGACCACCTTCGGGGTGAACGCGTGGCTGACCAGGCCACGCAGCTTGCGATGATCCGGCGGATCCATCATCGTCAACACGCCGTTGTTGCGCTCGTACATCGGCAGTTTGGCGCTGATGTCGGAGGAGAAGGTGGCCGGGTCGCTGAGAATCCGTGCCGTGTCGGCGTAGCCGTAGACCTGCCACATACCGAGGGTCGGATCGAATCGGACCCATTCGTTGCCGGTCTCGCCGCGCAACCAGAAGTGCGCATCGGACAAGCCGGGAGTGTCCGCGAGTGCGGTCGTCGTCATGGTGTTGCCCCCTTGTTTGCGTGTTGATCAGGCGTCGGACAGCCAAGTCCTGTGCTCGGCGATCACGGCCTCGAACCGGGTGCACACGGTTTCGGCGACCGTTGCCAGCGTTTCCGGTTCGGGCGCGGTGCTCGGTTCGAACGCGTCGGCGATGATCCTGGCCAGTGCGTCCGCGCGTTGTTCCAAGGTCAACTCTGGTTCTGCCGGTGCGGCCCGGTCGAACAGCCAGAACCCGATGGTCACCGCCTGCATGGCGTAGTCCAGGTGTGGGATGTCGGCGCGCAGCAGGCCGTTGCTGGTCATCAGCTCGAAGTAGTCGTAGTCGATCAGCAGGCCCTTGCCGGCCAGTGCGGTGTTGCCGGCCGCGCCGAAGATGTCGTTGTCGCCGGTGAGCATGGTGGTCAACAGCGGGTTGCGCAGGGTGCGGACAAACGACGATCGCATCAGTCGGTGCGGCAGTACCTCGGCCGGATCAGCTCGGATCCCGGCAATCACCTCGGTGACCATGTCCACCGCCTCGTGCCGCAGCAGCGTCATGAACAACTGCTCCTTGGTCCGCCAGTGCAGGTACACGGTGCCCTTGCCGACCTTGGCCGCCTTCGCGATGTCCTCCATGGTCACCTTGCGGTAGCCGTGCCGGACCAGCAGCTCGCCTGCGGCCAGCAGGATTCGCTCACCTCGACCGGGTGGTTGCCTTGCCGGCACGGTCGCCCCCTCTGACTTCGTGACCAGATTTCAAATCTGGTCATCAAGTTCTTCGACGATAGCCCTAGGAGGCGAGCCGGGTCAACGCGTCGCGCAGCGAGGACTCGGTTCGCTCGCGGTCGTCGCCCGCACCGACCAGCAGCGCGATCGTCAACGGACCCAGCACCTCGACCAGGCCCATGCCCTGATCGCCGAAGAAGCCGGCCATCTCCAGCAGCACGTAGCCGTGAATGGCGCTCCAGATCTGCGCGGCCAGCCCGACCGTGTCCGGCACGTCGACCCGGCCCTCGGCCGCGGCGCGTTCGGTCAGCCGGGCCAGGAAGCCGAACGCGGTGGTGCCCTCGGGTAGCGCGCTCGGCGAGTCGTCGATGGTGAGGTCGCGGAAGGACCGCTGGTCGGTCTTGGGCGTTGAGACGCCGAACATCATCCGGTACAGGTGCGGGTTGTCCAGGGCGAAGCGCCGGTAGGCAACGCCCTGCGCGAACAGGTCGGCGATGGAGTCCTCGGTCTGCCCGGCCTCGTCGAGCGCGGTCGCGAAGCGGGCCAGTCCTTCCTGGATCACCGCGGCGCACAGGTCGATCATGCTGCCGAAGTGGGTGTACACGGTCATCGTCGAGCTGCCCACCTCGGCGGCGATCCTGCGGACCTGCAAAGCGTCGGGTCCTTCGCTGGCCAGCAGCCGCATGGCCGCTTCGAGCACCTTGTCGCGCGTCTGCCTCGGAACCATGCTTGCCATCGTGCCATAACTTTGTTATACCTGGACATAACAAAGTTATTTGGCACTCACCCCAAGGATGATGACGATGGGAAATCCGTATCTCGAGGGCAACTACGCCCCGCTCGAACACGAGAACACGATCACCGAACTCGAGGTGACCGGGCACATTCCCGAGCACCTCGACGGCCGCTACCTGCGCAACGGGCCGAACCCGGCGCAGGAGGTCGACCCGGTCGCGTACCACTGGTTCACCGGCGACGCGATGGTGCACGGCGTACGCATCCGGGACGGCAAGGCGCAGTGGTACCGCAACCGCTGGGTGCGCTCCGCCGCCGTCGCCAAGGCGATGGGCGAGAAACCCGTGCCGCACAAGCCTTCCGCGGGCTGGGCCGACACCGGACCGAACACCAACATCATCGGCCACGCTGGCAAGACCTTCGCCCTGGTGGAGAGCGGCATCGTCAACTACGAACTGTCCGAGGAACTCGACACCATCGGCCAGTGCGACTTCGACGGCACCATCACGGGCGGCTACACCGCGCACCCCAAGCGCGATCCGCGCACCGGCGACCGGCACGCGGTGTCGTACTTCTGGGGCCGGGGCAAGCGGGTGCAGTACTCGGTGATCGGGCCGGACGGGCGCGCCAAGCGCACCGTCGACATCGACGTC
>DASYBO010000179.1:0-8135 GCA_036500685.1 Pseudonocardiaceae bacterium | reverse complement strand
GAGGTAGGCGCCGCCCGCCTTGAGCACGGCGAGCAGCGCGACGATCAACTCGGGCGAGCGCGGCAGCAGCAGGCCGACGACCTGATCGGCCCGCACCCCCGCCTCGACGAGCCGCACCGCGAGCCGATCCGCCGCGCGCACGAGCGCTCGGTAGGTGAGCACGGTCCAGCCAGCGGTGACCGCCTGCGCGTCCGGGGTGCGGGCGGCCTGCTCGTCGACGAGTTCGTGCACGCACCGGGCCGGCAGCGCAGCCACGCCGCTGCCGGCGAAGCCCGCGATCAGCCGCAGATCGCCGGGGCCGGCCAGGTTCAGCACGGACAGCGGGCATTTCGGCCGTTCCCGCGCGTCGGCCAGCGCGGCCACCACCTGGTCGCGTAGTTGGTCCACTTCGGACGGTTCGGCGCGCAACTCGAAGTGGTCGTCGGCGATGACGAGGTCGACGGATTCGACGGTGACCGGCGATGGCACCACCGATGCCGCGGTGGTCGCGTCGGCGATCCGCTCGGTGAGTTCGGCGAAGCCGGGGTCGTCGGCGACGTCGATGGTGGCAAGGCCGGTGCCGCCGATCCGGATGGTGTCCTGGCCGCCGCGTCGGTGCAGCACCGCGACCAGCGCGGTCAGCACGGTGAGTTCGTCGGCATCGGCTCGTTCGGCGATGCTGGTCGCTCGATGGCTCATCGGCCTGCCTCCGCTGTCGGGTTCACGTTTTCTTCTTGGTCGGCCATCACTCGCTCCAGGACTTTCCACGCGGTCTCGGCGACGGTGAAGTTGGCGTAGAGGTCGCGCACGACGACATCGACGCCGAACCGGTCGCGGATCCGGGCCGCGATCAGCACCGCGGTCAGCGACTGACCGCCGAGGTCGAAGAAGTTGTCATGGATGCCGATCCGTTCGCGTTCGAGCAGGTCGGACCAGATCGCGGCGACCTCCTCCTCGAACGGCGTGCGCGGTGCCACGTATTCGGCGATCTCGGCGCTCTGCTCAGTTTCGGGCGCGGGCACCTGGGTCAGGTCCAGCGCGCCGTCGGCGTCGCGGGGCAGCAGTCCGACCTCGACGATCGAGCCGGGGATCAGGCGCTGCGGCAACGATTCGGCCAGCGCATCGCGTAGCTGAGCCGCGTCGACTCGGGCGCCGATCGGCGGGACCACGTAGGCCACCAGCCGGGCCGGCTCGCCCCAGCTGATCACCGCGCATTCGGCGACGCTTTGCACGGCCGCGATCGCCGCCTCGATCTCCGCCGGGTCGACGACTTCACCGTCGACGTCGAGCAGTCCGTCGACCCGGCCGAGCAGTTCGACATGGTCATCGCTGGTGAGCCGGGCCAGCAGGCCGGTCCGGTAGCGACGCCCCTCGCCGTAAGGGTCGGGGCCGAAGCGGGCGTCCGCATCCGAGTAGGGGCGGCCGATCGCAGGGCCTGCGAGGTAGAGCTCGCCCGGCACGACCGAGGGCACCGGTTCGCCGTGTTCGTCGAGCACGTACCAGCGGCAGTGCCGCAGGCGACGGCCGGAAACCGCGAAGTAGCCGCCTATCTGGGCGGCGAGTCCGGTGGGGGCCGGTTCGGTCAGCGCCAGCGTCGCGCCGTTGATCAGGCCGGCAGCCGCGAGGCTGGTGAACTCGGCCGGTCGCAGCCCGCTGACGGGGATGCGTGCTCCGAGTGCTTCGGCAAGAGCGAGGGCGGCGGTGACGACCTCGGCGTGGGTGCTGGCCGCCAGCCTGCCGTCGATGGTGCGCTCCACCCGAGCCAGGTCGGGGTCGGTCGGCTCGGGTGGAGCGCCGCTGGTGGTGATGGTCAGGTCCGCGTCGACCGTTGCGCGGACGTCGGCCGCGCGCCGGCTCGGCGGGTCGTCGGGGTCGAGGGGCAGGTAGGCGGCGCCTGCTTTGGCGACGGCGAGCATGGCGACCAGTAGCTCGGTCGACGGCGGAATGGCAAGGGCCACCACGGTTCCCGGTGCGGCACCGGCCGCTCGCAGTCGCTCGGCGAGGGCCGTGCTGTCGCGGTCAAGGTCGGCGTAGGTCAGCTCGCCAGCGGCGATCGTGTCTGGTGTCTTGGCCGCCCATTCGGCGAAGGCGGCGTCGATTCGGCCTTCGACGAGTTCGGTCGCGGTGCTGCTCAGGGCGGTGGCGCGCTCGTCCTGGGTGAGCAGGTTGATCCGGGAGATCGGCTGGTGCGGGTCTTCCGCGACCTCTTCCAGCACGATCAGCAGGTGTTCGGCCAGCCGCTCGATGGTCGCGGCATCGAAGATGTCGGCGCGGTACTCCAGCATGCCGTCGTAGCCGTCCTGGCCGGGTTCCAGATCGACGACCAGATCGACCTTCGCGGTCGCCGTGTCGACCCGGAGCGGTTCGAACACCAGGCCGGCGATCTGCCAGTCGGCCCTGCGCATGTTCTGCAACACCACCATGATCTGCGCCGCCGGATCCTCAACACCGGACCTGGCTTCGGCCCGCAGCAGCTCGGCCACCTGCTCGAACGGCAGTTCCTGATGCTCGATCGCGCCGACGCAGGTGGCTCGCACCCGGCCCAGCGCCTCGATGAAGTCGGGATCGCCCGCCAGGTCGACGCGCAGCAGGACCGGGTTCACGAAGTAGCCGATGAGCCGCTCCAGTTCGGGGCGGGTGCGGCCGGCCATCGGCGAGGTGACCGTGATGTCGTGCTGCCGGCAGTAGCGGGCCAGCAGAATGTCAAGGCCGGCGAGCAACACCATGAACAGGGTGGCGTGCTGGGCGCGGGCCAATGCTTCCAGTCGAGAAGTCAGCCGGGCCGGGATGGTGAAGTGCACGGTGCCGCCGTCCGAGCCGGGCGCGGCGGGCCGAGGCCGGTCGGTCGGCAGGAAGACGGCGCGAATGCCAGCCAGTCGGTCGGCCCAGTAGTCGGTCAGCTCTTGCAGCGCCTGCCCGCGCAGCGTTTCCCGTTGCCACACCGCGAAATCCGCGTACTGGATGGGCAGCTCGGGCAGATCAGCGGGGCGACCTTCAACGCGTGCCGCATACGCGGTAGCGAATTCGTCGAACAGCAGCGCGGAGGACACGCCGTCGGTGACGATGTGGTGCATGACCAACACGGCGACGTGGTGATCGGCGGCAAGGCGCAGCAGGGTGAAACGCAGCAGCGGTCCGGTGCGCAGGTCGAAGGGCTTGCGCACCTCGGCCCGCACGCACTCCTGCACGTCATCGGCCGCCACGTCGAGCACTGGCACGTCCAGTGGCAGCGTAGGACCGATCACCTGCACCGGAACGCCGTTGTCCAGTTCGAACACGGTGCGCAGCGCCTCGTGCCGGTCGACGACGACGTTGAGCGCGTATTCGACCGCCGTCGCGTCCAACGGTCCGTGGATGGCCACCACCGAGGTGACGTTGTAGGTGGGCTGGCCCGGATCGAGCTGGTTCTGCAGCCACAGGCTCCGTTGGGCGAACGACGTGTCGACCACCAGTGTTTCGTCCGCCATCGGACTCAGTCCCTCCTGTCCGCGCCGGACACCGACGCCCTGCGGTACTCGGCCCGGTTGATCCGCCGGATCGGCGTCGCGTCCTGGCGCGGACGCTCCTTCTCGCGGTCGACGAAGCCGGCGACCGCGGCCACCGTCGGTGTCTCGAACAACTGGCCGAGCGGCAGGTCGATCTTGAAGTGCTCGCGCACCTGGTCGATCACTTCCGCGCCCATCAGCGAATGGCCGCCGAGCGAGAAGAAGTCGTCGTGCACGCCGATCCGGTCCGCGCCGAGCACGTCCGACCAGATCCGGGCGACCACCTGTTCGGTCTCCGTGCGCGGTTCGACCAGCGGCTGCTCGTCGGTTTCGGCCTCTGTCGCGGCATCCTCGTCGCCAACCGGCAGCGCGGCCGGATCGAGCTTGCCGGTGCCGGCCAACGGCCACTGGGCGAGTACTTCGATCCTGCCCGGCACGGCGTTGCTGGCCAGTCGCTCGCGAAGATGGTTGCGCAGCAACGGAACCGCTGCCCTGGCTCGACTTGCCCACGAGGGATCGCTTGCCTGCCAGTCGGCCGGGCCGACCGGTTCGGCCAGTAGCTCGGTAAGGGAGGTCGTCGCGTCGGCCTGCCTGCGCCGCAGAACTACCTCCAGCAGTCCGGGTTCGCCGCTGATCCGGCCGCCGACGATGATCTGGTAGCCGTGCGCGGTGGCCACGGCGACGAGATCGGTCGGGTCGACGGCGTTGCGTTCCGCGCCAAGGGCGGCGGCGAGGTCGCCGACCGTGCCGGTGCCGGTCAGCAGATCAGCGGCCTTGCGTTGCCGGTGTTGGCCGGCATGCGGCACGCCGCGCAGACCGATCAGGTCGGGGCCGCTCTCGGTCAGCAGGGCTGGCAGGTCGTCGATCCCTGGCCAGTTCAGCCAGTGCGGTTCCGGGTCGGCGAGCCGGCCGGGATCGTCGAGGTGCAGCACGATGTCGTAGCGCAGGCTGGACAGGTCGCTGCCGGGAGCGGCGGCACGCAACAGCATGCTGACCCGACCGACGCCGGGTAGCCGGTGCCCGAGGTCGGCGAAGAACTCCGGGTCGACGGCGAGTTCGCCGGCCTCGGCGGCCTGCTTGGCCAGCAGCGCGCGGAGCCGGCTGACCGGGGTGTCGGCGGGCAGCCGGTCCAGTTGCCGCTCGAGGCCGACCAGTTCGCGCTGGCGGCGGCTGAGCACCCCGCCGATGAAGACCCGGCCGCCCGGCCGGAGCACCCGTACCGCACCGGTCACCAGTTCGGCCAGCTGTTCCGGGCCGGCGAGATAACCGGTGAGGTCGTTGAGAAGCACAGTGTCGTAGGCGCCGTCAGCGAGGCCGATGAAGTCGTCCGGCGCCCGCTGGTCCAGAGTGACCGAACCGGACTTCGCGGCAAGGCGGCGGCGGTTGTTGTCGATGTGCCGCAGTGCGCGGGCGGAGACGTCGGTGCCGAGGTAGGACTCGCAGCGCGGTGCCAGCCGGAACAGCAGCACCCCGGTGCGCACGCCGATCTCCAGCACCTGCGCCGGGCGCAGGTCGAGCACGTTGCGCACGGTGGAGTCCAACCAGATCCGCATCGCCTCCGGCGCAAGGTATTCGCCGGTGTGCGGGCTGGTCCAGCCGGTCGCGTTGAGTGTCGGGTCCTCGTCCGGGTCGCGGCCGAGGTAGTTGTTCTCGAACTCCTCGCGCCAGCGCGCGGTGTCGCCGTTCGCGGGGTTCGCGGCGAGCGTCAAGTATGCGGCGAGCGCGGATTCGCCCTGCGGCAGCGTCGTATGTGCCTGCGTGACGAGCGGGTGGGCGTGCAGTTCGGCGGTGACGTCGCCCGGTTCGACCGGACGACCCCGCACGGCAAAGGCCTGTGCCGAACCAAGGAACTCCAACCCGCCCTCGGGCGTCCTGCGGACTCGGTCGCCGGTCGCGATGTCGCCGACGTGCAGTTCGCCCGCGACGCCTATGGGGACGGGCTGGCCGTGCTCGTCGAGCACGCGCAGGTCGGCACCGGGTAGGGCGCGGCCCAGCGCGACTCGGCCGGTTCCGGTGATCTCGGCGGGGCCGGGGTGAACGCGTTGGCCGGCAACGAATCCGGTTTCGGCGAGCGCGTAGCCGTAGTACAGCTCGGTGTCCGGCAGTGCTTCGGGCCAGAGCTGTTCGCCGGTCACGATGACCCGTTCGGCGCCGACGGTGTCCAGTTGGGCCGGGGTGGTGAGGACGGTGTTCGCCTTGGCTGGGTCGGTCACCACCGTGGCGCCGTTGGCGAGCGGCCAGAGCAGGCCGTGCACGATGCCGGGACCGGCGAAGCGCGTGCCGGGTGCGATGGCGCACAGGGCGTCGGCCCGGTGCAGTTGGGTGGCGATGTCCTCGGTGCCGAGCCGGATGAATCGGCCGCCGCTGCTTTCGACCAGCAGCCCGGCATCCGCCGGTCGCCGGTCGCTTTGGCTTGCGGAGTCCATGTGGTCGAGCAGGTGAACCTGGAGTTCGTCCAATTCGGACAGCCAGTCGGGGCCTGCCGACGTGGTCAGCACGGCGTGCGGGCCGGTGCGGGTCAGGGCGGCGCGGATCTCGTCGGCGGGCAGGGTGGGGTCGAGGGGGATGCCGATGGCGCCGAGTTTGGCCAGCGCGACCGCTGCCACGGCCACATCCGCTGGGGGCAGCAGGAGGGCTACGCGTTCGCCTGCGGTCAGTTGGCCTGCCAGGCGATCCGCTGCGGTGTCCAGGGACTGGTAGTCGAGTTCGTCGATGGCGGGTGCGTCCGGGGTGGTGTGCACCCAGTGGGCGAAGCGGTCCAGGAACGGGACGGCCTGCTCGGATGCGGGCGTTGGCTGGTCGGCGACGATCGGGAGTTGCCAGGTTGGCACGTCGGGGTTGGCGAGGGCGCCGCTGAGCAACGTGTGCAGGCTCTCGCACAGGCGTTGGACGGTGTCGCGATCGAAGAGGTCGGACGCGAACCACAGGTAGCCGCTGATGCCGCCCTCGTCGGTCGGCGACAACTCGAATTCCAGGTCGAACCGGGCCTTGCCGGTGTCCAGCGGTTCGAGGTCGACGGTGAGGTCGGGCAGGGCCAACTCTTCCCACGGCGTGTTGTGCAGGCCGAGCATGTGCCGGATGAGCGGGGTGTGCGCGGTGGCCTCGCGCTCCGGGTTGACGTCCTCGATGATCTTCTCGATCGGCACGTCCTGGTGCGCGTACGCGCCGAGCGCTTCCTGCCTTGCCCTGCGCAGCAGGTCGCGGAAGGTCGGCTCGCCGGTCAGGTCGAGGCGCATCGGCAGCGTGTTGACGAAACTGCCGGCCAGTGCCTCGGTTTCGGCCTGGTTGCGGTTGGCCACCGGGACGCCGAGCACGATGTCCTGCTGCCCGCTCCAGCGCTGGAACAACGTGCCGACCGCCGCCAGCAGGACCATGAACAGGGTGGCGCGTTCGGTGTCGCCCAACGTTTTCAGGCCGCGCACCAGTTCGGCCGGCAGCGCGACGTCGACGCAGCCGCCGCTCCAGGTGCGTTCGGCCGGGCGCAGCCGCCCGGTCGGCAGGTCGAGCGCGCCCGCGCCGGCCAACCGTTCGCGCCAGTAGGCAAGGTGCTCTTCCAGGGTGTCACCGCTGAGCCATTCCCGTTGCCAGATGGCGAAATCGCCGTACTGCACGGTCGGTTCGGGCAACGGCGACGGTTTGCCCTCGACGAACGCGCCGTAGAGCAGGCCGAGTTCGCGCAGCAGCAGGCCGAGCGACCAGCCGTCGGTGCCGATGTGGTGCTGGCTGAGCAGCAGCAACTGGTCGTCGTCGGCGAGGCGCAGCAGCACAGGGCGCAGCAGCAGGTCGCTGCTGAGGTTGAAGGGGCGGTCCGCTTCTTCCGCGCAGCGCGCGGCGACGGTGGCGTCGCGTTGCACCGGGTCGAGGTCGCGCAGGTCGATGACGGGCATCGGCACCGGCCGCGCCGGGTCGACCCGCTGCACGGTACGCCCGTCGACCTGGTGGAAGGTGGAGCGCAGCACCTCGTGCCGGCGCACCACCTCGTCGAGGCAGCGCTGGAGCACGGCGACGTCGAGCTTGCCGCGCATCCGCGCCGCGCCTGCGATGTTGTAGATCGTCGCGGTCGGCGCGAGCTGGTTGAAGAACCACATCCGCTGCTGCGCGAAGGACAACGGCAGCGTTGCCCTGTCGACCTCGCGCGCTGTGATCCTCGGGCGCGCCCGAGCGACGCCCTTCGCGTCGAGCAGTTGCTCCAGTAGCTTGCGCTGCTCCGCTGAGAGCCGCTCTGTCCGCATCGTGTCCCGCACCTCCGTCGGCGTGCGCTCCGGGGGCCGCCGGCAAGGGTGGCCGGTCACCTGCCGAAATTCTGCCCAGTCCCAGCGAATCCGGTAGTCCGGGAACTACCCGACGCCGCACAGGGCGTCAGGGACGTAGGGGGTTCACCGGACTTCTGTGAAGCCGCGCGGCCGCACATGCTCGGTGCGCCAGATCCGTTGAAGATGGGAGGCACACCGGTGCCCGAATCCAAGGTCGAGGCCGCGGCTCCCGCGGTGATGGACGCGGTACGCGAGCTGACCGAGATCGGCGGCCATCTGCTGACTTCGGCGAAGCTCTCCGCGTTGACCGAGGCCGATCGATCGGACTGGGCCCGGTTCGGCGCGCACTGGAACGACCTGACGCTGGACAACTACATGCGCGACGGCGGAACGTACCGGTACCGCCGCTACGGCCATT
>DASYBO010000178.1:0-2251 GCA_036500685.1 Pseudonocardiaceae bacterium | reverse complement strand
AGTTGGGTGCCGAGGCGCTCGAAGAGGTGGTCGTAGCGTCGGGTGCTGAGCGGGTGGCCGTTGCGGTAGCGCAGCAGTCGCCCGGGGGAGGGGTGGCCGGTGCCGCGGTGGGTGCGGTGCTCGGCCAGGGCGCGGGTGAGGGTCGGGCTGATGGGTTGCCACCGGATCGCCTTGTTCTTTTCCCGCAGTCGCACGAGGTTCCATTGTTCGTCGAGGTCGTCTTCCTGGAGCAGGATCGCGGCTTGGCGGCGGCAGGCGGTTTCGTGGTGGATGCGCAGGATCAGACTGTCCAGGACAGGGTCATCACCGGAGCTGGCGGCGGTGTGGTTGATCGCGGCGAATTCGGGGTTGTTCAGGGCGCGGCGGTTGGTGGCGGGCCGTGGGGGTTTGGGGACGGCTGCGGCGGGGTTGTAGCGGGGGTGGACGAGGCCGTCGGCGATGGCACGGACGTAGAGGGCGCGCATGTCGGCGAGGAGGTGTTCGCCGGCGGAGGAGCCGCCGCGGCTGTTGCGGCAGGGCACGGTATTGGCCATGGTCTCGCGCATCGGGGGTCTCGATGTCGGTCGCAGCGACCTCGTCGAGATGGCGGGTGGCGTAGGTGCGGTTAGCGCCGGGACCGGCCGCGGCCCGCACGATCGGCAGGTAGTCGGCGAAGGTGGGTGCGAGGACCGGTGTCCAGGTCAGATCGTCGGGGGTCAGGCCGAGCTGGCCGAGCAGGAGCCGCGCGGCGGTGACGGTTTCTCGTCGATGGTCACGATAGGTCTCACCTGGATGTGTCGGGGCTGGAACTGGGTGGACCGGCGGGGACCGGGTATCGCCTGAACGGCTGATCATCGGGCTTGGATGCTCAGGTCGGAGCGACGTCGTCCGCCGCCGCGACGTGCGCTGATCAGCCGCCGAAGGCGTCGTCGACCTGGTCCGAGGGTGGCGCCGTGACGTTCACCGGCGTACCGAAGTCGGACAGTTTCATGGTCATCGACATGGTGACCGAGCCGGATCCCGAACCGCCGAACTGACCCATGAACGCGCCGAAGTTCATGCTCTGGTTGTAGGTCATCTGCCGGAGCCGGTTCTGCCCGTCCACCCAGAGCTGCATGGGCACCGGCCCGTTGCCGAGCACTTGCTGCATCTGCGTGACCTGGTCCTGGGTCAGGTTCTCGCTCTTGGCCAGGTCGGCAATGGTCAACTCGGCGGTGTAGTGCGTGGTCGGCGTGCCGTCGATGGTGGCCGGGCCGTCGTCGGTGATGTGTCCGCCCATCCCACGCAAATAGCTCAGGACCTGCGACGGGTCGGTGAACATACCGTTGGTCAGCCCGCCCCACGAGCCTGCCTGGCCGTTCGCGAACTGGTTCATGTCGAACTTGACCCAGGGCTTGCCGCCGGACTGGCTGAGCCAGTTGTCCGGGACATGCACATATTGGACGCCGTTGAGGTAACGGGCCTCCATGTCCATGCCCATCATGTTCGTGGTCAGGTCGCCGGATTTGTGGACGAAATCCATCGCGCCGGTGGCGGAAGCGTTGAAGTTCATTCCCTGGTACTGCCCACCGGTCATGCCCATGGTCATGGCGATCTTGGCGGTTCCCGCCGATATCGTCGAGCTGTACGCGGTCTCGATCGCGTTGACCGGCGCCGTCGCGCCGGAACCGGACGAGGTCGCGGATGCCGATGAAGTCGATGTCGATGGCGTTGCCGGTGAACCGGATGTACTCGCCGTGCCGCATGCCGCGATCGCGACGCTCGCCGCGGCGATGACCGCGGCGCAAAAACCGACCCGCACAGGACGCACGTTCTGCCTCCCTCAGTTGGTGTAAGCCCAGTTTGGCGCAGAACGCCGGGACTGGGTGGTATCGCGCCAATGTCGCACCGATCTGACCGAGACTTCGTGGGGTCACACCAACGAGTGATCATTGCGGCCGTCCGCCGGGCCCTCGACCCTGCCCTGACCAAACCTGGCGACAGCAGCGGTATTGGCGAGGCCGCCCGATATCTGCGGGGGCTGGTCGACGCATGGGGGCGGGAGCAGGTCGTGGTCGAGCTGACCGACCACGGCTACCCGCTGGACTCGCGCCGCAACGACCTGCTCGTCAGTATCGCCGCCGAGACCGGGGTGGGGAGGGTCGCGACGAACGCGGTGCACTACGCCCGGCCACGAGACTCCCGGTTGGCCGCGGCACTCGCGGCGGTCCGGGCCCGGCGCTCGCTGCCGGAGATGGACGGCTGGCCGCCCCCGGCCGGCACGGCGCACCTG
>DASYBO010000177.1:0-15288 GCA_036500685.1 Pseudonocardiaceae bacterium | reverse complement strand
AACATCCAGGGCGCGCAGCGCGGCTGCCGCGATCGGTGCGATCGGGTCGAAGATGCCGAGCAGCGCGTCGCTCGCTTCCGCGATCAGGTCGGGATAGTTGAAGTCGTCGCCGGTGTACATCCGCACGCCTGCGGGCAGCCGGGCGCGCAGCGCGCGTTCCCGGTCCGCGTCCAAAAGGGACATTTTGATGCCGTCGATCTTGGTTGCGTTGGCGCGCAACAGTTCCAGCAGTGTCTCGGTGGCCACGTCCAGGTCGGCTGAACCCCAGTAGCCGGTGAGCGCGGGCGCGAACATCGGGCCGAGCCAGTGCAGGATCACGGGTTCGCGCACCTGCGCGAGCAGCTTTCCGTACACAGCGAGGTAATCCTCCGGCCCTTTGGCCACGGCGGCGAGTGCGGGGCTGGCCATCAGGATCACCTGCGCACCGGCCTGTTCGACCAGCGCGACCTGCTCCTCGTACGCGGCGATCACCTCATC
Source organism: Pseudonocardiaceae bacterium (assembly GCA_036500685.1). GTDB lineage: Bacteria > Actinomycetota > Actinomycetes > Mycobacteriales > Pseudonocardiaceae > CAJCJE01. The sequence continues at coordinate 14,811 of DASYBO010000177.1, read as the reverse complement.
GACGGTGGCCGGTCCGGTGAGCTGGTCGGTGCCGGCGCCGCAGGCCAGCCGACCGCCGACCGAAGCGGCCTCCGCGCCCGAGCGGATGATCAGTTCGCGCGCGTTGGCCCAGTCGAGGCCCATGCCGCGCTGCGCGGTGTCCATGGCGTCGGCGATGCCGAGACCGAGCGACCACAGGTGGTGGCGGAACCGCAGCGTCGCATCCCAGTCCACCGCCGAGGTCGAGTCGGCCGTCGGATCGGCGACCACATGTGCGGCCGCGAACGCGATCCTGGACCGCAATGGTGCCGAGTCGACGGGCAGCGGGTCCGCGCCGACACAGCGGTACTCGCCGATGCCGGGCAGCTTCACGAGCCGACCACCAGATCGGGAATCATCATCTTGCTGCCGGTACGGGCGGATTCCATGGCCAGGTCGGCGAGTTGTACGCCGCGCGCGCCGGCCAGCAGGTCCCACGGGAACGGAGTGCCGGTGACCACGTGCGACAGGAACGCCTCCCACTGCGCCTTGAAGCCGTTGTCGAACTCGGTGTTGGCCGGGACTTCCTGCCACTGCGCGCGGAAGTCGTGCTCGGTAGGCAGATCCGGGTTCCACACCGCCTTCGGGGTGTTCGCGCGGTGCTGGCTGCGGCAGGACCAGAGTCCGGCGACCGCGCTGCCCTCGGTGCCGTCGATGTGGATCTGCACCAGTTCATCGCGGTTGACCCGCGTCGCCCAGGAGGAGCGGATGGTGGCGAGGACGCCGCCGTCGAGTTCGAGGATGGCGTAGCCGATGTCCTCGGCGGTCGCCGCGTAGGGCTCGCCGTGCTCGTCGAAACGTCGCGGAATGGCCGTCGAACCGGTCGCGTAGACCGAGTGGACCGGCGCGACGATGTCCTCCAACACGTAGCGCCAGTGCGGGAACATGTCGCTGATGATCCCGCCGCCGTCCTCGGCCCGATAGTTCCAGGACGGCCGCTGCGCGGGCTGCCAGTCGCCCTCGAACACCCAGTACCCGAACTCGATCGCCACCGACAGCACCCGACCGAAGAAGCCTGCGTCGGCCAGTCGGCGCAGTTTTTGCAGGCCGGGCAGGAAAAGCTTGTCGGCGACCACCCCGGTGCGCACACCGCGCGCGTCGGCCAACCTGGCCAGGTGCACGGCGCCCGCGAGGCTGGTCGCGGTCGGCTTCTCGGCGTAGATGTGCTTGCCGGCCTCGATGGCCGCGATCACCGCGGGCTCGCGGGCGCTGGTCAGCTGGGCGTCGAAGTAGATCTCGATGTCTTCCTCGGCAAGCGCTTTCTCCAGCGAGGTGGTCCAGCGGGTCAGACCGTGCCGGTTGGCGATGTCGCGCAGTTTGTCTTCGCTTCGCCCGACCAGCAGCGGTTCCGGCCACAGCACCGTGCCGTCGGCCACCTGGTATCCACCCTGTTCCCGGATGGCCAGGATGGACCGCAGCAGGTGCTGGCGGTACCCCATCCGACCGGTGACACCGTTCATGACAATGCCGATCGGGATCCGCGACACGCTCTCTCCTCAACTGTGGGAACGCGCTTTCCACGGCTAAGGTACGTACGTGCCAGCGAGCAAGTCAAGAGCGGCCCGACCCGATGCGGGGCCGGTCACCCTGCAACACGTCGCGGACACCGCGGGGGTGTCGCGGGCGACCGCGTCGCGGGTACTCAACGGCAGTTCCCGTATCGTCGGCTCGGAACTGGCCGAGCGGGTCATGCGCGCCGCGCGCGACCTGCGCTACGTGTCCAACGCGCCCGCGCAGGCACTGGCCCGCTCACGCACCACGGTCGTCGGCATGATCGTGCACGCGGTGGACGACCCGTACTTCGCCGCGATCGCGGCGGGTGCCATGCGCGTGGCGGCCGAACACGACCTGCTCACCATGCTGGCCAACACCTTCCGCGACCCGGAACGCGAGATCGACTACGTCGCCCGCCTGCGCGCGCACCGCGCGCTCGGCCTCGTCCTGGTCGGCAGCGGTTTCACCGACCCCGAACTGACCGAGCGCCTTTCCGTGCAGCTCAGCGACTTCGTCGACACCGGCGGCCGGGTCGCGCTGGTGCGGCACCAGTCGCTGCCCTTCGACACGGTCCTGCCGGAGAACCGGCGCGGCGCCGCGCAGGCGGCGGATCTGCTGCTGGCGCTGGGCCATCGCAAGATCGGCATCCTCAGCGGGCCGGACGGCCTGAGCACCGTCGAACACCGGCTCGCCGGTTTCCGCGACACGCTGCGCGCGGCCGGGGTCGACGTGCCGGACGACGCGATCATCAGCTCGGACTTCACCCGCGACGGCGGCTACGCGGCCATGCTCGAACTCGACCAGCGCCACCCCGACCGCACCGCGATCTTCGCCCTCAACGACCCGACCGCCGTCGGCGCGATGGCCGCGCTGCGCGAGGAAATCGGCAAGTCCGTACCGAGGGACGTGTCGGTGATCGGCTTCGACGACGTGCCCTCCGCGCAGGACGTGACGCCCGCCCTGACCACGGTCCGGCTCCCGCTTGAGGAGATGGGCGAACGGGCCATGCGCCTGCTGCTCGAACCCTCAGAACGTGGCCCGCGCACCATCCGCGTCAAGGCCGACCTCGTGGTGCGCGGAAGTACCGCTAATCCAGAACCTCGGTGACATAGCGACGGGCCATGGTGGCGATGACCTCGTCGCCGGGCGCGGCCCAGATGTCCGCGTTGAAGATCTCCACCTCGATGTCGCCGGCGTAGCCCGCCGCGTCGACCGCGCGGCGCAGCGCGCGGAAGTCGATGTGGCCGTCGCCCATCATGCCCCTGGCCAGCAGCGGATCGGCCGGCAGCGGCAGCACCCAGTCGCAGACCTGGAACGACGCGATCCGCTCCCCCGCCCGCGCGATGGCGCCCAGCACGTTCGGGTCCCACCAGATGTGGAACGCGTCCACGATCACCCCGACCGCGTCCACCGGGAACGGCTCCGCGATGTCCAGCGCCTGGTCCAATGTGGATAGAACGGCCCTGTCGGCGCAGTAGATCGGATGCAGCGGTTCGAGGCCCAGCCGGACACCCGCCTCCAGCGCGTACTCGGCGAGTGCGCCGATGGCATCCGCGACCTGCGCCCGCGCCGCCACCAGGTCCCTCGACCCCTCGGGCAGCCCGCCGACCACCAGCACCAGCGTGTCCGTGCCGAGCGCGGCGGCTTCGTCGATCGCGCGCCGGTTGTCCTCGATCGCCGCGCGCCGTTGGTCCGGGTCATTGGCGGTGAAGAACCCGCCTCTGCACAGCGACGACACCCGCAGCCCGGCCGCGTCGACCAGCTTCGCCGCCTGGTCGACGCCGATCTCCGCGACCTGCTCCCGCCACAACCCGATCGCCGGAACACCTGCCGAGGCACACCCCTCAACCGCCTCGGCAACGGTCCAACGCTTGGTGGTGGCCTGGTTGAGCGAGAGCCGCCCCAGGCGCGGATCGCCGGGCTGCGGGGTGGGGATGGTCGCGGGACGGCCGGTTGGCACGTCGAAGCCGGGTCGCACGGACCACCTCCAATGTGGGAAAGCGCTATCCAGAGCCTAGCCGCTGAGGTGCTCCTTGAACCAGGCCGTCACCGCCCGGTCGACGACTTCCGCGTTGGGGATCTGCGGCGCGGGCTCGGTGCCGGGCCGCTCGGCCAGCGGATGGTCAAGGCCGGGCACGCTGAACAGTTCGGTGCCCAACGCCGCGGCGAGGTCGATGGCGTCGGCGCGCAGCGGCGCATGGTCCAGTTCGCCCGAGACCACCAACACCGCTGCTCCGCCGGCCGCGATGTCTTGGGCGCGGGCCACGAAATCCAGTCGGTCGGCGGCCTGGCGCGCGGCATCTGTCCAGGTGTACGGGACGCCCATGCCCTGCTCGACCACTTCGGCGACCGACCGGGCCCGGATGCCGGCGTTGAGCAGCGCCGCCGCCGCGATCGGCACCGGCCCCTCGGCGAGCACCAGCGACGCGACCGCACCGCCCAGCGAACCGCCCACCACCGCGATCGGTCCTTCCGCGATGTCGAACCGCTCGCGCAGCGCGGCCAACGCGGCTGGGAACTCATCGGCGGCCGTGCGGACCAGGTTGTCGATATAACGCAGCACGATGTCCTCGCGGGCCAGCTCCACAATGGCCTGCTGACCGTTGCGCGCCGACCGCCTGCCACACATCGGCAGGCCCAGATACACCCGCCAGGCAGCCAATTCGTTGAGCGGCAGGGCCGCGGCGAACGCGGCGTCGGTGCACGGCGCGTCGAGCAGGTGCCAGGCGATCACCAGCGGCGCGGGCCCGGTGCGCGGACCGGCGGGCGGCAGCGCGGTGAACGGAACCCCTGCCGCCACACCGGAAATCGGTTCGGTCATGGGCCGAACGTAGCGGCTTCCGTTGCTACCCAGGACGTTGTCCGCGAGGGGCGAAGGGCGTTCGCTGTGAGCGAACGACCTTCAGCGCTGACCGGTGATCAGGCGCCCGGCGCACCAGACGGCCCGGATCTTGCGCGTCGCGGTGATGTCGACCGTCGGGTCGCCGTCCACCAGGAGCAGGTCGGCCCGCAGGCCGGGCTCGACTCGGCCCCGGTCGGTCAGGCCGAAGGCGCGGGCCGGCAGTTCGGTCGCCGAGCGCAGGATCTCCACCGGCGGGACGCCCGCCCGGGCCAGTAACTCGAACTCGCGGTGCAGGCTCTCGCCGTACGGGAGGTCGTCGGGCACCCCTGGCATGGCGGGGTGCGCGTCCGTGCCGGTGAGGATCTCGACGCCGGCCTCGTGCAGGGCGGCGACGTTCGCGAGCAGGTCGTCCTCGGGGCCGCCCATGGATTCGAGCCCGACGGTGGTCGAGATGTTGATCTGGCCGTTCGCGCGCATCCGCGCGATGTCCTCGGCGTTGATCACGCCGTCCGTCGGAACGTGGGTGATGTAGTCGGCTCCGGTTGCCACGGCAACGGTGTAGGCACCGACGCTCGCGGCGTGCATGATCGCTTTCAGCCCGTGTTCGTGGGCGGCGTCTACCAGCGCGGTCAGGGTCTCCTGGCTCGGGCCGCCGTCGCCGGGTGCCTCGGCGATGCCCTTGATGTAGTCGACGCCATCGGCAACGCGAGCCTCGACATGTCGGCGCGCGTCGTCCGGGGTGCGGACGATCGACTCGGCTGGCAGCTTGAGGATCTTGACGTGGATGCCGTCTGGACCGATCGCGGCAAGGCCGGCGCTGCGGAAGTCCGCGCCGCCGGTGTGTTCGCGCGTTGACCGCACCAGCTCGGCCGGCCAGAACCCCATGTCGAGAGCGGTGGTCACGCCCCAACTGGCCAGCGTGTCGAGCGTCTGCGGCCCGGTCAGGTGCAGGTGGCAGTCGATCAGGCCGGGCAGCAGCGTCGCGCCGCCGGCATCCATCTCCCGCGCGCCGCCGGCGTTGTCGACGATGTTCGTGCCGTCGATGACCACGGTGGTGGGCTCGGTGAGCCGTTGGCCGTCGAAGACGCGGACGTTGGTGAGTGCGGTGGACATGGCAACCTCCATCAGGATGCTTCGGTGGCGAACAGCGCGGCGCGGGTACGCGCGAGCCGGGCGGCGAATTCTTCTGCGTCAAGGGTTTCCGGTCCCTCGACGACCCAGGTGAAGATGAAGTCGCCCCACCCTCCACTGAGGAACGCGGCAAGGTCCTCGCTCGTGCGCTCGTCCAGGCTCTCGCCATACGCCTCGCGCACGTTCATCCGGTTGGCCGGCAGGAACAGCCGGTTCAGCGCCCTGGTGAGGGCGAAAGCGCACGGGCTGGTCAGCAGCGCCCGGTAGACCGCTCGATGAGTGGCCATGTGCAGGGCGATGGCCAGCGTTCGCGCGCCGATCGCTTCGGTTCCCGAGGTCTGGTCGAGGCGGGGCAGCAGGTCGCGTCGGGCGAGGTCGAGGGCGGCTTCGAGCAGCAGCGTCTCGCGGTCGCCGAACTGCTGGTACAGCAGCCGCCTGCTGACGTCGGCGGCTTCGGCGATGGCGGCGACCGGTACGTCGGCCGTGCCCTGTTCGGTCACCAACGTGACTGCGGCGGCCATCAGCGCGGCCCTGGATCTGCGCACCCGGCGGTCCGTGGCCGGCGGCAAGGTCGAATCGAGTACCACCACTCGATTATGCACAGGTGCGCAAAACATTACAAGTGTTACTTAGGCGCTCCCGGCAGGGCCACCGGGCGAGTAGCTGAACGCGCATTCGGCCAGGGATCCGACTTCCGGCAGATACCCGATGCACTCACCGAGGCCGAAGGCGTTGTGGTTGTCGATGGCACTGATCGCCGATGGCACGTCCTTGGTTATCTGGGTCCGGCCCGGCGGGTAGGTCTGGACATTGGCCGGGTAGAGCGTCATGACGCCGTTGTGGGTCGTTCCGGTGAAGGTGAAGGCCACCTCGGTCTGACCGTCCAGGAACAGGAAGTTCACGCTGCCCGACACCGCGCCGCCGGTGCCGTTGGTGAGGGAGACGAAGTAGTGCGGCGTGCCTTGGAGCCCGTTCACGTAGATCCCGGACGGAATCAACGGGTCGGAAACCGGCGTCCCGCTGGAGGGCTTCGTGGCTACATTGTTGACAGGCGGCGGCGTGGTGGTCGGCGGTGCGGACGTCGTGGTGGATGTCGGCGGGGGACTTGGGGCGGCCACGTAGGTCAGGGTGACCGTCGCACCGGGTCGCACGACCGAACCGGCTGTGGGCTGTTCACCGATGACGGTGCCGACCGGTGCGGTGCTGCTCGGTTCTGGCACGAGCACCACGGCGAGCCCCATCGCCTCCAGTCGGCTCGCCGCCGACGAACTGGTCTGACCGAAGGCGTTCGGCAGGGTCAGCGAGGTGGCAACCGCGGGCTGCGACCCGGATGCGGTGGCGGAACCGTTGATGCGGCCGATGATCAGCGCGGCCGCCAGGCAGGCCACCAGCACGACGACGGCCGCACCGATGAGGGTGATCGGCCGATGCCGCCAGTTGGGACGCTCCACCAGTCCGGAAACGGCTTCGGCCGCGATGTCCTCTGGGCGACCCATTCGGTCGAGGAGTTCGCGCACCGCGATCTCATCGGAACCGTCAAGTTGAGCGCGGGCCTCGCCGAGGTGCTCGGCGATCTCGGCGAGGAGTTGGCGGCGCCTGGCCGCCGGTAAGCGGCTCAGCGCCGACTCGAGTCTGCGCAGGTAGTCGGCCACGAGGCCGTCCGCATCGACACTGCTGGTCATCGCAGTGGTCCCCCTTCCAACAAGGAATCGACGCTGTCCTTGAACGTCTTCCACTGGAAGACGAATGATTCGAGAGCCAATCGGCCGGCTTCGGTGAGCCGGTAGTAGCGGCGCGGCGGTCCCTGCGGGGATTCCTGCCAGAACGTTTCGACGTGGCCGTCGTTGCGCAAGCGGGTCAGCAGGGGGTAAACGGTGCCCTCACTGGTCACCATTCCGTTGTCGGACAACGTTCTGACCAGCTCGAAGCCGTAACGATCACGGTCGCGCAGCAGGGCGAGCACGCAGTACTCGATGGTGCCCCGGCGAATCTGGGCAAGGAGCTTCCCCGCGTCGCCATCTACCATGTTGCGCATAGTACCTAGTTCCGCACGTATCTCGCACGCACATGTGGACGCCCACGGGGCCGGGAGGTTGTGCTCCGTTTCAGTGAAGGTTCCTCAGCGCAGAGGCCTTTCGCCGATGTAGACGCCGACCGGGCGAAAACGCAGGCCCGGTTCGCGGTACTCCTCCATGGCATGCGCGATCCAGCCGACCGTGCGCGCGACCGCGAAGATCGCCTCGCCCGCGTCCGGCCGCAGGCCGTGCTCGTGCATGAGCGCCGCGATGGCCAGGTCGACGGTGGGGAGATCCGCGTTGATGGCGTCGACGGTGGCCAGCACGGGCGAGTCGGGGTTGGCCGTGCGGAGCAGGTCGAACAGCAGCACCGCACGCGGATCGCGGTGCTCGTAGACGCGATGACCGAAGCCGGGCACGCCGCCGGCGCGCAGCCGTTCGGACAGCGCGGCGATCGGATCGGCCATCGCCTCGGCCAGGAACCGATACACCTGGGTGCTGGCCCCGCCGTGATAGTGGCCGTCCAGCGCGCCGAGTCCGGCGGACACCACCGCGTACGGGTGTGCCCGCGCGCTGGCCGCGACCCGTGCGGCCACCGTCGACACCGCGAGGTCGTGATCGGCCAGCAGGATCAGCGCCGCGTTGAGCAGGCCGGGCGGCTGGGGTCGGTCGGTCAGCGCGGGCCAGAGCCGGTCGGCGAGCGGGCCAGGACCAGGCGCGGGCGCGATGCTGTCCACCAGGACGGCGAGCAGGGTGCGCGCGGCGCTGATCACCGCCGCCGGGGCGAGGTCGAACCGGAGCGGGTCGGCCGCTCCGGCTACCGCGACCGCGACGCGCAGCTGGTCGGTCAGCCGGGCCGACGCCGGCAGCGCGGCGATGGCGGCGCGGACCGCGTCGAGCAGCGCGGGCGGGGCCGCGAACGGGCCGGGTTCGGTCAGTTCGCCGGTCCAGAGCAGGTGGGCGACGGCTTCCGCGGTGCTGGTGGTGGCCAGGTCCGTTGCCCTGCGGCCACGGAAGTACAGCTCGTCGTCGGCGAGCAGAGACAGGCTGGTGGCCACGTGTTCCAGCGGATTGGCCGGGCGCCTGCTGTCCCGGCCGCGACCGGCGAGCCTGCTCACCTCGCTCTCCGCGAACAGGCTGCCTCGCTTACCGGGGACGCGGTTGAGGAGGCCACGGCTCACGTAGGCGTAGACCGTGGCCGGTTTGACCTCCAGCCTGCGCGCCACCTCGGCGGTGCTCAGGTAACGCTCGTCACGGTCACTCGCCATGACCTGGCCCTCCATCGCTCATGTTGACTCGATCAATATTGACGATAGTTGATTGGCGCGCTCACAGTGGACGGCATGGTCAAAGGTGACGAGCTGATCGAGGTCCCGGCCGGATTGCGCAAGGTCGTGGTGACCGACACCGAACTGGGCGACGTGCGCGGTGACGAGGGCTTCTACCACTACCGCCAGTACTCCGCGATCGATCTGGCCAAGCACCGGACGTTCGAGGACGTCTGGTTCCTGTTCCTGGAAGGGCGGTTGCCCTCCGCGCCCGAGCGCGACGCGTTCGCCGCGCGACTCGCGCCGTTGCGCGCGCTGCCCGCCGAACTGCGGCCGGTACTGCCCGCGATCGCGCTGGCCGGGCCGAGGTTCAGTCCGCTGGCCGGGTTGCGCACCGCGCTGTCCCTCCTCGGTGCGACGCGCGATCTGCGCCCGCTGTGGGACACGGACACGGCGCAACACCGGCAGGACGCGATGCTGATCTGCGCGGTGACGCCGACGATTCTGGCCGCGCTGCACCGAATCCGCAGCGGCCTCGAACCGCTGGAGCCGCGCGCGGACCTGGACACCGCGTCGAACTGGCTGTACCTGATCTCCGGCCAGGTGCCCGATCCGAAGCGGGCGCGAGCCGTCGAGCAGTACCTGATCGCGACGATCGATCACGGGTTCAACGCGTCGACGTTCACCGCGCGGGTGGTCGCGTCGGCCGGGGCGGACGTGGTGTCGGCGATCGCGGGGGCGATCGGCACGTTCTCCGGTCCGCTGCATGGCGGGGCGCCGGATCGGGCACTGGAGGGATTGGACGAGATCGGCAGCATCGAGAACGTGGATGCCTGGGTGCGCGGCAAGGTTGCGGCCAACGACCGCATCATGGGCTTCGGCCACGCCGTCTACACCACCGACGATCCGCGTTCGCTGCTGCTGCGCGAGATCGCCACGAGCATCGGCGGTGACCTGGTCGAGTTCGCGACCACCGTCGAGCGGCGGGTGGTGGAGATCCTGGCCGAACTCAAACCGGGTCGCAGCCTCTACGCCAATGTGGAGTTTTACGCGGGCGTCGTGATGGAGCTGTGCGGGATTCCGCGCCCGATGTTCACGCCGACGTTCGCGGTGAGCCGGGTGGTCGGCTGGTGCGCGAACATCCTGGAGCAGGCCAAGGAGGGCAAGATCATCCGCCCGGCCGCCCGTTATGTTGGCCCCTCACCGCAGATAGGCCAATTGGGCGTGCTCGGCGAGGTAGCCGTCGAGTAGCCTGCCGGCCACGGTGGCCGAGTCGACCAGCGGGTGCAGGGCCAGTGCGCGCAGCGCGGAGCGGCGCGAACCGGACACGGCCGCTGCGATGGTGGCCCGGTCGACCGCCTTGACACTGGACACCAGGCCGGCCTGGTGTTCGTCGAGCGGGGCGACGGACAGCGGGCGCGCGCCGTTGCCGTCAACGAAGCACGGCACCTCGACGATGGCTTCACCGTCCAATCCGGACAGACCGATGCTGTTGCGCACGTTGAGGATCAGCGTGGTCGGCCGGTCCTCGGCGATGGCGCGCATCAGCGACAGCGCGAGCTGCTCGTAGCCGCCACCGCTGAGGTCGACCGCGTCCCGGTCCTCGGTGCGGGCCTCGGCCATGTACGTCGCCTCGCGCTCGGCCCTGGTCCGCTCCCAGATCGGCAACGCCGGCCCGCCCTCGGCGGCGTCGCGGTAGAACCGGGCCTGTTGGTCGCGCAGGAACTCGCCGCGCGTCTGCGCCGCTTCGGTCGCCGCGGCAATGGTTTCGCGGGTGAAGTAGTAGTAATAGAGGTACTCGTTGGGCACCGAGCCCAGCGTGCGCAACCACTCGGGGCCGAAGAGCCTGCTCTCCTCGAACGAGCGGTGTGCGGCCGGGTCGGCGAGGAAGCGGGGCAACTGGTCGATGCCGTTCACCTCGACCCGGCGCAGCCAACCGAGATGGTTGAGCCCGGCATAGTCGAAGCGGGCCGTCTCCGGGTCGACGCCGAGTGCGTCGGCCACCCGCCGGCCAAGGCCGACAGGTGAGTCGCAGATGCCGATCACCCGACTGCCCAATTCGGCCGACATCGCCTCGGTGACCAGTCCGGCCGGGTTGGTGAAGTTGATGAGCCACGCGTCCGGGGCAAGTCGCGCGACCCTGCTGGCGATGTCGATCGCGACCGGGACGGTGCGCAGACCGTAGGCGATCCCGCCGGCCCCAACGGTTTCCTGGCCGAGCACGCCTTCCCGCAGCGCGACCCGTTCGTCGATGGTGCGGCCGGCAAGACCACCGACCCGGATGGCCGAGAACACGAAGTCCGCGCCGAGGATCGCGTCGTCGAGGCTGGTCGTGACGTTCACCTTGGGCGCGTCGGCGACGCCGTCGGCGAGTTCGTCGAGTACCGCGCCGATCACCCGCAGGCGCGTCTGGTCGACATCGTGCAGATGCAGTTCGGTGATCCGGTTCGGTCCGTGCTGATCGAGCAAAGCCCGGTACACCAACGGAACCCGGAACCCGCCGCCGCCAAGAATAGCCAGTTTCACCCGGTCAGCATACGATCTGGCACGTGGCGGACAAGCAGGCGGCGGCGACCGAACCCGATGTCGACGTGTTCGTGTCCGGGCTGTTGTTCTTCGACATCGTGTTCACCGGCTTCAACCAGCCGCCGTCACCGGGCACCGAAGTGTGGACGGAGGGCATGGGTTCAGGCCCCGGCGGCATCGCCAACTTCGCCGTCCCGTTGCGACGGCTGGGCCTGCGCACCTCGCTCGCCGCTGCGTTCGGTCCCGACGTCTACGGCGAGTACTGCTGGGAGGTGCTCGGCGAGCAGGAGGGCGTCGATCTGACCCGGTCGCGGCGCTTCCCCGGTTGGCACTCGCCGGTCACCGTGTCCATGGCCTACCAGCAGGACCGGGCCATGGTCACGCACGGGCACCGCCCGCCGATCACCCCGGACGAACTGATCGGCCGGCCGCCGCGCAGCCGCGCCTGCGTGGTCAGCCTCGACTCGCAGCACCAGGACTGGCTGCGCCTCGCACACCAGGACGACAGCCTGGTCTTCGCCGACGTCGGCTGGGATCCGTCCGAGGCATGGCGTACGGACGTACTCGAACAGTTGGAGTTCTGCCACGCGTTCCTGCCCAACGAGACCGAGGCCATGCACTACACCAGGACCGACACCGCAGCCGCCGCGCTGACCCGGCTGGCCGACCTGGTGCCGGTCGCGGTGATCACAAGGGGCGGCCACGGCGCGCTGGCCGTTGACGGCCGGACCGGCGAATCCGCGAACGTGCCAGGGTTGCTGACCAACGCGCTGGATGCGACCGGCGCAGGCGACGTGTTCGGCGCGGGATTCGTGGTGGCCACCCTGGCCGGCTGGCCGCTCGCGGACCGGCTGCGCTTCGCCAACCTGACCGCGGCCCTGTCGGTCGCGCACTTCGGCGGGGCGCTGGCCGCGCCCGGCTGGGCCGAGATCGCCCAGTGGTGGCAGAGCATCCAGGTAGTCCCGAGGGCCGACGAGGTCCGCCACCAGTACGCGTTCCTGCACGACGTCCTCCCCTCGGACCTGGCCCAACGCGCCCGCCGCGCGCCGGTCACCATCGGTTTCGTGGACAACAACGCCGCGAGCTGACCACTCATTGGGTATTTCTTTCCCGAACCACAGCATTTGCTCAGATTCCGCGCGCACTCTTGAGTTAGTAGCGGCGAACCAGCCGCCCATTACGCGGGAGCATCGATGTCCGACGAGAACCAGTCACCGGAGCAGCCGACCCCCGAGCAGCCAGCATCCGAGCAGGAGGCCAAGTTCGCGCAACCGGCCCCGGAAGCCGGCGACGAGCCCACGGTGCGGGAGCCGGTCCAGGGCCACATCCCGCCAGCAGCCGTGCCGCTGGGTGCGGTGCCACCTGGAGCTATTCCGCCGCAGGGAGCCGTGCCGTCGGGGTACTACTACCCGCCGGGCATGCCGATGGCCCGTCCGCAGGGTGGATTCGGCCGGTTCGTGCGGCACCGCGCCACCCAGTTGGTCGCGGCGGCCGTGCTCGGCCTGCTGATCGGCGGCGGCACGATCGCCATTGTCGACAGCGCGAGCGCCGGTCCCGGCTACGGCCACCACCACTACACGGGCAACTACGGCCCCGGTTACGGCGGCTACGGCGGTCAGGGTGGCCAGGGGTTCGGCCGCCAGCTACCCAACGGTAACTGAATATCACTTTCCGTCATGACCCGCAGAACCGTCGGATGACACCGCATCGCGATGTTCAGCGACTACCCTGCGGGTCAACGGGAGGAGAACGCGGTGAGCGTCAATACCGGAGGGGTGCCCGCGGCTGCCGGCGCTCCCAGCGCCGAGGCGATGATCGCCGAGGCGCGCAAGGCGTTCTGGGTGATGGTGGCCTTCCTGGCCGTGCTGTGGATCCTGCAGATCTTCAACGCGCTCGACCACTACGCCATCACCGACCAGCACAGCATCGTGGCGCGGGATGTCGGCTCGCTGCCGGCCATCTTCACCGCGCCGTTCCTGCACGGGAGCTGGGCGCACATCGAGGGCAACTCGGGCCCGCTGTTCATCTTCGGGTTCCTCGCGGCCTATCGCGGGGTCAAGAAGTTCCTCGGCGTCTCCCTGCTGATCATCATCGTCAGCGGCCTCGGCGCTTGGCTGATCTCGGCAAGCGGATCCGGCACGGTCGGCGCCAGCGGCGTGATCTTCGGCTACCTCGGTTACGTGCTGGTGCGCGGCATCTTCGACCGGCACCGCATCGACATCGTCATCGGCCTTGTCATGGCCCTGTGTTTCGCCTACCAGTTCACCGACCTGTTGCCGCAGAACAACACAGTCAGCTGGCAGGCGCACATGTTCGGCTTCGCCGCCGGCATCATCGGCGGCTGGTTCTTCCGCGAGAAACGACCCAAGAAGGCCAAGGCCGCGCTGGCCGACACCACACCCGCGCCGCTACCCGCGCCGCTGTTCGACCCGACCACCACACTCCTGGACAAGCCCAAGCAGACCTGAACGACCGCGCCCCTCACCGTGAGGGGCGCGGTCTTCTGGCTCAGCTCACCGTGTACCGGTAGGGCAGGGCGACCAGTTGGTCACCGCTCGGGCTGGTGCCGTACTGGGTCACCTGCGACGAGTCGTCCAGGTACAGCGTGCCGCTGACCCGGTCGCCACTCGGTGCGTTCGGTGTGATCGTCAGGTAGAGCGTGCTGCTCTGCCCCGGTTGCACGATCACCGGAGTGAATCCCTGCTGCGACTGCCAGATGTCCCCGTTCGGCGAGGACGCCGCCGGGTCGAAGGCGGCCGTGGTCACCGTGATGCCGAGGTTCGCGGTGGCGCTCGGCACCCCGTTCGCCCCGCCCGCGCCGACGGACTGCGGCGTCAGCTGCCAGTCGCCCGCGGTGATGTCCGGCGCGCTCAGCCGTGCGCTCGCGGTGTTGCCGTTGGCCACCGAGCCGAGGTCGGGTTCGCCGTTGAACGGGCTGGTGTCGAACATGATCGGCGCGGTCGAGGAGGCGGTTGCCACGAGGTCGGTGGTGTTGGTCGGGACTATCCACTGTGGAAGGACCCCGGTCGCCGGCTGCGGGATCGTCAGGTTCTGCGACGGCGTGATGGAGGTCAGCGCCATCGTCGTCGTGCTGTTCAGCCGGGCGTCCAGGAAGTAGGACTCGGGCGCCGGGGAGGTGTTGTGCACGGTCACCGCGACGACGTGCGCCTGCCCGGCCGGCAGCATGCCGCCGATCGGCAGCCCGGTCACGTTCGGCGTGATCGGCGCATAGCTGATCACTCCGTTGGGCGGTGTGGACTGCAGATTGCCGGTGACCGGGTTGGTGAAGGTGATCAGCACCGTCCACCGGCCCTTGCTCGGGTTGATGGTGTGCAGGTGCGCGCCGGGCCCGCCGACCGTGACCGGGGAGCCGTTGTTCGAGCCGACCAGCAACTGGTTGCTGGCCTGCGCGGCGGTCTGACCGTTCGGGTCGATCAGGTAGGCGTAGTAGGGGTCGTTGTTGTTGCCGCCCAACGTGGTCGTCACGTCCAGCGCGGGCTTTCCCGCTGGCACGTCG
>DASYBO010000176.1:0-8889 GCA_036500685.1 Pseudonocardiaceae bacterium | reverse complement strand
TGCTCAGGACGGGCGCGGGACCGGAACGGCTGGACAAGGTGCGCAAGGCCATCCGCGCGCAGGACTACCGCAGGGCCGAATCGCTGCTGATGAGCTTCGAAGGTCCGTACAGCCAGGAGTTCCTGCCGCTGGCCGACCTCTGGATGTCGCTGGGCAACCGGGACGACGGCGAGTACGCGGGCCGCACGCTGAACCTGGACAACGGCGTCGTCGCGGAGCGGATGACCGTTGCGGGCCAGGACGTGCACCGCCGCACCTGGGCCAGCCGCCCGGCCTGCGCCGTCTGCATCGCGGTGTGGGTCGACGGGACGCTGGACGCGAGCATCGAACTGGCCAGCCCGCTGCGGGTCGTGCGCAGGGTCATCGACGCGAGCAGCCTCACCTTCGGCATCGAGATCCCGGTCGACGGAGCGCCACTGCACGAGCCGGAAGTCTTGGAGCCGCTGCGCTACGCGAACGAGCGCGTCGAAGGCTACGACCCGTTCGGCGCGCTCGCCCTCGTCGTCGACACCGATGGTGAACTCGCCCGCTCCAACAAGGGTTTCACCGTGCGCGGCATGTCCCGCCTGCTGCTCACGTTGAGCACGTCCACCAGCGCCGAGGATGCCTGGGCCAACCCGCCAGGCTCGCCCCTGCCACGCTCCGCGCCGCGCGCCGAACACCTCGATCGCGCGGTCGACCGAGCCAGCACCGCGCTTGCGCTCGGCGAAACCGACCTCTACCGCACGCACGACGCGGACCTGCGCACGCTGCTCGGTTCGACCAGCCTCACCGTGGGTTCGCGCCGCGCCGGCACCGTCGACGTGCAGGATGATGTTCTGTCCGGAAAGGACGAACAGCTCACCGCTACGGTGATCTTCCAGCTCGGTCGCTACCTGCTCGCCTCGTCATCGCGCTCGCGCAGCGGCCCGCCCGCCAATCTCCAGGGGTCGTGGAACGCGGAGCTGCGGCCACCGTGGTCAGCAAACTACACGATCAACATCAACACGCAGATGAACTACTGGGGCGCGGAAACCGCAGGCCTTTCCGAATGCCACGACCCGCTGTTCGATCTGCTCGACCGTCTCGCCGACACCGGCGCGGACGTCGCCGCAGCCCTCTACGGCGCGCGCGGCTGGGTCGCCCACCACAACACCGACATGTGGGGTTGGGCGCTGCCGGTCGGCATGGGCCACGGCAATCCGTCCTGGGCGATCTGGATGATGGGCGGCGCCTGGCTGGTCCAACATGTGTGGGAGCACTACGAGTTCACCCGCGACCGCGAGTTCCTTGCCGACCGGGCCTGGCCGTTACTGCGCGGCTGCGCCGAGTTCTGCCTCGACTGGCTGGTCGACGGCGACGACGGCTACCTGGACACGATTCCGTCGACGTCCCCGGAGAACCTGTTCGTCGTCGACGGGCAACCCGAGTCGCTGAGCTACTCGACCGCGATGGACATGGCGCTGATCCGGGCCGTGTTCACCAACACCCTGCACGCCGCCGAGATCCTCAACCGCGCCGATCCGGTGTGCGCGGAGATCGCCACCGCGCTACCCCGGCTGCGCCCGACCCGGATCGGCGCCGACGGCAAGCTCGCCGAATGGGCCCTCGACCACGTCGAACACGACCCGCTGCACCGGCACATGTCGCCCATGGTCGCGGTGTACCCGCTGAATCAGATCGACACCCCCGAGTTGACGCGGGCGGCCGTGAAGTTCTTGGACGCGCGCGGGCCAGGTGCGATGGGCTGGTCGTGGAGTTGGAAGATCGCGCTGCGCGCCCGCCTCGGCGACGGCGACGCCGCGCGCGAACTGTTCACCGAGGCGGTGCGTCCGTTCAACACCGACCCGACCGTGTACGCGCCGGTCGACGGCACCGAATGGGGCGGCCTGCTGCCCAACCTGTTCAGCACCCACCCACCGTTCCAAATGGACGGAAACTACGGCCTGATGGCCGCCATCCCCGAACTTCTCGTACAAAGTCACGGCGGCATCGTCCGGGTGCTGCCCGCGTTGCCGGCCGCGTGGCCGGACGGGAGCGCGCGCGGGCTGCGCTGTCGCGGCGGTCTCGCCGTGGACATCGACTGGGCCGACGGCAAGCTGACCGCCCTCACCGTGCGGCGGGTCAGCGGCGACCCGCAGGAGTGGGTGCTCATCAGCTACGCGGGACGCGACCTGCGCATCACCATCGCCGACGAGGAGGTGTTCACATGCTGACCGACCTGGACCGCACCGGCCTCGCCGCGTACACCAGCGCCTACCGCGCACCGGCGGACTTCGACGAGTTCTGGGCGAAAACGCTTGCGGAAGCAGCGGATTTCGACCTGAACCCGCGCATCGTCGAAGTGGCAACGCCATTGCACACCATCGACGTCTACGACGTGACCTTCGCCGGTTTCGGCGGACATCCGGTGCACGCCTGGCTGCGCGTGCCGCGTGGCCATTCGGGCCAGCTGCCCGGGGTCGTCCAGTTCCACGGCTACGGCAGCGGACGCGGCGCGGCCATCGACGATCTGTTGTGGGCCTCGGCAGGCTACGCGCACCTGATCATGGACACCCGAGGCCAGGGCGGCGAACATGCCGGCGGTGCCACCGGTGACCCGGCCGGCACCAACGGCCCTGCGGCCCCTGGCTTCCTGACCAAGGGAATTGCCGCCAAGGAGGACTACTTCTACCGCAGGGTGTTCACCGACGCGGTGCGCGCGGTCGCGGTGCTGCGCGGCCTCGATTTCGTCGACCCGAGCAGGGTCGCGGCGATCGGGAACAGCCAGGGCGGCGGGATCGCGCTGGCCGTCGCCGGGCTCGTGCCGGACCTGGCCGCGCTGTTCACCCAGTCGCCCTTCCTGACCGACGTCCGCCGCGCCACCCTGATCACCGGCACCACCCCGTACCTGGAGATCACCCGCTACCTCTCCGCGCACCGCGACGAGGTCGACCAGGTCTTCGACGTACTGTCCTATTTCGACGGTGTGGGCTTCGCAGGCAGGGCGACGGCGCCGGCCTGGTTCTCCACCGGGCTGATGGACGACATCTGCCCGCCGTCCACCGCGTTCGGCGCCTACCACGCTTACGCGGGCCCCAAAAAGATCGCGGTCTGGGACTACAACGGGCACGAAGCCGGGGGATCGGCCGATCTGGACATCGTGTTGTGCGCCTTCGGTGCGCTAATGGTGAGAAACGAGGAATCATGAGGTTGATCAAGCTCGGCGCCATTGCCGCCGCCGCGGCGGCTGTGGCGGGCATCGTCGCCGGCTGTTCCGGCAGCAGCGGAGATTCGGCGTCCAAGACCATCAACTGGTGGACCTGGGACGACAAGCAGGCGGCGGCATACCAGTTGTGCGCCAGCGCGTTCGAGAAGGCCAACCCCGGCGTCACGGTGAAGATCTCCCAGTACGACGTCCAGGACTACTTCACCAAACTCACAGCTGGTTTCGTCGCAGGCAACGCGCCGGACGCGTTCCAGAACAGCGTGCAGTACTTCCAGTCCTACGCAAGCCAGAACCAGCTGCTCGACCTGGACTCCGACATCAAGAGCTCGAACTTCGACATGTCCAAGTTCTCGGTCGGCGTCGACGCGTGGAAGTTCACCGACGGCAAGCAGTACGGCCTGCCGCTGGACTGGGCCGCCGAGGGCCTCTACTACAACAAGGCCATGCTGACCCAGGCCGGCTACACCCAGCAGGACGTCGACAACCTGACCTGGAATCCGCAGAACGGCGGCACGTTCGACAAGATGATCGCGCACCTGACCGTCGACAAGAGCGGCAAGCGCGGCGATCAGCCCGGTTTCGACAAGAACAACATCGCCACCTACGGCATCGGCGTGATGAACACCGGTGATTTCCTCGGCCAGCTCTCCTGGAACTCCTTTGCCACCAGCACCGGCTGGACGCTGGGCAACAAGTCGAACTGGCCGACCCAGTTCAACTACGCCGACCCTCGGTTCGTCCAGACCATGGACTACGTCCGCTCCCTGTCCGACCGAGGTTTCTCGCCGCCCGCCAACGCCTTCGGCACCGGCAACGGCCAGTCGACCGTGAGCAGCGAGGACCTGATGGGTTCGAGCAAGGTCGCCATGGAGGTCGACGGTTCGTGGTCGGCGCCGCAGTACGCGACGATTCCGAACACCCAGGTCGGCATCGCGCCGACCGTGCTCGGGCCCAGCGGCAAGCGCTCGGTGATGAGCAACTCCAACGGCAACAACATCTGGGCCGGCACCAAGAACCCCGATCTGGCCTGGAAGTGGGTCTCCTACATGGGTTCGCAGGACTGCCAGACCATGGCAGGCGCGAGCGGCACGTTCTTCCCGTCGATCCCGGCTTCGATGAACAACACCGTGACCGCCATGGCCAAGAAGGGCGTCGACCTGTCGGTGTTCGTCAACGACCAGAAGAACAACGAGCTGTTCACCGCACCCGACTACTCCAACGGCGCCGCGATGCAGACCACGCTGGTCGCGCTGTTCGAGGAGTACTTCGGGCACCAGAAGAACGACGACTTCTGGCCATCCGTGCAGAGCACGGCGGACGGGCTGCTCAACAAGAACTGAGGCCCGTGCGCGAAGCCGCTGACCCGACGGCATGTCGTCGGGTCAGCGGCTTAGGCTGTCGGTTGTGAGTGGGGCGAGGCAACTCAAGGTGGGGTTGCGGGTCAGCGATCTGGACGTGTCCTGCGAGCTGTACCTGCGGCTGGGCTTCCGTCAGATTCCGCACGCCGATCAGCCCAACCTGCGGTACCTGACCTTCGGCCACACCTGGCTGATCCTGGCTGACCGGCACGCCCACGGCTATCCCAACGCGGAACGCGGCGAGGCCGTCCAAGCCGGGCCACCCGGACTCGGCTTCGTGCTGACCATCCCCACCCAGGATCTGGCGGCCACTTATCAGATGTGGCAGCGAGAGGGCCGGCCGGTCACGTTGGAACCGCAGGACGTGTTCTTCGCGCGCATCTTCTACGGTCTGGACCCCGACGGTTACGAGCTGATGTTCGAGCAACCGCATCGACCGGCCAACTGAACGGTCCTCCGAATATCAAGCCGGGAGCGCGGACCTGGTGCCGCCGGCGAGTGCGGCCAACGCGGTCGGCGCGGTCGCGAGTACCAGGGCGGCCGCACCGCGCACCTCCGCTCGTTCGCCAAGCGCGCCCGGCACCACCGTCACCTGCTCGGCCACCGTTGGCAGCGCGTAGCGGCGGATGGCGCGGCGGATCGGGTCGAAGATCAGGTCGCCGGCCTGGGCCAGATCTCCGCCGACCACAACGAGTTCCGGGTTGAACAAGGTGACCAGCGTGGCCAGCGCGGTGCCGACGGCGGTGCCCGCGTCCTCGATCGCGCGCAGCGTGCCTCGGTCGTTCGCGGCGATCAGCCGGGGCAGGTCGGCCGGGGTGATCGGCTGGTGCCAGCTCTCCGCGAGCAGCCGCGCGATCGCCACCGGGCTGGCGACCGTCTCAAGGCAGCCCCTGTTGCCGCAGCGGCAGATCGGCCCGCCCGGGGCGACCGGCAGGTGCCCGATCTCGCCGGCAAGGCCGGTCGCGCCGAGCAGCAGCGTGCCGTCGGTGACGATGCCGGCGCCGATGCCGGCGGAGAGCCGGATGTAGACCAGGTCGGTCGCGGTGCGCGCGGCGCCGTAGCGGCGTTCGGCCAATGCGCCCGCGTTCGCGTCATTGGTCAACAGGGTGGGCAGGCCGGTGCGGGCGGTCAGTTCCGGGCCGGGCGCGCGACCGGCCCAGCCGGGCATGATGCCGGCCGCGCCCAGCTCCCCGGTGTCCCTGCGCACCGGCGACGCGATGCCCGCGCCGATACCGAGCACGCGGTCGCGCGGAATGTTGTTCTCGCGCAGGGCGGTGTCGATGAGATTGACTGTGAGGTCGAGGGTTGCCTCGGGCGCGCGATCAACGTCCTTGGCGACGACGCGATTCCAGAGCGGCGCACCGGACAGATCGCACAGCACCACACGCACGTGCTGGTGGCCGATGTCCGCGCCGATCGCGTAGCTGGCCGATGCCACCAGCGACAGCGACTGTGCCGGCCTGCCGGTTCCGCGTTCCTCGGCGGCGTCTTCACGGACGAGGCCGAGGCCGATCAGTTCCGCGGTCAGGGCGGACACCGTCGCCCTGGACAATCCCGTGCGCCGGACCAGTTCCGGCCGCGAGGTTCCGCCGGTCTCCTGCAACGCCTGCAACACCCGGACCCGCCCGACCTCGCGCAGGTTCAACGGTTCGGCCATGCGGATCGACCCTTCAATGTTCGGTTTCGACCGTATCAACTCCACGATAGCCCAACGGGCGCTTGACTTAGGTACATTCCCGGAGGAATCTGGGGCCGGTCGGCCTGCTCGACGGCCCGGTTCGGTTCAAAACCGGCCGAGTTCGACCGGCCGCGCCAGTGTCGGCGTTATGGAGAAATTCCATAACGTCTATTCGCATTGTCAGAAATCGAATTCACGCTTTGTTGTTAAAGGGTGAAAGTTCAAAACTTGCGGGCGTTCGTCAAAGTATTGCGACTTGTTGTTTCGAATATGTATCCTTCCGGTTGTCCACGATCACGTTGTGGCCCTTGGGTTCTGTCACCCCATTGACGGGCGCGCCGGCGGTTGACTCCGCTGCCAGGAATGCTGCCGGCGCTGCCCTCCAAGAAAAGCAACGGAGGCGGTCAAGTCGGCGGGGATAGTGGCTGGGTAGGCATGGTTGATCGTCGGCGCTGTCGTGTCACCGGTGCTCGAGTCCTGGTCGGGGGGTGGGGCTGATGGTTCGGTCAGTCGTGGAGGACCACCACCTCGTAGGTCTTGCTGACCGGCGGGAACCCGGTGTCGATGTGCGAGTTCACCACGCCGAGTCGGTCGCCGAACCTGACCGACGTGAGCGGCGCGTGGAACTCCGGGCTGGTGATCACCTTCTCCAGGGTGGCGCTGCTCAGGTCTTCACTCAGCCGCAACCGGCTGACCTGGCTGACCTGCTTGTTCCCCTGCTTGTTCCACTGCGTGGCCCAGAGTTGCCGGCCATCGAGCAGGATGCCGTCGGTCGCCGGGATGTCGGCGCCCTTGACGATCTTGCTGGTTCCGGTGACGGGGTTGATCGTGACCAGCTTCCCAAGCGTTGCGGGGGCTACGAGCAGCGTGTCGCCGGACGGCGTCGACGTGATGTCGTTGATGGCGAACGTCCCGGGCGCGCCGGCCGCAGGCCCGCTCAGTGCCAGGGTGCGCTCCGGTCCCGGAACCCCGTGCACGATCGGGACGAAGTACAGCTTCGGCTGTGTGGAATCGTCGAACCAAACGCCGAACGGGGTCAACGTCGCGTCGTTGATCTGCGAGGTCAGTGGGTCACCGAGGTTGTAGGTGGCGACGAGCGTACGCGTGCGAACGTTGTAGACGTACGCCTTGCCGCTCGTCCCGCCGGACGCGAACAGCAGGCCATCCCGTTCGTCCAGGGTCAGGCCGTCGATCTCGGTCGTGGCAGGCTGGCGGATGAACACCGCCGCAGTGCCCGTGTGGACGTTGCCCTGGTAGATGGTGCCCTGGAACAGGTCGGCGGCGTAGAAGGTGCCGCCCTCGCCGGCCGTGATGGATTCGGCCGACGTGGCCCCAGGAAGCAGGATCACGTTGGTCGGCGAGCCAGCGGCCGCCGGCGCGGCCAGGCCCAGCACCAGGGCCGACGTCACCGTCGCCACGGCAATGATCTTTCGCATCGAAGCCTCCCCAATCGAGACGAATAGCCGCGTGCCATAGTGCCGCCCACCTCCACCGCTGACAACCTGCTCTGCCACACCCAGGCGCGAGCGGCGCGGATCGCGGTCAGCGCGTCCGATCCCGCGTCGGCCAGGTTGTCGATCCCCCGCGAAACCGTCGGATCGGCGGCCCGGCCAGAACGGGCAGGCGCTCCCGTTCGGCTTCTGCCTGTCCTACACAACTTCGGCTTCTCCGGTCTGACCGCGTCCCAACCGGACGTCAGCGGAAATGTGACGGTCGGCTTCACGGTCACCAACACAGGCAAGGTAGCCGGCCAGTACCGGGGAGCCGCCGAACAGCTCTTGACGAAACCCGCGCAGGGCCCCGGGGACAAATCCGGGGCCCTGCGCGGTTTTCAGTCGATCTCGGCGGTCGCCTGGGCGAACTGGGCGGTGTAGAGCCGCGCGTACGCGCCGTCCGCGGCCAGCAGGTCCTCGTGGGTGCCCTGCTCCACGATCCGGCCTGCCTCCATCACCAGGATCAGGTCGGCGTCGCGGATGGTCGACAGGCGGTGCGCGATCACGAAACTGGTCCGCCCCTGCCGCAACGCGTTCATCGCCCGCTGGATCAGCACCTCGGTGCGGGTGTCCACCGAACTGGTCGCCTCGTCCAGGATGAGGATCGCAGGCTCGGTCAGGAACGCCCTGGCCACCGTGATCAGCTGCTTCTCACCGGTGCTGACGCTCGCGCCCTCCTCGTCGATCACGGTCTCGTACCCCTCGGGGAGGTGCCGCACGAACCGGTCGACGTAGGTGGCCTCGGCAGCGCCGACGATCCGGTCCATCGAAGCGTTCTGCACGCCGTAGGCGATGTTCTCGGCGATCGTTCCGCCGAACAGCCACGCGTCCTGCAACACCATGCCGGTCCTGGCCCGCAGGTCCTCGCGGGTCATCGTGGCGATGTCCACACCGTCCACGGTGATCGAACCGCCGCTGATCTCGTAGAACCGCATCAGCAGGTTGACCAGAGTGGTCTTGCCCGCGCCGGTCGGACCGACGATGGCAACCGTCTGACCGGGATTGACGCACAGCGACAGGTCCTCGATCAGGGGCGTGTCCGGCTCGTAGCGGAATGACACGTTGTGGAACTCGACCTTGCCGCGCATCGCTTCCGGCCGCACCGGGTCGGCCGGATCCGGCTCCTGCTCGTCCGCGTCCAGCAGCGCGAACACCCGCTCGGCCGACGCCACC
>DASYBO010000175.1:0-10204 GCA_036500685.1 Pseudonocardiaceae bacterium | reverse complement strand
GGCGGCTTGTTCTTGGGCGTAGAGGCGGATGAGGTCGTGCATGCGGTAGCGGTTGGGGGTGTGTTGGTGGATGAGGCTGGCTCGTTCGAGTGCGCGGAGTGCGGTGTGGGTTGTGGTGGGGTGTTGGTGGGTGAGGTTGGTGGCGGCGGTGCGGGAGATGTCGGGTCCGGGGGCGAGGCCGAGGAGGTCGAAGGTGGTGGCGTGTTGGGGGGTGAGGGTGGTGTAGGACCAGGAGAGGATGGTGCGGACGCTGTTGGTGTTGTCTTCGTCGAGGGCGGCGAGGCGGTGGGTGGTGTCGTGGAGTTCGGTGGCGAGGGTGGTGAGGGGGAATTCGGGGTGTTCCTGGGCGCGTCCGGCGACGATGGACAGCGCGAGGGGGAGTCCTGCGCAGCTGGCGAGGAGGTCGTCGACCGCTTGGGGTTCACCGGACACTCGGTGAAGGCCGAGCCGCGCGGTGAGCAGAGCACGGGCCTCGGCCTCGGGCAGCACGTCCAGTTGCACCGGGTACGCGTCGTGCGCGGCGGTGAGGCTGCTCAGCCGGTCGCGGCTGGTGACGAGCACGGTGCAGCTGGGGCTGCCGGGCAGGAGCGGCGCGACCTGCGATGTGTTCACCGCGTTGTCGATGAGGATCAGCATCCGCTTGTCCGCGACCAGGCTCCGGTACAGCCCGACCTGCGCGTCGAGGGTCACCGGGATAGCAGCCGGGTCGACGCCGAGCGCCTCAAGGAACCCGCGTACGGCGTCCTGCGGTGCGACCGGTTTCCCGGACGGGTCGAACCCGCGCAGGTTGACGAACAGTTCGCCGTCGGGGAAGCGGTGCAGGTTCTGGTGCGCCCAGTGCAACGCGAGCCAGGTCTTGCCGACGCCACCGGCGCCGGCGATCACCGAGATCCGCACGGTCGCCCGAGCCGCGTCGAGGCGCGCGGTCAGCCCGTCGAGTTCGGCATCGCGACCGGTGAACGAACGCGGTGGCGGCGGGAGCTGGCGGGGGATCGGCATGAGGTTGGCGGCCGGCGCCGGCGCGATGCGGTCCTTGGCGTGGATCAGTCGTGGATCGCTGGCCAGGATCTGGTGGTGCAGCTCGCGCAGCGCGGACGATGGGTCGACACCCAGTTCGGTGGCGAGTTGCCGGCGGGCGTGGTGGTAGTGGTTGAGCGCGTCGGCCTGCCGGCCGCTGCGATAGAGGGCCAGCATCAGTTGACCGGCAAGGCGTTCGTCCAAGGGGAACTTGTCCGCGCGTGCGGACAGCGGCGCGAGCAGTTTCGTATGGTTGCCCAGTCGCAGTTCGAGGTCGGTGTTGTCGAGTTCGGCGGCCTGGCGCTGCTTGGTCAGCGTGGCGCGAACGCCGTTCAGCCAGGGCGTGTCCAGACCGGCGAACGGCTCACCGCGCCAGAGACCGAGTGCGTTCTCCAATAAGACGACTGCCTTATCGTCGGGTGCCATTCGGGCCGCGCCGGTCAGTCGGCGAAAGCGATGCAGATCAATGTGGCTTTCGTCCACGGTGAGTTGATAGCTGTTACCGCGACGGACGATGTCGGCGCCGGTGTCGGCGAGGATTCTGCGCAATCGGGTCAGGTAGCTGTGCAGGGTTTCCCTGCTTCGGTGCGGTGGCCGGTCGGCCCAGACCCGGTCGATCAGTTCGTCGACGGAAACACCGGTGTTGGCTTGAACGAGCAGCACGGCGAGCACGCATTGCTGGCGGGCGTGGCCCACGTCGACCAGTTGGCCGTGGCGGTGTGCCTCAATACCCCCGAGTAACCGAAATTCCACCGCCGAGTCGCTCCCGTCACCTGTTCACAGCTGTTCGGTCGCCGGAAAACCAGTGCCCGAACAACCACCGTAATCCGATTCCCGATGCTTTGGAATCGGAATGGGTGAGCAGGGGAGTTACATTGCTTACGTCGCGGACCTGTGAAAAGCCTGGGTGTTATGGGAATAGGTAACGTACAGCTTATTTAGCTGGTTGAAAGATCTCCGAGTTCGGACAACAGGGTGATGGCATTGGCCAGATCGGTGTCGAGCGGCCGGTCGGCAAGTCGCGGGTCCAGCGCGGCAACGGCCTTCTCGTAGGCCACCCGCAGCGCGCCGGCCCTCGGTTCCCGTTCCCGCAGCCGCAACGCGCGCACCGCGGCGACCAGTTCACACGCCAACACCGTCTGGTAGGAACGGATCAGGTCGGTGGTTCGATTGGCCGCTTGCGCGGAAAAGCTCGCGTGATCCTCCGCGCCCCGAGACAACACCGCGTTGCCCAGCGTGGCCGGCGCGGCGGCGTGCCGCAGTTCCGCCAGTGCCGACTGGCTCACGTACTCCAGGATCATCACGCCGGAACTGGCCGCGGGACCGGCCGCCAGGAACGGCCGCAGCCCGGTGTAGGTCGGCTCGACCAGGTTGGCCAGCCGCGCCGCGGCCAGCGCGGCGGTGCTGAACACCGAGGACCGCGCCTCGTCGAGAGCGTGCGCGAGATAGGCGGTGTGGAAGTTGCCGTTGTGGAAGGCGTCCTGTTCGGCCGAAGCGATCAGCGGGTTCTCCGCGGCCGCGTTCATCTCCACGGTGAGCACGTCGGCCAGTCGAGCCACGGCGTCCACCGCAGGCCCGTGCACCTGCGGCAGGGCACGGAAGCCGAACGGGTCCTGGATGCGCGCGGCCGGTTCGGTGCCCGCGTCGGCGAGCAGCGTGCGCAGCCGCGCAGCGACCGCCTGCTGGCCAGGGTAGGGGCGAGCGGACTGGACGGCCTCGGCGTAGGCCTCGGTCGACCCGTCGACGGCGAGGAATGACAACCCGGCGACCACAGTGCTCGCGCGCAGCAGTGCGGCGAGGTCGTGACAGGCCAGCGCGGCCTCGCCGATGGTGGCCGCGTTGCTGCTGCAGAAGGCGAGCACATCGGACGGTGCCAGGTGGAACACGGGCGCGAGTTCTCCGTCCCGCCACGGCAGTTCGCCGATCATGCACAGCGCGGTCGAGGCCAATGCGGTCAGGTCGGCGGTGCCGATCGCGCCGAACCGGTACACGGTCGGCAGCCGCCCGCTGTTGACCAGGTCGACCAAGGCGGTGATCAACTCAGGGTGCACGCCGGATCCGCCCGCGGCCAACTGGTTGGCCCGCACCGCGAGCATCGCCCGCACGATCACGCCCTCCATCAGCGGCCCGGCCCCGCCGGCGTGACTGCGCAACAGGTTCAGGCCGTGGTCGGGCGCTTCCACGTCGTCGATCTGGATCGAGCGGTTCGCCCCGACTCCGGTGGTGCGGCCGTACACGCCGCGTCGACCGACCAGCCGGTTGGCGACGTCGTGGGACGCGGCGGCGCTGGTCAGGCCCTCCGGCGCGAGCGCGGCGCGGTTGCCGCCCCGCGCGATGGCGACGACCTCGGCGGCGGTCAGTGTTCCGCCGCCGAGCAGGACAACTCCGGACATCGGACTCAGGCCGCGGTCGGAGTCGGGGGAGTGACCGGGCGCAGTTCGTCGGCGTAGGAGACCGAGATCCGGCGCATCAGGCCGTCATTGCCGATGTCGTACTGGCCGAGGCGCCACAGCGGCGGCGAGTACGCGTGGATCGACACCGTGTCGTTGGTGGCGCCGGTCAGCCGGTGGATGTGTTCGGGGCCGAAACAGAACGACAGCCCGTCGCGAACGATCTTGACAAGATGGTCGCCGCCGATGCGCGGGTTGTGTTCGGCCAACGCGCCCTGCACGACCTGCACCGCGCCGGAGGAGATGTCGTGGTCGTGCCAACCGGTGTCGTTCTGCTTGGTCCAGCACAGCAGCCACACGTCGACGTACTCGTCGCGGTAGAGCGAGACGTAGTGCCGCTGATCGTCCGAGAACGCGACGTGCGGTCGCCACATCTCGGGTTGCTCGGCGAGCCGGGCCACGAATTGGCGCAGCTCACGTTTGTCCAGTGACCGCGCAGGCAGCGTGTCCCAGGTCATCGGGGGTCTCCTTTCGTATCGACGGTACCGCTCAGCAGGCGGCGGGGATTGTTGATCCGGATCGCGACGGTCGCCGCAGGCGCGCCGAGATCGGGAATGGTGGGGGTGGCGTAGGGACGGTCGCTGCCGTGCACGATCCCGTCGATGCCCAGCACGCGTACGGTCGCGTCGACAGCGCGGGTGCCGTAGGACGAGGTGTCCAGGTACACCTCGGGATCCACGACGCCTCGGCCGCCGCCGCGCGCGGCCATCCGTTCGCCGTGCAGCGGGGCGAGCCCGGCGAGCATGGCGAAACACACCCGTAGGTCCGGGTGCGCGGGCCGGCCGAACGCACGGAAGCCGTACCAGGCGGCGTGCATCTGCTGCACGTACGGGACCAGCGCCGGCCACCAGCCGGGCACGTCGCCAGGGGTCGGTCCGGCCGGTCCGGGATGCACGAACAGCGGCACGCCGCGCTGGGCCAGCGCGTCGAGCAGCGGCGCGCAGCGGGCCCAGCCCTGGGGGTCGGCCAACGCGTTGGCCGGCAGTTGCAGGCCGACGCAGCCGCGCGCGAGTTCCTTGTCCAGCGCGGACGGGTCGGGTTCGGACAGGCAGGCCGACGCCCAGCAGCCGAACGGTTCTGGCAGCGCCAGCGCGCCGTCGTGGTAGGCGTCGAGCAGCGGCTGGGCCTGTTCCGGTGGCAGCCATTCGATACCCAGCGGGCTGGACAGGGAGATCAGCACGGTGTCCAGACCGTCCTCTGTGGCCAGTTGGGTGCGTTGTGCGACATCGTGATCGGCCGGGTTCACCTCGAAGGGCGGTTCGCCGTCCAGGTAGAGCGTGTTGCCGTCCAGGTAGGGCGATGTGGTGCGGGACCGCAGTGCGTGCACGAGCGTGTCCGGCCACAGGTGCTGATGGACGTCCACGCTCATGACTTACCTCTCTGACCAGCGGTGAAACGCTTAAGTGATGCGGTTCAGTGAAACGCTTAACCTGGCACTGTGTCAAGCCCTCAGTGGAACAGGCCGGAGTCGACGATCACCAGGACGCCGATCGCGATGAACACCAACGGAACCACCCAGTGCCCGAAGTGCTTGAGCGTCTTGATGACCCGGCGCCGGGTGCCGAGCCACCAGGCGATCGCGCACAAAAGGGCGACCGAGATCAGCAGCACCAGCACGATCAGCACGTCGTCGGCGACGGTGTTGGTGCGCAGCAGTGGCGCGTACACGCTCAGGTCGTCCGAGCCGTTGGCGACGGTCAGCGCGGCGATGGCCCAGAGTCGGCGGGCCAGGATCGGTTGGTGCTCGGGGCCGTTCCGGACGGCGCCGACCAGGCCCCAGAGGCCGAGGGTCAGCGGGACGAAACCGACAAGGCCGACCCAGCGCTGCGGCACCGCGGCGAGACCGAGCGCGATGACGATGCTGCCGGCGACGAGGATGCCGTAGCCGAGGTACTGGCCGGCGACTATCCGGGAGACGGGCAGCTTGCCGGCCCGTGCGCTGAGAAACAGCACGATGAGCACGATCAGGTCGTCGACGTTGCTGCCGATGAACACGCCCGCCGCGGTCGCGATGATGGCCAGGGCATGTGGCACGGAAGTAGGTTACGGGCCGCCATCCGCCCGGCCCAAGGGTGTCCTCCGTTCAGTCGATCAGGGGTCAACTGCTACAAAACCTTGACGGACGCACGATCGACTGTCGAGACTAGTTCGTACAGGTGAACGACCAGGTCGGAGATTCGGCCGGAACGGGTGAGAACCGCTGATGCGCGACGCCGCTGACTCGTTGGGCGGCTCGGCGCTGGGCACCTGCCGGCGTATCCTCGATCCGTTCGACGAACCAGCCACGGGAAAACATGAACACAATTCTGTTTTGTCATTGGTGTGTCAGCGGTCTCGCCCGCGAAAGCCGGAAATGATAAACCGATCATCGACAACGTCGTCCCGTCCTGATCGGCGGCCGTAGCGATGCCAGGAGGAGATCACGTGCCCGACATCGTGCCGGATGCCGCCGAGCTGTCGGCCTCCATCTTGCGCACGATCGGTGGGCACCAGCCGGAGACGTTCAACGCCACCGACTACCTCCTCGACCGCAACCTGCGCGTCGGCAACGGCTCGGCAACGGCCGTCGTCGCCCCGCTGCGCTCGCTGAGCTACGCCGAGCTCGCCGTCGAGGTGCGCAAGGTCGCGGGCGGTCTTCGCGAGATCGGCGTGCGCCCCGAACAGCGGGTGCTGATGTACATGGCCGACGACATCGAGCTGTTCGTCGCGATCCTGGCCACCATGTACCTCGGCGCCGTCGCGGTGCCGACCTCGACCATGCTGACCGGCCGCGAACTGTGTTCGCTGGTCGTGGACTCGCGGGCCGAGGTCGTGTTCGGCTCCGGCGAGTTCGCCAGCTCGGTGCGCTCCGCCGTGCGGGAGGCGCCCGAGGTACGGCACCTGGTGCTGTCCGGACACGAGTCCGCGAGCGGCAGGGCCCAGCTGCCCGCACACGTACGCGGGCACAGCTGGCGCAAGCTGCGCGGGATGGGCAGCAAGCTCGACCGCGCCCATGCCACGTGGCCCGACTCACCCGCGTTGTGGCTCTACACCTCCGGCACCACCGGCGAGCCCAAAGCCGCCATGCACCGACACATCGACATCAAACTGGTCGCCGAGCTCTACGGCCGCGGGGTGCTCGGCATCACCGCCGCCGACCGCTTCCTGTCGGTGGCCAAGCTCTTCTTCGCCTACGGCATCGGCAACTCCATGTTCTTCCCGATGTCCGTCGGTGGCACCGCACTGCTCGAACCGGGACGGCCGAGCCCGCGTGGGTTCGCCGAACGGGCGCGGGCGGACGGCGCGACCCTGCTGTTCGGCAGCCCGAGTTTCTGGGGTCCCCTGCTGGCCAGCGACGCCTCGGACGACACGTTCGCCACCGTCCGGCAGGGGGTCTCGGCGGGGGAGGCGCTGCCCGAGCGGATGTTGGTCGGCATGCGCGATCGGTTCGGCGTCGAGGTGCTTGACGGCATCGGGTCGACCGAGATGCTGCACATCTTCATCTCCAACCGGCCCGGCGCGGCCCGCCCCGGATCCTCCGGGTATCCGGTGCCGGGTTACCAGGTGGAGATCCGCGACGAGCACGGCGCGGTCGTCGACGAGGAGGACAAACCGGGCGAACTGTACGTGCGCGGCGAGTCCTCGGCCATCGGCTACTGGTGCCGGGCGGCCGTGTCCCGGCAGGTGTTCGTCGGCGAGTGGACCCGCACCGGCGACACCTACCAGCGCAACGCCGACGGCAGCTACACCTGCCTGGGCCGGCAGGGCGACCTGTTGAAGGCGGGCGGGATCTGGGTGTCGCCCGGCGAGGTCGAGGCGCGGCTGCTGGAGCATCCGGACGTGGCCGAGGTGGTCGTGGTCGGCGTGCCGGACGCGGACGACCTGGACAAGCCGATCGCCTGCGTGGTGGCCAAGCCAGGGCACACGGTCGACGCGGCCGACCTGATCCACTGGTGTCGCGAGGGCCTCGCCGCGTACAAGCGGCCGCGCGCGGTGGTGGTGCTGGCCGAGTTGCCGCGCACCTCGACCGGCAAGATCCGCCGCAACGTGCTGCGCGGCCTGCTCCGCGAGGAACCCGAGACCATCGCGGGCGACGAGACCACCGCGGCACCGACGGCCTGATGATCGACGGTGAACTGGTCGTCGACGCCCATGTGCACGCGCCTCGCCTGGCCACGCTCAAACCGGCCTGGCTGAACTGGGCCGACGAGTTTCGTGGCGAGCGGTCCTGGCGCGAGGCCTACGACGAGCACGGCGACCCCGACCCGGCCAAACTGGACGCGCTGTTCGAGGCCGAGGGCGTCGACCGGGTACTGCTGTTCTGCGAGTACAGCCCGCGCGCCACCGGCATCCAGCCGATCGAGGACCTGCTGCCGATCGCCGCGCACAACCCGGCGCGGTTCCGACTGGTCGCCAGCATCAACCCGCACCTGCACCATCCGATCCCCGACGAGCTGCTGCGCCAGTTGGAGCTGGGCGCGGTCGCGTTGAAGCTGCACCCGGTGCATGCCGGTTTCGACCCGGCCGACCGCGAGCTGTACCCGGCCTACGCGATCTGCGCCGAGCGCGGCATCCCGGTGATCCTGCACTCCGGCACGTCGATCTTTCCCGGCGCGCGCAGCAGCTTCGGCAATCCCGAGCTGATGCTGGACGTGATCGAGGACTTCCCGAACCTGCCCTTCGTGTTCGCGCACGGCGGTCGCGGCTGGTGGTACGACCTGGCCGCGTTCCTCGCGCTGGCCAAGCCGAACGTGTGGCTGGACCTGGCCGGCCTGCCACCGAGGAAGCTGCCGGAGTACTACGCCCGGTTCGACCTGAACCGGCTGGCCGAGAAGTGGATCTTCGGTACCGACTGGCCGGGCGTCCCCGGCACCGCGGCCAACGTGCGCGCCCTGATGCGGATCGGCCTTTCCGACGACGTGCTGCGCGGCGTGCTGGCCGGGAACGCGGCCAAACTGTTCCCGGGGCTGAACATCTGAGGGTTCAGCGCCAGGACTGGGCGAAGGTGGGCACCAGTTCGGACAGGTAGTCGTCGGCCAGCTGGACGAGGGTCTCGATGCCGCCATCGCCCTGCCAGACCTGACCGGCCGTGGTCATCAGCGCGCAGAACACCGCCGCGATGATCCGGGGCCTGCGGTCGGTGACCGGGTCGACGCCCTCGCGCTCGGCGATCACCTCGACAACGGCCTCGGTGAGCCGCTGGCCGATCATCAGGTGCGCAGCCAGCAGCTGCGGGGTCGATTCGATGAGCTTGACCGCCTGGCGGTGCGTCTCCCAGTCGGTCTGGCTCTCCAGCAGGCCTGGTTCGAGCAGACCGGCCGCGGCGTGCAGGGCGTTGCGCAGCGCGTCCACCGGGCGCTCCCGCACCGGTCGGATGCGCAGTTGGCCGATGAACGCGTCGGCCGCCGAGGTCAGCGGCGAGAGGACCAGGTCTTCCTTGCTGGCGAAGTAGCGGAAGAAGGTGCGTTCGGAGACCTCGACCGCGTCGGTGATCTCGCGGACCGTGGTGCGGTCGTAGCCCCTGGTGTGGAACAGCGTCCAGGCGGCGTTGATGAGGGCGTCGCGGGTACGGCGCTTCTTGCGCTCGCGCAGACCGCACGCCGGGGTCGGCGTGCTGCTCAGGTTCTTGACTACGGCCGATGACACGTGATTGACGATACACGTCATTGACTGACACACAACTCTTGTGGTCATCTGTCAGTGGGTGACACGTTGGGGTCTCGCCCACTCGGACCAGCCACACCCATAGTTCCAGGGGGAACCGTGACCCAGAGCCAAACCCTGACCGCCGAGCGGCCCCCCGCCGCTCCCACGGCCAGAAAGCCACGCCGTTCGCTGCTGACCCTGATCGCGGTGTCCCTCGGCGTGATGATGGTCGCCCTCGACGGCACGATCGTCGCCGTCGCCAACCCGGTCATCCAGACCGACCTGCACGCCTCACTCGCCGACATCCAGTGGGTCACCAACGGTTACCTGCTGGCGCTGGCGGTGAGCCTGATCACCGTGGGCAAGCTCGGCGATCGGTTCGGCCACAAGAAGATCTTCCTGATCGGTGTGGTCGGCTTCGCCGTGGCGTCCGCCGCGATCGGCTTCTCCGGCGCGATCGTCCCGATGATCGCCTTCCGTGTCCTGCAAGGCGTCTTCGGCGCCATGCTGCAACCCACCGCGCTCGCCCTGCTGCGCAACACCTTCAGCGGCAAGGCCCTCAACACCGCCATCGGCGTGTGGGGCGCGATCATCGGCGCCTCCACGGCCGCGGGCCCGATCGTCGGCGGGCTGCTCGTGCAGCACGTCAGCTGGGAATCGGTGTTCTACGTCAACGTCCCGGTTGGCGTGATCGCGCTGCTGATGGGCTTCTTCGTACTCCGCGAGACCCCGAAGGAGCGCTCCGGGTCGTTCGACTTCGCCGGCGTCGTCCTGCTCTCCGGCAGCCTGTTCCTGCTGATCTGGGGCCTGATCAAGGCGCCGACCTACGGCTGGAGCGACACCAAGACCCTGCTGTTCCTCGGCGCGGCCGTCGTGGTCGGGGCGCTGTTCGTGCTGCGCGAGAGCAAGGCCGCGCATCCGCTGCTGCCGCTGCGGCTGTTCCGCTCCGTGTCGGTGTCCTCCGGCACCGTGCTGGTGCTGCTGCTGATGTTCGCCATGCTGGGCGCGCTGTTCTTCGTCACCTTCTATCTGGAGAACGTCTTCGGTCTCGGCCCGGTCGCGGCCGGCCTGCGCATCCTGCCGATGACCGCGATGCTCATCGTCGGATCGCC
>DASYBO010000174.1:0-2776 GCA_036500685.1 Pseudonocardiaceae bacterium | reverse complement strand
GCGCGCGGGCCGAACCGCCGATCCTTGGCCGCCGCCTCGAATCGGGTGACGAGATCGGGGAGGGTGGCGTCGTCGGCAATCAGTTCGTTTTCGGGCAGGACGACGATGCGGGTGGGTCAACGCGACGACCACGATCGCGCTGCCGGTCGCGGCGACGCGCACGCGGCCGGCGCGATTGGAGCCGGCCGCGCCGAGCCCGGCGCAGGTGATCAGCAGCGACGCGGAAATCACCAGAGCGAGGGCGAGCAGAATGGCGGCCTGAATGACGAATGCATAGTAGCGGAAGCGGCCGAGGAGCAGGCGAGGAATGCGCAGAGGCCGTTGTTTCGCCAGCTTGCGCGCGGCGCCGTGAGGAGACTAGGCAATGGAGCCGAAGGACGGCAGATACGATTGTGGCAGGGCTGATTTAGCCGGCGACATTCAGGATTCTCCGTACGGCACGGTGGCAGAATTCGCGAAAATCCGGTTGTGCGGTTCGGCCCACACGATCAACGCGAGCGGCAGCACCTCCTCGTCGGCCGCCAGTAACCCGACCGTGATCGCCGTTTTGATGCAGCTGAGCAATGCCGACCTTGTCCGCGATGCGGCGCATGCTGACCGCGTCGACGGCGACGATTCGACGGCGGTCGGCGAACTCATGTCCACACCGTACACAATGAAGTATACACTGTAAACATAGCCGTGTCGTAGACTTCGTCCGTGAGTAATGCGCGGTATGCGGTGAGTTTCGTGTGTTCGGGCAACATCTGCCGGTCCCCGATGGCCGAGTCGATCTTCCGGCAGCACCTCGACAAGGCCGGACTGGCCGACCTGGTCGACGTGAACAGCGCGGGCATCGGCGGCTGGCACGTCGGCGAGCCGATGGAGGAGCGCGCAGCGGAAACCCTGACCACGGCCGGCTACCCGACCGAGCACGTCGCCGCCCAGGTCGGGCCCGAGCACCTCGACTCGGACCTGATCCTGGCCATGGACCGAGGACATTACAAGGCACTGCTTCGGCTGGTCGACGACCACGCCAAGCTGCGGATGTTCCGCTCGTTCGATCCGGACGCCGACCCGGCCGACCTCGACGTACCCGACCCGTACTACGGGCCGAGGGACGGCTTCGACGAGCTGCTCGGCATGCTGGAGGCGGCGATGCCGGGATTGGTCGACTTCGTCCGAGCCGAGGTCGTTAGCTGACCGTTTTGTCCGGTGCGCGGTTGACCCCGTGCGTCCGCCGAGGGGTCCCAGGCTTACCGTGGTCGGGTGCGGCGACTGAGTTTTCTGCTTCGACCGGGCTGGCTGGCCATGGTCGCTGGCGTACTCATTTTCGCAGGCGCCTGCTTCTGGGTCCTGTCGCCGTGGCAGTTCGGCCGCAACGTCGAGCGCCAGACGCAGATCAGCGCGTTGACCGACGCGGGAACCAGGGCACCCCAGCCGTTGGACCAGCTCCTGCCGGGCACCGCGGAGCCGACCGCGCAGCAGGAGTGGTTCCAGGTGACCATGACCGGTCACTACCTGCCCAACGACGACGTCGTGGTGCTGCTACGCGAGATCGACTCGTGCTCGGACTGCGATCCGAGCCCCGCGTTCGAGATCCTCACCCCGTTCCACCAGGACAACGGCACGAACGTGCTGGTCGACCGCGGTTACGTCGCGCCGGGCAACTTCGACCAGGTGCCGAGGTACGCCGCCGCGCCATCCGGGCACCTGACGCTGACCGCGCGAGTACACCCGGATGAACCGGTCAGCGGGCACAAGTCGCTCATCCAGAACGGGCACCACGAGGCCTACGAGATCAACGCGAAGGTGGTCGGCCGGTCGGTCGGAGTTGTTCTGCGGCCGGGCTCGTTCGCGGTGATCGCGGGGCAGCCGGGGGGGCTGGGCATCGCTGCGCTGCCGCAGTTGGACTCGGGGCCGTTCCTGTCCTACGCATGGCAGTGGATCACCTTCGGCGTGATGGCCATCGGCGGGCTCGGTTACTTCACCTGGCGCGAGTTGAAGCCGGGTGGCGCGTTGACGCCGGAGGGTCGGGCGCGGCGCCGGGCCGAGAAGGAAGCGTTGCGCGCCGAGGAAGAGGCCGACCAGGGCACCAGCCGGGTGCCGACGACGCGGAAGAAGAAGATCCGGGGGCGGCACAAGATCGCGCTGATGATCGCCGAGGACGAGGCCCGCGAGCAGGCCGATTCCGAAGCCGGGGCGCGGGAGACCGCCGAAGCGAATCGCCGCTGAGCGCTTGGCGCGGGTGCGTGCCGGTCAGCGTTTGGCCCGACGGCGGCCGGAGAGCCACGCGAGCACGACCGCGACCGCACCGGCCAGCGCACCGACCACTCTGGACAGTTCGACCGCGCGGGTGACGTGGCCGGAGTCCGGTGTGCGGCCATCGCCGAGCACCGGGCGGTCCTCGAACCCGTGCGAATACGGGGTGCGGCCACCGAGCCGGATCTCCAGCGCGCCTGCGAACGCGGCCTCGATCTGGCCCGCGTTCGGGCTGGGATGGGCGGAGGCGTCGCGGCGCCAGGTGCGCCACGCGGCCGACGACGACCCGCCGACGACCGGTGCGCCGATGGTGGCCAGCAGCGCGGCGAGCCGGGCCGGGGCGAGGTTCAGCACGTCGTCGACGCGCGCGGCGGCCCAGCCGAACTGGCCGTAGCGCGGGGAACGGTGGCCGACCATGGCGTCGAGGGTGTTGACCGCGCGGTAGCCGAGCAGGCCGGGCACTCCGGCGACGGCGCCACAGAACAGCGGAGCGACGACCGCGTCGGAGGTGTTCTCGGCAACGGATTCGACGGCG
>DASYBO010000173.1:0-11012 GCA_036500685.1 Pseudonocardiaceae bacterium | reverse complement strand
AGGTGCGAGGTGCGGGCACCGGCCTGCACGGCCACCTCGACCAGCCGCTTGGAGTTCGACGAGTTCGTCGAGCCGACGACCAGGACGACATCGCATTCCGGCGCCATCGCCTTCACCGCGACCTGGCGGTTCTGCGTGGCGTAGCAGATGTCGTCGCTCGGCGGGTTCTGCAGGCCGGGGAAGCGGTCACGCAGCGCGTCGACCCGCTCCATGGTCTCGTCGACCGACAGCGTGGTCTGCGAGAGCCAGACCACTTTGGACGGGTCGCGGATCTCGACCTTGGCCACGTCCTCGGCCTTGTCCACCAGTTGGACGTTGCTCGGGGCCTCGCCTGCGGTGCCGTCGACCTCTTCGTGTCCGGCGTGGCCGATCAGCAGGATGTCGTAGTCGTCCCTTGCGAAGCGCTTGGCCTCCTGGTGCACCTTGGTCACCAGCGGGCAGGTCGCGTCGATGGTGCGCAGGTTGCGTGCCTCGGCCTCCTCGTGCACCACGGGGGAAACGCCGTGCGCGGAGAAGACGACAAGGGCGCCCTCGGGCACCTCGTCGGTCTCGTCGACGAAGATCGCGCCGCGCTCACGGAGCTGGTCGACGACGAAGCGGTTGTGCACGATCTCCTTGCGCACGTACACCGGCGCGCCGTAGGTCTCGAGTGCTTTCTCGACGGTTATCACCGCGCGGTCGACGCCCGCGCAGTAACCGCGTGGCCTGGCCAGCAGGACCCGCCCCGGCTTCGCGCCGGCGGCGCCGGCAGCTGGGTCGGCCGGCTGGACGCCGCTGGCTCGGTCGGGTGTGCCTTTGTCGGTAACCGGAGTCGACGCCGTCATGTCACTAGCGTACGACCGGGTCAAGGTCGTATGGTGGCGCCTCTGGTGTCACGCGTCACGTACCAATCATCGACGGTGCGTAGCGCTGGGCAGGATCGCCGGACTGGGGCAGGCTAGAGGACATGAAGCCACTACCGCTGCCGTTGCGGGTCGCCGCAGGCCTCGCGGTCACCGCCGTGGACCGAGCTCGCCATCTGCCGGAAAAACTGGCCGAGTTGCCGGTCACCGTGGTCAGTCAGGCGCTGCAGCTGTCCATGCGGATGCAGCAGCAGGTCACCGAACTCGCCATCAAGGGCGACGACGCGCTCTCGGCGCTGCGCCCGGTCGAGGAAGCTCCCGAGTGGGCGACGTTCGACGAGGACAAGATCGCGGCGGACTACGACGTGAGCTCGCGCCGCAACGGCTCCCGGTCCAGGTTCGACAGCGTCGAACTGACCGATGACGACAACAACGCGATCGACACTGAACTCAGCGATGACTCAGCCGACGAGGACGCGCCACCGGAGTCCCTGCCGATCTATGCCCAACTGACGCTGCCGCAGGTGCGCGCCCGGCTGCGCAGGTTCGACGAGGACCAACTGGCCGAGTTGATCGACTACGAGCAGCGGCATGACGATCGGCAGGAGTTCGTCGGGATGTTGACCCGTCGACTGAACACCTTGCGCGATCAGCGGTGACCGACCCGCAGGCGACGAGTTCAGCTATGCCGACCAGTCCCGAGGCACCCTGGCCGGTACGCACGGTGGCACGCAAGATCGCGGAGTGGATCAACCGGCTGGGCACCATCTGGGTCGAGGGGCAGGTCACCCAGATCTCCGCCAGGCCCGGTACGGCGACCGCGTTCATCACGCTGCGGGATCCCTCGGCCGACGTGTCGCTGAGCATCACGTGCCCGACGAACCTGTTGCGCGGCCAGCAACAGGTGCTGGCCGAGGGCAGCCAGGTCGTCGTGCACGGCAAACCGACCTTCTACATCAACCGCGGCACGTTGAGCCTGCGGGTCGACGAGATCCGCGCGGTCGGCATCGGCGAACTGCTGGCCCGAATCGAACGGCTGCGGCGGTTACTGGCGGCCGAGGGCCTTTTCGAGCCCGCGCGCAAACGCAAGCTGCCGTTCCTGCCCGGCACCATCGGATTGATCACCGGGCGGGCGTCCGCGGCCGAGCACGATGTGTTGACCAATGCGCAGCGGCGCTGGCCCCCGGTGCGGTTCCGAGTGGCTAACGTTGCCGTGCAGGGGCCGATGGCGGTGCCGCAGATCCTGGAGGCGTTGTCCGCGTTGGACCGCGACCCCGAAGTCGAGGTGATCGTGCTGGCCAGGGGCGGTGGCAGCGTCGAGGATCTGCTGCCGTTCTCGGACGAGACGCTGTGCCGCGCGGTGTCGGCGTGCCGGACCCCGGTGGTCAGCGCGATCGGCCACGAGCCGGACACGCCGCTGGTCGACCATGTCGCGGACCTGCGCGCGTCGACCCCGACGGACGCGGCCAAACGGATCGTGCCGGACATCGCGGAGGAACTGCATCGCATCTCGGTGCTGCGCGAACGGGCGCGGCGCTGCCTGCACGGCTGGGTCGACCGTGAACGGCGATTGCTGGACGCGCTGCGCAGCAGGCCGGTGCTGGCCGATCCGCTCGGCCCGATCGCCCGCAGAGCCGAGGAGATCGAGCGCGGGCGGGAACGGGCCCGGCGCGCGATGCTGGCCAGGCTGAGCACCGAGCAGACCGCGTTGACCGCGACCAGGTCACGGTTGACCACGCTCGGACCGGCGGCGACGCTGGCGCGCGGGTACGCGATCCTTCAGGTTCTCGACGATCCCGTCGATACCGGGGACGACATGCCGGACCCGACCCCAGTGAAAACCGAGCCTGGGCAGAGCACGCTGGTGGATGGTGAATCCGTGACCCACGCCCGCGCCGTGCCGCGTGCCCAGCATGTGGTCCGGTCCATTCACGAGTTGGGCCAGGGCAGCCGGATCCGGTTGCGGGTTGTCGACGGCGCGGGTTTCGCGACGGTGAGCTCGGTGGAGAGTGACGGCGGATGAGCCAGCGCAGGAAGCTCGCCACCATGCCGGTCGCCGCGCGCGAACCGACGTATCTGCCGCTGGCCGTGTCGGCGGCGCGCGCGGCGATCGCCGCGGCGTCGACTGATCGGACGCTGGCCAACGCCGAGGCGGTGTGCGGCTACGCGGAAGCCGCCGAGCTCGCCGCGTCCGACTGCTGGACGGTGCTGGTCGCCGGCTGCAACTCCCCCGCCCGCCGGGTGCTGACCGGGCGGCTGCGGGCGCTGACCGAGGCGACGTCGCGCTACGTCGGGCTGGAATGCTGGTTCCGCGCCAGCTCGCCACACCGCCAGCGGGTCGTCGGCGCCGAGATGCGCATCGCCGAGGCCGTTACCGAGGGTGACGGCGCCGAGTTCGCGGAAGCGTTCGTCGGCTACGACCAGGCCGTGGCGACCGCCGTGGTGAGCATGCTGAACCGGCCCGTCGCACGCGACTGAGC
Source organism: Pseudonocardiaceae bacterium (assembly GCA_036500685.1). Lineage (GTDB taxonomy): Bacteria > Actinomycetota > Actinomycetes > Mycobacteriales > Pseudonocardiaceae > CAJCJE01. The sequence continues at coordinate 7,690 of DASYBO010000173.1, read as the reverse complement.
CCGGTGCGGGAAGCTCGCATCATGACGGCAAGCGCACGACGCAAGAACGACCCCGGCAAGGATGAGCCCGAGCTCGGCTACGAGCAGGCGCGGGACGAACTGATCGAGGTCGTGCGCAAACTGGAGGCCGGCGGTCTTTCGCTTGAGGAGTCGCTGACGCTGTGGGAACGCGGCGAGGCACTGGCCGCCACCTGCGAACGCCAACTAGCCGGCGCCCGCGACCGCGTGGAAGCCGCGCTGTCCCGCGCGGAAGAACCAGACGAGGAATCCAACAACTGACCAAACTCCACACCAGCGAGAACATTCTCGTTCGAGTCGCCAAACGCTGGATTCAGTGCTCGAAGGTGTCTGCTCGGCCCCTCGCCAACTTTGGCTTGAGTCGACCCGGGTGGAACCGATAACCGGACTGCCTCGCCGGCACACTCGGACGGGTGAAAGGATCGGCGCCGTGTCCGTGGGGGTTTCGAGCTCGATCGCCGGGGTCCAGAGACCCCCGGCACTGCATCGTGTCGTCGTCGCGCTCGCCGCTGGCGTGCTGTGCCTGTTGGCCGTGCTGACCGCTACCGGTCTGTTGTTCGGCAGCCCGTCCGGCGCGGGAGACAACGGTGACGGAAGTCGACTCTACTGCGGTGCCGGACTACTGCCGGCAACCCCGGACCGGAACTCGAACTGGATGGGCGGGGTGGTGATGCGGTTCGACCGCGACGCCCCGTGTCCGGATCCGATGCCGACCTCTGCGGGGCTGATCCTGCGCGCGGCGGCCCATGGGTCGGGCGACGGCTGGTCACTGACCTCGCTCGGCTGGCTCTACGCCTTACTCGCCGCGTTGACCGCCGCCCTCGCCGCGTTCGCCGCTACCGGCGCCGGGCTGGCCAGAGCCTTGGTTCTTGCGCCCATCCTGGCGCCGCTGGCGGAGCGAGACTTCGCGCGGTTCTTCCTGTCGACCTACTCCGAGCCGGCCGGTCTGCTCGGCGCCTTCGGTCTGGCCTGCGGGGTCGGCGTGATTGCGGTGACTGGTCGCAGCCATCGAACCGAGCGGCTGATCGGTCTGTTTCTGGTGGCTGGCGGCGGCCTGCTCGCCGCGACCGCAAAAGCCGCATACGCCCCACTTCTGGTCACTGCGGTCGTAGTCTGCGCTGTGGTCGCGGTGACAGTGCGCCGTGGTGGTCCCCGCTGGTCCGATCGGCTCGTCGGTCCGGTCATCGCCGCACTCGTCCTGGTCGCTGCGATCGCCCCGCTCTCGGCCGCGTTGAACTGGCAGTCGCGTGGTTACCCTGGCGTGAATGCCTACGACCTGACCTTCACCACGGTGCTCACCGAGGTCCCGGGCGCCACCGGTGCTCTCGGCCTGCCGGCGTCGGCCGCCAAGTACGCCGGGGACTCCTACTATCTGACTCCGGCGCCGCAGAGCGTGCCCGGCGGGGCTCTCGTTCTGGCTGACCCGGTTCGGGTACAGCACGCCGACTGGCGACTGCTGGCAGAGCACCCGGTAGCCCTGTTGCGCTCAGTCGGTGTCGCTATGGAGGCCACCGAGGGGCGCGCGTTGACCTATCTGCCCTCAGCCGAGTGGACGCCGAGCACGACACCGGTGAAGCTCGGCACGGTCAACGGTGAGCAGGGCGCCAGCGGCCCCACTCTGCGTGCGTGGCTCGACAGTCTGTTCTTTCCCTGGTGGCCCGCTGTGCTCGCCGTACTCGGTGTCGCCGCCGGCATCGCCGGCACGATCCGACGTGCCCGCCCGTGGTCGTTGTGTGCCCGGCTCGCCGGGGTGACAGCGCTGTCGGCGGTTGGACTGGCCACGTTCGCGGTGTTAGGCGATGGCTACTTCGAGATCGCCAAGCACACCTGGCTGGCCGCTTACCTGCTCGACGTCACCGCGCTCGCTCTCCTCGGTGCACTCGTGACCGCCGCCGTCCAGGCCCTCCGTTCGACCCGGACCCGACGGCCCCAACCCGCTGCTACGACGAAGATCGCAACCGCCGGGGCGGCGCCCACGCGTTGAGCCTATTTGGCCTGTGGGCAACTGGCCCAGGTGGGGAGTTCAGGCGCCGGAGGTGGGCAAGATCGGCGCCGACTGGACCGCCGTGGCCATCGTGGTGAATTCCGCCTGGTCGCCGTTGCCGGTGATCAGCAGCCGCACCGGTCCGAGGTCGAGCGCCCAGGAGACCTCGCTGCGGGTGCCCTGGTAGATCGTCCACGTCTTCCCGTCGACCGTGACGGTGCCCTTGGCCGCCATCGGCGTATCGCTGGGCAGCCCGGCCTCCTGGCGGGCGAGGTCGGGGACGGCGGCGGAGGACTCGGCGATGGCGACGTAGCGGCCGGCCGGGGTGATGAAGCCGATCCGCAGGTCGTTGGGTTGGCCGCCGGTCGTGTTCGCGCCGACCTGATCGAAGTCGGCCGAGTTGGGGTGCCAGCCGGCGGGCAGCTTGGGTTGGCGCAGCGGGAAGTGCAACTGGCCGACGGCCAGCTGGAACTGTTGGGTCTCGTCGATACGCGGGCCGCCGTTGGCGACGTTGGTCGACGGGCCGCCGGGGTTGAACGTGAAACTGTGCGTGATCACGCCGAGGCCGAGGATTGCGACGACCAGCACGCCCACCGCGATCGACATCTCCTTCACGCCCCAGCCGAGCCGGGCCGCCCGCCCTCCGGAAGCAGGAGCGGGGGCAGGGTCGGCTGACCCGGATGACTCGGACGACGAGGCGTCGGCGGTAGGGGCCGAGGCGCTCGACTCGGGTTCGGGTTCGGTGTTCTGCTCAGCCACGACCACCATGGTGGCAGGTGGGTTACCTCACCTATCCACGGCCACCGGCCCCGAGGATGCCGCGACCGCGCCGATCGTCTGGGAGAATTTCGCCAATCACCCAGGCAGGAGGCGCGATGAACACCTCAGACCCGGCAAGCCCCCCCAACTCTCCCGTGCGCGAGGCACCCGATCGGAACCTGGCACTGGAGCTGGTTCGGGTCACCGAAGCAGCAGCCATGGCCGCGGGCCGGTGGGTCGGGCGCGGGGACAAGATCGGCGGGGACGGCGCGGCGGTCGACGCGATGCGCAAGCTGATCGGCACGGTGTCCATGCGCGGCGTGGTGGTCATCGGCGAGGGCGAGAAGGACCAGGCGCCAATGCTCTACAACGGCGAGCACGTCGGCAACGGCGACGGCCCGGACTGTGACGTGGCCGTCGACCCGATCGACGGGACGACGCTGATGGCCAAGGGCATGCCGAACGCGATCGCGGTGTTGGCCGCGACCGAGCGCGGCGCCATGTTCGATCCGTCGGCCGTGTTCTACATGGAGAAGCTCGCGGTCGGACCGGAATGCGCGGATGTGATCGATCTGACCGCGCCGGTGGGGGAGAACATCCGCCGGGTCGCGAAGGCCAAGAGCAGCGACGTGTCGGACGTGACCGTGTGCATCCTGGACCGGCCACGCCACGAACAGTTGATCAAGGATGTGCGGCTGGCCGGCGCCAGGATCAAGTTCATTTCCGACGGCGACGTGGCCGGCGCGATCTCGGCGGCGCGGCCGGACACCGGCGTCGACATACTGGTCGGGATCGGGGGTACCCCGGAAGGGATCATCGCGGCGTGCGCGCTGAAGTGCATGGGCGGCGCGATCCAGGCGCGGTTGTGGCCCAAGGACGAGGCCGAGCGACGCAAGGCGCTCGACGCCGGTCACGATCTTGATCGCGTGCTCGGTACAAATGATCTTGTCACCGGCGACAACGCGTTCTTCTGCGCAACCGGTATTACCGACGGTGAATTGTTGCGCGGCGTCCGCTACCGAGCCGGCGGTTGCACCACGCAGTCCATTGTTATGCGTTCGAAATCCGGAACACTGCGCATGATCGACGGTTTCCATCGGCTGACGAAACTTCGCGAATACTCTTCGGTCGATTTCGACCGAGCGGGTGAAAGCCTCAGCGCGGACGACCCCACACCGCCGATGCCCTGAAATCCACAAAGCCGCCGAGCAGCAACAAGATCGTGACCAATTCCAGGAACTGGTAATGCAACCTGGGCGGGGTCAGTGGCGTCATGATGAGTGATGACAACGAGACCGGCACGGAGAGCTCCGCAGCCGGCCGGTTCCTGCTGAGGGGGAACAAGTGCGCCTGAAGAAAATCGTTTTGGGCCTGTCGGCAGTAGCCGCGCTGGCCGGCTTGGCCGCCTGTTCGTCGGGGTCGAACGCGACGGGGAATTCGCCCGCGCTCGCGGCCAACACCGGCACGTCCACCGTGAGCCAGTCGAGTCCGGCCACGTCGACCACGACGGTCGCGCCGACCACGACGACCACGACCCCACCACCGACCACGACCAAGCCGCCGGTGACCACCACCAAGCCGAAGCCGCCCGTGCAGGCCCAGACGGTCTCGACGGCCGTGCCGTGCTCGATCACCAACGGCGCCTGCGTCTCCCTGTCGCAGCGCAAAACGTGGCTGCTGGTGAACGGCCAGGTCGTCTACGGCCCGGTACACGCCGAGCCAGGCCGCACCGGCTGGAGCACGCCGGTCGGCACCTTCACGGTGACCGGCAAGGCTCAGCACTACGTGAGCAGGGAATTCAACGCGCCGATGCCGTACTCGACGTTCTTCCTGCCGGGTATCGCGTTCCATGAAGGCAGTGCGAGCACGCTGTCGCACGGGTGCATCCACCTGTCGCTGGCCGCTGCGGAGGAGTACTTCACCAACCTGCACGTCGGCGAGACCGTCCAGGTCGTGCGCTGAGGCAGCACCACCAGCATCGAGCAAGGCTGACAGTGGGCCGGTTCACCCCAGGGTGAGCCGGCCCACCGCCGTGAGTACGCAGATCAGCAGGATGACCGTTGTCAATGCGGCCGGCAGCGGTTCACGCAGGGACAGGTGCGACGCGGTCGCGCCGATCATCACGATGACAAGACCGAGCGCGGCGATCGGAGTCAGGATCGGCGCGATTCCGGTCAGCAGGGGCAGCACCAGGCCGAGTGCGGCGAGCAGTTCGCAGGCGGCGGTGAGCCTGATCACCAGCGGCGGGAACGGCGCGACGCCGGTCTGTCCGCTGGCGATCAACTTCTCCTTGGACATGCTGATCTTCAGGCTGCCCGAGGCCAGGAAGATCGCGGCGAGCAGTCCCTGGGCGATCCACAGTGCGACGTTCATCTCGTCCTCCAGAAGTCGGGTGTCGACGAGTAGACGCGGCGGCCGGACCGAACGTGACAGCGTGGCCCGGAACACCGCGTGCGGAGCACCACAACAGCTGCCGACGTGCGGACGCGGGTACACACTTGGGTCATGGCCGATGATCAGGAGTACCGGATCGAGCACGACACGATGGGCGAGGTCCGGGTGCCGGCCAACGCCCTGTGGCGCGCGCAGACCCAACGGGCGGTGGAGAACTTCCCGATCTCCGGGCAGGGCCTGCAACGACCCCAGATCCGCGCGTTGGGCCTGCTCAAGGCGGCCGCCGCGCGGGTGAACGAGCGCCTTGGCATTCTGGACACGGAGCTCGCGCGCGCCATCGCCGCGGCAGCGGAGGATGTCGCCGAAGGCCGCTACGACGACCAGTTCCCGATCGACGTGTTCCAGACCGGGTCGGGCACGTCGTCGAACATGAACGCGAACGAGGTCATCGCCACTCTCGCCAGCCGCGCGCTCGGCCGCGAGGTGCACCCGAACGACCACGTGAACGCGTCCCAGTCGTCCAACGACACCTTTCCGACCACGATCCACGTCGCCGCGACCGAGGCGATCCTGACCGACGTGATCCCGGCGCTGAACCACCTCGCCGAGGTCATCGGACAACGCGCGGTTGACTGGGCGGACGTGGTGACAACCGGACGTACACACCTGATGGACGCGGTCCCGGTGACGCTGGGCCAACAGGCAGGGGCCTGGGAGGCGCAGATCCGCTACGGCGTCGAGCGGCTCACCGGTGGCCTTTCCCGCCTCGGCGAGCTTCCGATCGGCGGGACGGCCGTCGGGTCCGGGTTGAACGCGCCGGCGGGGTTCGGTGCGGCCGTCGCCGAGGAACTGGCCGGCATGACGAACCTGCCGCTGACCGAGGCCCGCAACCACTTCGAGGCGCAGGCCGCGCAGGACGGCGTTGTCGAGACCTCGGCGAACCTGCGCACGGTGGCCGTGAGCCTGAGCAAGATCGCCAACGACGTGCGCTGGCTGGGATCCGGCCCGCGTACCGGCCTGGCCGAACTGGCGCTCCCGGACCTCCAGCCGGGTTCGTCGATCATGCCGGGCAAGGTGAACCCGGTGATCTGCGAGGCCACCCTGCAGGTGGTCGCGCAGGTCATCGGTAATGACGCCGCGGTCGCGTACGCGGGCGCGCAGGGCAATTTCCAGCTCAACGTGAACCTGCCGGTGATCGCGCGCAACGTGCTTGAGTCGGCGCGGCTGATCGCGGCAGTCTCCCGACTGCTCGCCGACAAGGTGTTCGACGGCGTGACCGCCAACGTGGAGCGGGCCAGGGAGTACGCGGAGAGCTCGCCGTCGATCGTGACGCCGCTGAACCGCTATCTGGGCTACGAGGAGGCCGCGAAGGTCGCCAAGCAGGCCCTGAAGGAGCGCAAGACGATCCGCCAGGTGGTCGAGGAGCGCGGCTACGTCGAGGCCGGCAAACTGACCAACGAGCAGTTGGACTCGGCGCTCGACGTGCTGCACATGGCGCGCGGCGGCCGTTAACCCAGGGTTCACAGCGGTCGCGCTGGCGACAACCCGAGGTTCACGATGGTCGTGTCGGCGGCAACCGGGGGTTCACAGGGGTCGCGGACTGTCGGGGGTCGGGGCGAGGATGGGCGGGTGCTACTCGCCGATGTCGTTGCCGCGTCCGCCACGGTCGCGGCCACTCGCTCGCGGCTGGCCAAGGTGGACGCGCTGGCCGGCGTCCTGCGGGCGGCCGAGCCTGCCGAGGTGCGCGCGGTCACCGCGTTCGCCATCGGGCAGGCGCTGCAGGGGCGGATCGGGACCGGCTACCGGACGGTGGTCGGCCTCGACGTGTCCCCGGCCGACGCCGCGTCGCTGACCGTGGCCGAGGTCGACGACCTGTTGGGGCGGATCAGCCGGACCAACGGAGCGGGTTCGACCGCGAAAAGGGCCGAGCTGCTGACCGAACTGTTCTCCCGCGCGACAAAGGCCGAGCAGGACTTCCTGATCCGGCTGTTGGTCGGCGAACTGCGCCAGGGCGCGCTGGAGGGGGTGCTGCTGGACGCGGTGGCCCGCGCGGCCGAGGTACCTGGCGAGGCCGTGCGGCGGGCGTTCATGCTGTCCGGTTCGCTGCCGGAGACGGCCGCGACCGCGTTGGCCGGTGGCGCGCAGGCACTGGGCGAGTTCCGGTTGACGTTGGGCACGCCGCTGCGGCCGATGCTCGCCTCTCCTGCCGAGTCACTGGCCGAGGCTATCAGTGAGCTGGGCGCGGTCCGTGTCGAGTACAAATTGGACGGTGCGCGGATCCAGGTGCACCGGGATGGCGACGAGGTCCGCATCTACACCAGGACGCTGCGCGAGATCACCGCGAGCGTGCCGGAACTGGTCGAGCTGGCGCGCGGGCTCCCCTGCCGCAGCGTCGTGCTGGACGGGGAAACGTTGGCGCTCAACGACGATGGGCGGCCGAGGCCGTTCCAGGAGACGATGAGCCGCTTCGGCGCGAGCAGCGAGCGCGAGGTGTTGCTGCATCCGTACTTCTTCGACTGCCTGCATCTGGACGGC
>DASYBO010000172.1:0-50849 GCA_036500685.1 Pseudonocardiaceae bacterium | reverse complement strand
GGGTGATGACCACTCCTTACCTACAGGTGATCTATGGCATCCAGTGGGGTACCCGGCCGACCAGCAGCGAATTCTCGCCTGGTGGCAGTCAATGTCGTGTTAACCGCGTGTTCGGATTGATACCTTCCAACGCGGCACGTTGTGACTAGGCTCACCAGCCAGTGAAGTAACACGGCTGAAGGAGCGCTAGTGACTTCAACAGAAGCGGGGGCAATGCCCTCGGCATCGGCAGGTTCGATCCGGAGCACCATCCCGGCCCGAATCGACCGGCTGCCCTGGTCAAATTTTCACACCAAGATGATCATTGCTCTGGGGGTCGCTTGGATTCTCGATGGTCTGGAGATCACCGTCGCCAGCTCGGTGGCGGGCATCCTGACCCACAGCGACACGCTCAACCTGACTCCGAACATTGCCAATGACCTCGGCACGCCGTACCTGGCTGGCGAGATCCTGGGGGCATTGATATTCGGCATGTTCTCCGACCGCTGGGGGCGGCGGAACCTGTTCATGGTGACCCTTGCGGTGTACCTGGTCGGTAGCGGTCTGAGCGCGCTGACCCTGGGTAGCAGCACCGGCTGGGTGATCTTCCTGTTCGGCACCCGCGTCATCGCCGGTATGGGTATCGGTGGTGAGACCGCGGCCATCAACTCCGCGATCGACGAGATGATCCCGGCCAGGTATCGAGGCCGGGTCGACATCGGGATCAACGGCTCGTACTGGGCGGGCGCCATGCTCGGCTCGGCCGCGACGCTGCTGTTCCTCAACGCGATCCCGGAGAGCGTCGGCTGGCGGCTCGGCTTCCTGCTCGGGCCTGTCCTCGGCGCGTTCATCATCTACATCCGACGCAATCTGCCGGAAAGTCCACGCTGGCAGATCATGCATGGCCGAGCCGAGGGTGCCGAGGAGTCGATCAGCTACATCGAGGCGGAGGTGGCGAAGTCCGGCGTCACGCTCCCACCGGTCGACGACAGCCTCGCCATCGAGGTCAAACCGACCGACCAGCGCGGTTACTGGACCCTGTTGCGGATGCTGGTCTCCAAGTATCCGAGCAGATCCGTACTGGGTGCCGGATTGATGATCACCCAGTCGTTCCTCTACAACGCCATCTTCTTCAGCTTCACCACGGTGCTGGCCGCCTACTACGGCGTCGGTGGAGGCGCGCCGCTGTACCTGCTGGCGTTCTCGATCGGCAACCTGATCGGTCCGCTGGTGCTGGGGCCGTTGTTCGACACCATCGGCCGAAGGCAGATGATCGGTGGCACGTACCTGCTCTCCGGGGTGCTGCTGGCGATCGTCGGGGTGCTGTTCAACTCGCACGTGCTCAACGCCCTGTCGATGACCATCGCCTTCGCGATCGTCTTCTTCTTCGCGTCGGCCGGTGCCAGTGCCGCGTACCTGACGGTCAGCGAGATCTTCCCGCAAGAGGTTCGAGCCAAGGCGATCGGCGTGTTCTACTCGATCTCGCAGGGTGCAGGCATCGCGGCGAACCTGTTCTTCGGCGCGCTGATCGGCAGCAGCAAGCACCCGCCGACCTCGGGCCTGTTCGTCGGTTATCTCTCCGGTGCGGGCATCATGGTCGTCGGTGGGCTGATCGCCGTGTTCCTCGGCGTGGACGCGGCTGGCAAGTCGTTGGAGGACGTGGCGGCGCCACTGTCCCTGGTGCAGAAGGTCACGCACATCGAGTCGATGGGCAAACGTCCACCGTCGGCCCGACCGGCCGACTGACCCGGTTCGACGCCAACGGGCGCCTCCCTTCGCGGGAGGCGCCCGTTTCACGTGGTCGGGTCAGCTGGTGATCTGGCGGACCAGCCGGTTCGCGTCGTCCTCGGTGAAGTTCCCCTGAAGCTGCACGACGCCGTTGGTGACCGGCGCCGCGACGGCCTGGGTGGCGAACACCGTGCCGCGCACCACGAAAGCCAGCTGCTGCTTGGTGCGCTCGGTGGTGAGGGCGGCGAAGCTCTGCGCGTCCGAGGTGGTCATCCGCATGGTGATCACCCATTGGCTGGCGGGCGGCTGGCTGGCCACGCTGATCGCGTCGAGCTGCTGCAACTCCATCAGTGGCACGGACACCTGGTAGCAGTCGACGCCGTCCACGTCGTGCAGGACGGTCGGCGCGCTGGACACCGGCTTGACCAGCGCCGCGCCCGCCTCGCTGAGCGAGGTCGTCGACACCGCTGAAGTCGTTGTGAAGCTTGAGGTTTGCGGCGTGCACGGTGCCGTGCCGAGCACCTGGCGAAGTTCCACCGGGACGGCCAGCGCGACCTGGCCCGCCGTCGGCGTTGCGGCAACGTGGCCACCGGACGCGGCGGGGGCGTCCGCGGTCGCCGCCTGGCATCCGCTCAGCACGGAGCCGATGAGCAGCACCATGCCCGACAGGATGGTGATCATGGCGCCACGTCGCGCCGTTCGGGGGGTAGTTCGGCGTGCGGTCGATGCGTTCGGGTGCACCGGTTCCGACGCCCGGGCGTCACTCACCGCGGCTCCTAGCGTGTCCGGCGTGAGGCGCCAAGCTTACGGCCGGGCGGTCACGATCAGCTCGCAAAATAACCAATTCGAGATCCTGGGCGCCGAACGGCGCGCGCGAGGCGCCGGACGGATCACGAGTTGATCATGTGAACCAATCGGGTTTCTTACTTTACCCACCGGTAGGTATACTCCGCGGTAGGTTTTTCTGGTCCGATTCGGGCAGTAGCTCAGGAGGCGCGACATGGCTGCCAGCAGCGCTGATCCAACCGCCGACGACCCGCCCGCCGGCAACCGGCGGGACGCGATGGGCATCGGCATCGCCCTGCTCAACAAGCTGGCGGGCGCACCCCTGCTCGACCGACTTGGCCTGCGCAAACCGGTTGAGAAGGCGGTGTACGAGGCCACGAGGACCGGATTCCGCACCGCCGCTGCCGCCGGCCGATCGTTCGCCGCCGTACAGCGCGTCGGCAAGCCCAGCCGACCCGCCACCGACTCCATCCCCGACCTGTTCGACCTCACGCCGACCGAGGATCAGCAACTGATCCGCGACACCGTCGCCGAGTTCGCCTCCGAACAACTCCGCGAACGCGCCGCCGAGGCCGACACCCGCTGCGCCACCCCGGACGACCTGATCGTCAAGTCGGCCGAACTGGGCATCACCCTGCTCGGCGTGCCGGAGGAACTCGGCGGCGTCGGGACCGCGCGCTCCGCGCTCACCTCGATCCTGGTCGCCGAGGCCCTTGCCGGCGGCGACATGGGCCTCGCCGTCGCCTGCCTCGCCTCCTCCGCGGTCAGCACCGCGCTGGTGCTGTGGGGTTCGAGCGACGCGCAGGCCACCTACCTGCCCGCGTTCGTCGGCGACAATGTGCCGGCGGCGGCCCTGGCCATCACAGAACCACGCGCACTGTTCGACCCGTTCGAGTTGCGCACCGTGGCCCGCCGCACCTCGGGCGGCTTCGTCATCGACGGCGTCAAGTCGATGGTCCCGCGCGCGGCGCAGGCCGAACTGTTCGTGATCGCCGCCGAGTTGGAAGGACGCGGCCCGGCCCTGTTCCTGGTCGAGTCGAGCACCTCGGGCCTGAGCGTGACCGCAGAACCCGCGATGGGCGTCCGCGCCGCCGCTTTCGGCCGCCTCGAACTGACCAAGGTCCACGCCCCCGATTCGGCTTTGCTCGGCGCGGCCAACCCCGCGACCTACGCGGAATGCGTGCGACTGTCCCGGTTGGCCTGGTGCGGTCTCGCCGTCGGCACCGCGCAGGCCGTCCTCGACTACGTGATCCCCTACGTCAATGACCGGGTCGCGTTCGGCGAACCGGTCAGCCACCGACAGGGCGTCGCGTTCAAGGTCGCCGACATCGCCATCGAGCTGGAAGGCATGCGGCTGGCCACCTACCGCGCCGCCGCCCGCGCCGACGCGGGCCAACCCTTCGCCCGCGAGGTCGCGCTGGCGCACCGGCTGTGCGTCGACAAGGGCATGCGCATCGGCAGCGACGGCGTGCAACTGCTCGGCGGGCACGGCTACGTCAAGGAGCACCCGGTCGAACGCTGGTACCGCGACCTGCGCGCGATCGGCGTCGCCGAAGGCATTGTCCTGGTCTGAAATCTTCGCCACGATCGGAGTGACCCCATGATCAACCTCGAAGTGCCGAAGAAGCTGTCCCTGCTGGTCAGCCAGGCCCACCAGTCCGCGGCCGAGATCTTCCGGCCGAACTCCCGCAAATACGACCGCGCCGAGCACACCTATCCCAAGGAACTCGACGTGCTGGCCGCGCTCATCGACGGCCTCAACGCCTCCGGCGAGGGCGGCGCCGGTGCCAGCGGCGTGCGTCGCGGCAGCAACAGCAGCGACGGCGGCGCCAAGACCAAGATCCGCAACGGCGGCAACCTGGCCACCGTGCTCGGCACCATCGAGATGTGCTGGGGCGACGTCGGCCTGCTGCTGTCCATGCCCCGCCAGGGCCTCGGCAACGCCGCGATCGCCTCGGTGGCCAACGACGAGCAGTTGAAGCGCTTCGCCGGCAAGTGGGCCGCGATGGCCATCACCGAACCCGACTGCGGCTCGGACTCGGCCGCCATCCGCACCACCGCCGTACCCGACGGCGACGAGTACGTGCTCAACGGCGAGAAGATCTTCGTGACCTCCGGCGAACGCGCCGACGCGGTCGTCGTCTGGGCCACCCTTGACCGGGCCAAGGGCCGCGCCGCGATCAAGTCGTTCGTGGTCGAAAAGGGCACGCCAGGATTCGAACTCGTGCGACTGGAACACAAACTCGGCATCCGCGCCTCGGACACCGCGCACTTCCGCCTCGAGAACGTCCGGGTACCAAGGGAAAACCTGCTCGGCGACCCGGAGATCAACGCCGAACGCGGTTTCGCTGGTGTCATGCAGACCTTCGACAACACCCGACCGCTGGTCGCGGCCATGGCCGTCGGCGTGGCCAAGGCCGCGTTGGAGGAGACCCGCCGCCTGCTCACCGAGGTCGGCCTGACCATCGACTACGATCGTGCGGGCCCACGCCAACCCGCCGCCGTCGCCACCTTCCTCGAACTGGAAGCCGACTACGAAGCGGCCTACCTGCTCACCCTCGAAGCCGCCTGGATGGCCGACAACTCGCGCCCAAACTCGCTGCACGCCTCAATGGCCAAGGCCAAAGCCGGCCGCAGCGCAACCGACATCGCGCTGCGCTGTGTCGAACTCGCCGGCAGCCTCGGCTATTCGGAGAACTCGCTGTTGGAGAAGTGGGCTCGCGACGCCAAGATCCTCGACATCTTCGAGGGCACCCAACAAATCCAGCAGCTCATCGTGGCCCGCCGCCTGCTCGGCAAATCCTCGGCCGAACTCAAGTAACAAATTCGAGCACAATCGAATAATCCGGGTAACGGTCACGGTCGAATAAAGCGGGTAACGTCCGCGCGGGATATCACGACCATGATGACGGGTCGGCCACAGTGGCCGGTCCTTCATGGAGAGGTCGCATCCCGCCAATGTCATATCCCATGATGCCTTCCGCGCCGCCAGAACCCGTTCAACAGCCCCGAAACGGCCTCGGTACCACGGGTTTCGTGGTCGGCCTCGTCGGCTTGATATTCTCGCCGATTCCACTTGTCGGCATCGTCGCGTGGCCGTTGGTCGTCCTCGGCGTGATTTTCTCCGCCATCGGTTACGCGCGCACCCGCAGTGGCGTCGCCACCAACAAGGGACTTTCCATCGCCGGTCTTGCCGTGTCCGTCGTCGGTCTGGTGATCTGCATTCTCTGGGTCGCGGTCATCGGCAAGGCAACCAGCGACGTGGTGAACCAGGCGAACCAGACCATCACGGTCGCCTATGACGCGGGCGGCGACGCCAAGAATGCCACCGTCGACTATTCCTCCTTCGCCAACGGGAGCTTCTCCGACAGCACCCAGCAGGTATCGCTGCCCTGGCACAAGGACGTCACCGCGACCGGACTGCTCAGCGCCGGCACGCTCACCGTGACCGCCGGCGCGGACGGTGGCTCGGTCAGCTGCAAGGTCACCGTCGACGGTCAGCTCAAGAAGCAGGAAACGGCGACCGGCCCGTTCGCCATCGCCAGCTGCGACGGCTTCTGATCGGGCGCCGGCACGGCCCGCTGCTCACAGATGGGGGAGCGGGTCCGGGGGCAGGCAGTTCTCCTGGGTGATCTCGGCGTCGGCCGCGCGGATCACCGGCACGTACTCCTCGTCGGTCTCCATCACGAATCCGCCGAAGGCGAAGGTCGGGGCGAGCGAGGTGTCCACCGGGCCGAGCTGGATGGTGCGCGGGTAGCGGGCCAGCACCGAGGTGGGTTTGCGGCTGAACCACCCGCAGCCGAGCACGGTCACCTGGGTGTCGGTCACCGCGACCACGAAGGGTGCCATGCCGAACGGGGTCCGTCGGCTGGACACCGACATGGCCGGGAACAGGTAGTGGATCTCGGCGCCGCGAGGGAGGAACGCCCGTGCGCGTTTCCGGACGGCCGAGGACAACGGCATGCGGCGCCTACCTTGGGTGCAGTTCGACGGACCAGCGGTGTCGCGACACCGGTCGACAACTGCCGGGCAGTTGAAAACCGACGCTCCGCAAGCATATTCGCAGTGTGTCCGGTACGCGTGCCGTTGACAAGGTTCCTGGCGTGTCGGCTGATCGGCGCGGACGACGACATGATCGTTCCGCTTGGTCGGCGGCGACATTGCGCCAATTCCTGACGGATTGAATGCGACCGTTGACTATCCGCGTACGGGAGGGCGGAATCGTCGAATACGCTCCCGCCACGTCGCCCGACGTGGCGGGTCGTCTGCTGCCCCCAGCAAGAAAGGTGGTTCGGTACGGTGCGCGCCCGGCTCCGTACCGGTGGTCACCGCTTCGTGGCGGCGACCGGAGGATTCACAGTTCCAGGGCGATTTCCGCGGCGCACGCCGCCCGACATGGCCAGTGCTGGCCACAGGAACTGCACTCGGTACCTGAACATTGGTGTACGCCAAGGATCTGTACCGCGGTCTGGCGGTAGTGGTCCAACAGCCCGACCCACACTTCGGGTGGGGTGTCCGTCGGATCTGCGATGGTCCTGGCTTCGCCGGGTTGCGACATTGCCCTCACGGCCTTTCAGCCTCTGCTGTGCGTTTCTCGGTTGTGGTGTGGTGACGACGTCCCGCGGCTCGCGTGACGCCATCAGTGTTGTCATCTTCACATGAGACGTGCTGGATACCTGCTCGGTTCACTAAGGTTTGGACCATTTTTTTCACCGAGTTTCACCAGTGTCTGTCGTGAACGCCAGGTCACAGGGTAATCCGTGGCCGCAGGGCGGTTGAACCGACAGGTAACTGGGGAGATTCTTTCGGAGAAACGCATGCGGCGTGTCGTACGTTCGCCGACTGATCGTGACCAGCTTGATACAGTCCGCGATATCGAACGCGGACCGTACTTGACAACGTCGCTCGATCGGGTAAGGCGTCACCCAGGGTTCAGCGGGGCGTCACCGTGATCCGGGCACCCCTGGCCGGGATGAGGGTGATGTTGCGCGGTTTGGCCGGCTCCGGCCGCGAGCCGTCGAAACGCAGGTCGAACCGGGTCAGCACCTCGCGCAGCACCACGGTGGCCTCCAACTGGGCGAAACCGGCGCCGAGGCAGCGCCGCGCGCCGCCGCCGAACGGGATCCAGGTGTTCGGCGCGGGCTGGCCGCCAAGGAACCGTTCGGGCCGGAACTCGTTCGGCGCCTCGAAATGCCGCTTGTCGGACTGCACCAACCCGATCCCGGGCACCACGGTCACCCCGGCCGGCAACCGGTAGCCGCCCACCTCGACCGGCTCGGTCAACCGCCGCGCCACCTCGTAGATGACCGGGTGCAGCCGCAGCGACTCCTTGAACACCGCGACCAGGTAATCGTCATCGCCCGAGTCGGCCGCGCGCCGCGCCTGCGCCAGCTGGACCGGGTTGCGGGCCAGGTCGTGCCAGGCCCAGGCCAGCGTGGTCGCGGTGGTCTCGTGCCCGGCCAGCAGCAGGGTGACCAGCTGGTCGCGCAGTTCCGCGTCGGTCAGCCCGTCCGGCCCCTCGCTCGTGCGCAGCAGCCGCGACAGCACGTCGTCGCGTTCGGCCAGGTCGGTGGCCTTGCGGCGCTCGGCGATCTCCGCGTAGAGCAGCCGGTCCAGTTCGCGCTGTTGGGCCAGGTAGCGCCGCCACGGACCGAAGCCCTGCAGTGGCTGGTAGAACCAGCCGAGCATCACGATCGGCCCGATCCCGACCACGTCGCGCACCAGCGGCCGCAACGCCGCAAGCCGCGCCTCGTCGGTCACCCCGAACGCCACCCGCAGGATCACCTCAAGGGTCAGCGAGTGCATCCGCTCATGGCTGGCGAATCGAGGCCCGACCGGCCACCGCTGCGCCTGGTCGCGCGCGACCTCGGTGACCAACTGCTCGTAACCACGCAGCGCGGCGCCGTGGAATGCCGGCATGAGCAGCCGCCGCACCCGCACGTGCGCGTCCTCGTCGACGAGCAGCACCGAGTGCTCACCCATGATCGGGCCGAGGATCGCGTTGCCCTCGCCCGCGTGATAGACGGCCGGCGCGCCGCTGAACACGGTCTTGATGTCCTCGGGCTGGGTGAGCACGATCAGCCGCCGGTTCCTCGGCGCGATGCGCACGGTGAAGACATCGCCATAGCGGCGCTGCATCCGGGTCATCATCTGGGGCCGGTACTGGCTGAACAGCAGGCTCTGGATGGCCACGGGCAGCCGTGAACCCGGCGGCAGCGTGGCGTCGATCGTGCTGGGCAGCGCGGGTGCGAACGCCATGATCGGCCCCGTTCGGTGTGACGTCGGTTATACAAGCGTTTTATACGCCCGTATAGATCCGCTGTCCAGAGGGCACGTCTACCCTTACCTGGTGGGGCATCGGGAGCAACTTCTCACCGCGGCGCGGCGCCTGCTCGAGGAAAAGGGCTACGCCCGGATCACCACGCGCGACCTCGTCGCCGCGTCGGACACCAACCTGGCCTCGATCGGGTACCACTTCGGCTCCAAGGCCGAACTGCTCAACGAGGCCGTCGGCGTCGTCCTGGAGGAGTGGACCCAGCAGCTGGCCGGCATCGCCATGGCCGACCCCGCCGCCTCCCCGATCGAGCGCGGCATCGCCACCTGGACCGCCATGCTCGAACACGCCCGCGACCGCCGCACCCTGGCCCTGTCCTTTACCGAGGCACTGGCCCAGGCCGAACGCAGCCCGCGACTGCGCGAACAGTTCGCCGACCTCTACCGACGCTGCCGGGCCCAGGTGAGCGAACTCGTCGCGGTCTCGCTCGGCGACGGCACCACCCCGGACGACCCGCGCTGCACCTCGATCGCCAGCTTCGTCATCGCCGCCTGCGACGGCCTGGCCATGCAGTGCCTCATCGACCCCGAGCAGGCACCCACCGCGGACGCACTGCGCGTCGGCCTCGGCACGCTGCTGACCGCGTCCTTCCCGGCGCTGGCCGCCGACGCGGCCCCCGTCGACTGAACGACGCCCCGCGCGTGGAAAGCTGACCCACCGTGAACACCGTGCGCGCTGAGTCCATTGTGGTCAATGGAAGCCGGATCAGCTACTGGCACAACACAACCGGTTCCCGCGACACCGCCCTGTTGCTGCACGGCCTCGGCGGCGACCATCGCGGCCTTGCCGAGGTCGCCGCCGGCCTGACCGACGTCGACGTGGTCATTCCGGACGTACCCGGCTACGGCGACTCCGCGCCCCTGACCCAGCCGCACACCCTGGCCAACTACGCGGCCTCGATCGAAGCCCTGCGCGTCGCCCTCGACCTCGGCCCTGTGCACCTGATCGGCCACTCGCTCGGCGCATCCATCGCGCTGCTGCACGCCAGTACCTACCCGGCCGCGCTGCGCAGCCTGAGCCTGCTCAACCCGGTGTCCACCGCGAACAACGTCACCGCCAACCTCGGCAAGCTCTACTACCGCGTCGCCGCCGCCCTGCCCGCCCGCGCGGCCCGGTTCTGGCTGGCCAGCAAGCCCGCCGTGTACATCGCCGACGCCATGATCATCGTCAGCAAGGACAAGGCGGTTCGGCGCAGGATCCTCGACGAGGACTACGAGAACTACGCGCGGGCCAGCGTCCCCGCCATGATCGAGAGCTTCCTCAGCTACTACGACACCAACTTCGAGCAGCGCGCCGCGCACATCACCGCGGACACGCTGCTGCTCACCGGCGGCGCCGACCGCATCGCCCCGGTCGCCTCCGTCACCGCGCTGGCCAAGGCCATCCCGTCCGCCCAGCTCAGCGTCCTGCCCGGCGCGGGCCACCTGGTCCCGATGGAGACACCCGCCGACGTCATTGTTCCGCTCGCCACGTTCCTCCGTGACCGGTGCGGCAGGACAGTGACCGACCCAACGGAATCGGTTTAGACCAGTTGAGCTATACTGGCTCCGCTGAAGGGGAGTAGCTCCGCTGCCGGCGGGTCGACATGCTGGCGTCCTCATGGACGCCCGGTCCCCGGAGCCCATGCGAGTGGGTGGGCGAGACCTTCCGCTACTGGCCATTGCGAGATGGCCGGCGCGGAAGCATCCCCACGATGTTCACCCCGCTGGCCGGAAAGCGGAGCAGCGTGAACCCCGTACTCCTCGGCACCGTCTTCGGCGTCATCTTCCTCGGTGAACTCCCCGACAAGACCATGTTCGCCTCGCTGGTCCTGGCCTCCCGTGGCCGTGCGGGCCTCGTCTGGCTCGGCGTCGCCGCCGCGTTCCTGCTGCACGTCCTCATCGCGGTCACCGTCGGCAGCGTCCTGTTCACCTTCGTGCCGCACAAAGCCCTCGAAACGATCGTCGCGGCGATGTTCCTGATCGGCGCGATCATGGCCTTCCGCGACACCGGCGAGGAGGCCGAGAGCGAGGGCGCCATCACCCGCCCCGGTTCGCGCACCGTGCTCACCGCCTTCGTGGTCATCTTCATCGCCGAGTGGGGCGACCTCACCCAGATCCTCACCGCCAACCTCGCCGCAAGGTACGCGGACCCGGTCCAGGTCGGCCTGGCCGCCGTGCTCGCCCTCTGGGCCGTCGCGGGGATCGCCATGGTCGCGGGCCGTCTGCTGCGTAACCTCCCGGTCGTGCTGCTGCGCCGCATCACCGGCGTGGTCCTGCTGGTGCTGGCGGTACTGGCCGTGCTCGACGCGATCGCCGGCATCAAAACCATCTTCTGAACCGTATACAATCTGCAAAGAGCTGGCCTATACCCACGTTCGGCCATTCCAAACATCGCCTCGGTACCCGCGCCGTTGATCGGCAAAACCTGAATGTTGGCCTCCCCACAAGGATTTCGCGCCGCGAAACACCTCTGTTACGTTGCATTGGTATGTCCGGAACCCAAGACGATGTCGTGATCGACCACCCGGAAACCCAAGACGGAGCGGCACTCTGGCAGCTCGCGCGCGATTCGGGTGAGCTCGACGTGAACTCATCCTACGCGTACCTGTTGTGGTGCCGCGATTTTCGCGAAACCACGGTGGTGGCCAAGCTGGACGGTGAGGTCGTCGCGTTCGTCACCGCGTACCTGCGCCCCGACGATCCGACCACCCTGCTCATCTGGCAGGTCGCCGTCGCGGCGGCCGGACGCAACAAGGGCACCGCGACCGCGATGCTCAATGCCTTGCTGCGCAAGCACACCAGCGCGGGCGTCCGCTTTCTCGAAACCACCGTCACCGAGGCGAACACCCCGTCGAACACCCTGTTCCGTTCGCTGGCCGCGCGCTGGGGCGCTCCCTGCCACCGGTCGGAACTGTTCACCGCCAACGAGTTCCCGGACGGACACGATCCGGAGTTCCTGTACCGAATCGGTCCACTGGAACCGATTCGCGACGCTGTGCTGGCCTGAGAGGACTGCAAACCCGTGACCATCTTCGACGAACTCGAATCCGAGGTTCGTAGCTACTGCCGTAGCTGGCCGATCGTGTTCGACCGCGCGCTGGGCAGTCACGTCTGGGACGAACAGGGCAACGAGTACCTCGACTTCTTCGCGGGTGCCGGCGCGCTCAACTACGGGCACAACAACCCGGTGCTCAAGAAGGCGCTGCTGGACTACCTCACCCGCGACGGCATCACCCACTCCCTGGACATGCACACCGTGGCCAAGCGGGAATTCCTGGAAACCTTCGACGAGATCGTCCTCAAGCCACGCAGGCTCGACTACAAGGTGATGTTCCCCGGCCCGACCGGTGCCAACGCCGTCGAGGCCGCGCTGAAGCTGGCCCGCAAGGTCACCGGCCGCGAGTCGATCGTGAACTTCACCAACGCCTTCCACGGCATGACGCTGGGCGCCCTGTCCGTGACCGGCAACTCGATGAAACGCGGCGGCGCCGGCATTCCGCTCGTGCACGCGACTCCGATGCCCTACGACCACTACCTCGACGACAAGGTGCCCGACTTCATCTGGCTGGAGAAACTGCTGGCCGACTCCGGCAGTGGCCTCAACGAGCCCGCCGCGGTGATCGTGGAAACCGTTCAGGGCGAGGGCGGCATCAACGTAGCCCGCGCCGAATGGCTGCGCGGCCTCGCCGATCTGTGCCACCGCAACGGCATGCTGCTGATCGTCGACGACGTGCAGATGGGCTGCGGTCGCACCGGTCCGTTCCTCTCCTTCGAGGAGGCCGGCATCGTGCCCGACATCGTCTGCCTGTCCAAGTCGATCGGCGGCTTCGGCGGCCCGATGGCGATGACGCTGTTCCGCCCCGAGCTCGACATCTGGGAGCCGGGCGAACACAACGGCACCTTCCGCGGCTACAACCCCGCCTTCGTCACCGCGACGGCCGCCCTCAACACCTACTGGCGGACACCGGACCTCCAGGCGAGCACCCTGGCCAAGGGCGGGCGGGTCGGCGAGGCCCTCGCCGCGATCGCCGCCGCCGTGCCCAGCGAAGGCATCACCACCAAAGGCCGCGGCCTGGCCCGAGGTCTCGCCTTCGACAACGGCGAGCTGGCCCGCAAGGTCTGCACCACCGCCTTCGAACGCGGCCTGTTGATGGAAACCGCGGGCCCCAACGGCGAAGTGGCCAAGCTGATGCCCGCCCTCACCATCACCGACGAAGAACTGGACAAGGGCCTGACCATCCTCCGCGAAGCCGTCCTCGCCATCTGCTAAGGAGCCCCTTTGATCGTCCGCACCCTAGACGACATCACCGACACCGACCGCGACATCACTACGCCCAACTGGCGCAGCAAACGAATCGTCCTCGCCAAGGAGGGCGTCGGTTTCTCGGTGCACGAGACTGTGCTCAAAGCCGGCAGCGTCAACGACTTCTGGTACGCCAACCACATCGAAGCGGTGTTCATCGTGGACGGTGAAGGCGAACTCCTCGACAAGGAGACCGGCACCACCTACGAACTCGCCCCCGGCAGCCTCTACCTCCTCAACGGCCACGAACACCACCAACTGCGGCCCAGGACCGAGATGCGCACCGTGTGCGTGTTCAACCCACCGGTCACCGGCCGCGAAGTCCACGACGAACACGGCGTCTACCCACTGATCCTGGAAACCCTGACATGACCATGACCCGCACCGACAACTACCCGACCAGGACCGCCCAGCGCACCGAGCCGATCGAGCGTGTCGACCCGACCGTCTGGTCGCGCGACCCCGGCCCGATGGACTCGGCCGAACTGGCCGCCCACGACGCCGACGGCTACACGATCATCCAGGACCTGCTCAGCCCGGCCGAAGTACAGACCCTCTGGCAGGAACTGGGCAGGCTCTCGTCCAACCCGACACTGGCGGCCGACGAGCGAACCATCATCGAGAAGCAATCCCAACAGGTCCGCTCCATCTTCGAAGTACACCTGATCAGCGACCTGATCGCCGAACTCGTCCGCGACCCGCGCATCCTGGACCGCGCCCGCCAGGTCCTCGGCTCCGAGGTCTACGTGCACCAGAGCCGCGTCAACTACATGCCGGGCTTCGCCGGTAAAGGCTTCTACTGGCACTCCGACTTCGAAACCTGGCACGCGGAAGACGGCATGCCCAGCCCGCGCGCGGTCAGCATCTCCCTCGCGCTGACCGACAACTACGCGTTCAACGGCGGCCTCATGGTCATGCCGGGCTCACATCGTACGTTCGTCCCGTGCGTCGGTGAGACTCCCGCCGACCATTACAAGGAATCGTTGAAGGAACAGGAAATCGGCGTCCCCAGCCAAGACGACCTGACCGCGTTGGCGATGGGCCGCGGCATCGGCCAGTTCACCGGCCCTGCCGGCTCCGCCCTGCTGTTCGACTCGAACGTCATGCACGGCTCCGGCAACAACATCACGCCGTACCCGAGGTC
The DNA here is from genome assembly GCA_036500685.1 of Pseudonocardiaceae bacterium. Classification (GTDB taxonomy): domain Bacteria; phylum Actinomycetota; class Actinomycetes; order Mycobacteriales; family Pseudonocardiaceae; genus CAJCJE01. The sequence continues at coordinate 36,594 of DASYBO010000172.1, read as the reverse complement.
GAACATCTTCGTGGTGTTCAACAGCGTGGAGAACACGCTCATCGAACCCTTCGCTGCCGCGGCACCCCGCCCCACCTTCATCGCCAGCCGCGACTTCACCCCCCTCACCCGCTGATATTCACTTGTCGCGGCTGCCACACTGGCTGGCAAGGAGCTTCCGGCAGCCGTGACAAGGGAGAACGAGAAGGTGGCCGAGCACCAGGTACGGTCGTTGTCGGACCAGGTCAAGGCCGCGGTCGCGGTCGCCATCGACCAGGTCGTGCCAGAACTGGCCGGCGCGGACCCGGTCATCCGGCCCTCCGAACGAGCCGACTTCCAGGCCAACGCCGCCCTTGCCCTGGCCACCCGATCCGGCCGAACCCCGACCGGCCTGGCCGCCGCCCTCGTAGCCGCCCTGCCCACTGATCCGGCAATCGCCGCAGCGACCGTCTCGGGCCCCGGCTTCCTCAACGTCACCCTCACCGACCACGCGATATGGCGCCAGGTCGGCGCCCGCCTCACCGCCCCGCGCCACGGGATCGGCACGCCACAGTCCGGCCGTCGCACGATCGTCGAATACTCCGGCATCAACGTCGCCCGCGAGATGCACGTCGGCCACCTGCGCACCACGATCCTGGGCGACTGCCTCGCCCGTGTACTCGAGTTCCTCGGCGCCGACGTCGTCCGCCAGAACCACCTCGGCGACTGGGGAACCCAGTTCGGCATGCTCATCCAGTACCTCGACGAGCACCCCGGCGAGCCCTGGCGCGGCGATGAACTGGACGGCGACACCTCCACCGTCTCCGCCCTCGGCGACCTCTACCGCGCGGCGCGCAAGGTTTTCGACGCCGACCCGGCCTTCGCCGACCGCGCCCGTGCCCGCGTCGTCACCCTCCAGTCCGGCGACCCGGCGACCATCGCCAGCTGGCGTCACATCGTCACCGAATCCGAACTGTCCTTCCTGGACACCTACCAACGCCTCAACGTCGGCCTGACCCCAGAACACTCGGCAGGCGAATCCTTCTACAACTCCTGGCTGGCCGAGATCAACGCCGAACTCGCCGACAAGAACATCGCGGTGGAAAGCGACGGCGCCCTTGTCGTCCCCTCCCTCACCGAAACCGGCCCAGACGACAAACCGGCCGTACTGATGCTGCGCAAATCCGACGGCGGCTACGGCTACGACACCACCGACCTTGCCGCGATCCGCTACCGCGTGCGCGACCTCAAGGCCGACCGGATCCTCTACGTCGTCGACGCCCGCCAGGCCATGCACTTCCGCCTGATCTTCGAAACCGCGCGCCGCGCAGGCTGGCTGCCCGAGACCGTCGAGGCCGTGCACGTCTCCTACGGCGCCGTACTCGGCCCCGACGGCCGTCCCTTCCGTACCCGAGCAGGCGAAACCGCCCGCCTGCTCGACCTGGTCACCGCCGCGATCACCAAAGCCCGAGACGCCGTCACCGAGAAGAACCCCGACCTGCCCCCGGCCGAACTCGACCACATCGCCGAGCAGGCCGGCATCGCCGCCGTCAAATATGCCGACCTGTCCACTTCGCGCGCCAAGGACTACCTGTTCGACGTCGACCGGATGACGTCCTCCACCGGCAACACCGGCGTGTACCTGCAGTACGCGCACGTCCGCATCCGCTCGATCCTGAACAAGGCGGGCGAGCCGGCGGGCCCCATCGACCCAACCCTGCCCCTCCACCCGGCAGAACGCGCCCTCGCGGTCGCCCTCGACGGATTCGGCGCGGCCGTCGCCGAAGTCGGCGACGTGCTCGAACCGCACCGCCTCTGCGGCTTCCTCTACGACCTGGCCAAGACATTCAGCGCATTCTATGAACAATGCCCTGTCGCCACCACCGAGGAACCGCTGCGCGGCAACAGGATCGCGCTGTGCCAACTCGCCGCGGCCACCCTCCACGGCGGCCTCGACCTACTCGGCATCGGCGCACCCGACCGGATGTAGCGCTACCGTGGCAGGGTGACGATCAGCAGCAGCCTCTACAACTGGTACGCGCGCCGCCTGCGCGCCCAGCTGGCCGGCCGCCCGCTGCCCGGCCACGTCGCCATCGTGATGGACGGCAACCGCCGCTGGGCCCGCCAGATGGGTTTCGGCAACGTCAGCCTCGGCCACCGGTACGGCGCCGAGCATCTGGAACGGGTGCTCGACTGGTGCGCCGAGGTCGGCATCCACCGCGTCACGGTGTTCCTCGCGTCCACCGACAACCTGCGCAAACGCGAGTCGGCCGAGATGCGCTTCCTGATGCAGGTCATCGAGGACGTCATCGGGCGGCACATGCTCGCGCCCGGTAACCGTTGGCAGATCCACGTCGCGGGCAGGCTCGACATCCTGCCCGACTCCACAGCGCACGCGTTGAAGACGGCCCGCGACACCACCCGCGACCGCCCCACCGACGCCGACCTCACCGTTGCCGTCGGCTACGACGGCCGCCAGGAGATCGTCGATGCCGTGCGTTCGCTGCTCGACCACCAGGCGAACACCGGCCGCACCCTCGCCGAGCTGGCGAACCGGCTGACCGCCGACGACATCGCCGCGCACCTCTACACCAGCGGCCAACCCGACCCCGACCTGGTCATCCGCACCAGCGGAGAGGTACGCATGTCCGGTTTCCTGCTCTGGCAGGCGGCCTATGCCGAGCTGTACTTCTGTGACGTCTACTGGCCCGCCTTCCGCAAGATCGACTTCTTCCGCGCCCTACGCGCCTACGCGGGCCGACGCCGCCGCTTCGGCGGTTGACCGGTCAATCCAGCAGTTCCCGTCGCAGGGCACCGGAAAGCCACTGCTCATACCGTTCCGGCGACCAGCCACGTTCCGCCACCAACATCAGATAGGTCCGCGGATTGTTGAGTGTCCACGCGATGTCTATCGCGTCTCTTGTGGACAGTCCAGCCTTCAGGTCGCCCACGTTCACCAGCTCCCCGATCAACGTGGCGATCCGATCGGTCAGCGAAGCGCTCGCCCGCAGACACGCCGTGGTCACGGTGTCCGACATCGCCCCGGCCAACCTGGAGCGCGCGCTGCGCAGAGCCGAGGTCGAGGGCCTGGCCATGACCGCCGAGGTCGCCGACGCGCAGGCACTGCCGTTCGAGAACGACAGCTTCGACGTCGTCCTGTCGACCTTCGGCGTGATGTACGCGCCCGACCACAAGCAGGCCGCGGCCGAACTGCTGCGGGTCTGCCGTCCCGTATTCGAGCGCTTCAACCGATGCACCGACGGAACCCTTGCCGCACAAGCGGACTACCTCGAGATCATCGCGACCGTAGCCTGAAGCGCGCCGCGCTACGCCAACGGCTCAACCAATCCACGCAACACGCCCGCCCAGCCTGCCCCGTCCCGAACGCCCTCGGAAACCAGAAACCTGGCCTCGCCCACCGCCCGAATTTCCTCGTCGTCAACGGGAAGCACATCAACAGACAGCACGAACGGCCTTGCCGCGCGCCCAAGCCCCCGCTCGACATCCGCCACCACCGTCGACACCTGGGCCCCATGGTGCAGGCGTTGGCGAATACCCGCAGACTTGCGCGCGCTGTGCCATTCGTGCGCCTCCATCCACCGCAGCGCCATGACCGCACGCAACAGCGGCTGACCGGCCAACCCCTCGAACTCCGGTCCGCTGTGGGCAAACTGCGGCGGCTGGCCGCCATCACTCGGCGTCCACTCCGGCAATCCGCACAGCGCCGACCACCAACTCACCCACTCCGCCGCCAGCGTCTCCCGATCGAGCCCGGGCGAAGGCTCCGGCAGCGGATCGATCAGCAACGGCCCCGGCACAATGCCACCCGCGGGCGCGTCGATCCGTTCCGCCGCCCGAATCCACAACGCCCACTCGAAATGCTGAATCCACCGATCCTCGCGGATCTGCCACGATTCCCGCCCAGCAAACCGCATCTGGCCCCCCTCGGGTTCCCTTGCCGCACCCCGATCCACCACCAACCATAGTCACCGGCACTGGACCACTGAGCTGTCATACAAACGGGACCATGCCGACGGACCAGTTCACCTCCAGGCTCGACGTCTCGATAACGACGCCCTTACGGGTTTGCGGGGATGGAGCGGGAGATGACGCGTTGGCGCAGAGTGCTGGCGGTGAGCACGATCGCGTAGACGCCCGCGGCAACGGCGAGGATGGCGAAGCTGGGCGGGATGCGTGAGGCGAGGGCGCTGAGCGCGAGGCCGGCCCACACTTCCGCGATGGCAAGGATCGCGGCGAGCGCCAAACCGACGTATGGCTGAGTGGTGAGGCGGTGTGCGGTGCCAGCGGGCGCGGCCAGCAGGCCGAGCAGCAGCAGCGCGCCGACGGCCTGGGTGGCCTCGGCGGCGCAGGCGCCGACCAGTACCAGGAACGCGTAACCGAGCAGCCGGACCGGAATTCCTCGCGCGGCGGCGACGGCTTCGTCGATCGTGCTGAACAGCAGCGGCCGGGCGATCGCCAGCAGCGCGACGCAGATCGCGGCGCCGATCCACGCGGCGGTCACGGCCTGGCTCTGGCTGATACCGAAGATCGAGCCGAACAGGATGGTCACGCCCGCGGTGCCGTTCGCCGTACTGCGCGAGGTCGTGTAGACGGTCAGGAAGAACACGCCGAGGCCGAGCACCCAGGCGAAGATGTTGCCGATCACCACATCGTCCGCGCGCCCGCGCCTGCCGAGTGCGCCGAGCAGCAGGGCGACGGCGATGGTGGCGACGAACAGTCCGATCCGGGCGTCGACGCCGAAGGCGAGGGCAGCGAGCGCGCCGGTGAACGCGACGTGACTCAGGGCGTCGCCGGTGAAGACCTGGGCCCGCAGCACGAGGAAGTAGCCGACCAGGCCGCAGGCCGCGGCGATGGCGGTGCCAGCGAGCAGCGCGTGCCGCATGAAGTCGGTGTTCAGCAGGTCGATCATGCCGCGCTCCAACTCGTTCGCAGCTTCGGGAGGCCGAGTTTGACCGCGTTGGCCACCACGTAGAGCACGAACGCGAACGTGGTGACGAAGAAGCCGATCGGGTACTGCGAGTAGAACGCGACGCCAAGACCGAACCAGGTCACCACGACGCCGATCACGACCGACAGCACCAGGCTGAACATCGGGCGTGCGGTGAGTACCTGGGCGGTCGCGGCGGGCATGACGAGCAGGGCGAACACGAGCAGGGCTCCGGTGAGTTGGCTGGCCTCGGCGACGGCAGCGCCTAGCAGCACCAGGAACACCGCCGCCAGCGCGTGGGTCGGCACGCCGCGCGCGGCGGCCACGTCCGGGTCGATGGAGGCGAACAGCAGCGGGCGGCCGATCACGGCGAGGGTGCCGAGCGCGACGACCGCGACGATCGCCAGGATCAGCACCTGGCTGTCGGTGACGCCGAGCAGGCTGCCGAACAGCAGCGCGGTCACGCCGTCCAGGAAACCCTTGTACAGCGCGATGAACAGGAACCCGCAGGCCAACGCGAACGCCTGCACGGTGCCGGTGACCGCGGACTCCTCTGCGTGTCCGCCGCCACCGGTTCTCGGCCGGGCCGCGATGACGAGTGCGGCGGCGACGCAGAAACCGAAGTAGCCGTACGCGGTGCTGACTCCGATCAGCGTTGCGCCTGCCGCGCCGGGGAAGCTGACCATGGCGAGGGTGTGGCCGGCGAAGGACTGCTTGCGCAGCACCATGAACCAGCCGATCGCGCCGGCCAGGATCGCCACGATCGTGCCAGCCCGGAAGGCGTTGAGCATGAACGGGAACGACCAGAGTTCCTGGATGTCGGTCAGCAGGTTCCAGGAGGCGACGGGGTTAGCCTGCGGCATCGCCGCCCCTGTCGTGTCGGTCTGCGTGCACGGCGGGCGCCTCGGGGGTACCGACGACGACGAGCCGACCGTCCGAAGTGGTCAGTACCTCGACCGGGGCGCCGTAGAGCGCGCTGAGCGTCTTACTGGTGATCACCTCGGCCGGCGTTCCGCAGACGGCCGCGCCGTGCGCGAAGTAGACGACCCGGTCCAGGTAGCTGAGGATGGGATTCACGTCGTGCGCGACCATCAGCACGCTGACCCCTTCCTGTCGGCAGATCTGGCTGACCAGCGCGGCGACCCCGCTCTGGTTCGGCAGGTCCAGGCTGTCGAGCGGTTCGTCGAGCAGCAGCACTGACGGGCGCCTGACCAGGGCTTGAGCAATCAGCAACCGCTGCTGTTCGCCGCCGGAGAGCTGACCGATCGGTCGGCGCGCATAGGCGCTCGCGCCGACCAGATCGATCACCTCGTCGACCCGCTCCCGTTCGGCCCTGCGCCGGGCCCGACCGAAACCGATCGGCAGGCCCCAGCGGTCGCCGTCGAGACCGAGCCGGACCACGTCGACGCCGCGGATCCGTAGCGCCGGGTCGAAGCTGCGCCGCTGCGGTAGATAACCAACTAGTTGGTTAGCATGGCCAGGCTGCGCGCCGAGCACGGTGACCGCGCCGGTCGCCGCGGGGAGCAGGCCGAGCACGATCTTGATCAGGGTGGACTTGCCGACCCCGTTCGGGCCGAGGATCGCGACGAACTCGCCGGGCGCGATGTCCAGGTCGACCCCGCTCCACAGGGTTCGCCCGCCGATCCGAGCCGCGACATCGCGCAAGGTGATCACCGACGGAGCGCCGCTCGCGCCAGGAACACCGCTCGCGATGGGAGCGCGGCTCGGAACGCCGTTCGCGGCTGGATCGCCGTTCGGGTCACGAACGCTGTTCGTCTGCTCGGCCGTGGTCATCGGGTGCTCCGGCTGGTGCTCGGTCCGTGGTGGGGTCATGCCCGTCCCCGCATGATGGGGCTTGTTCGATTCACTTGCCCGTTGCCTGGGCCAACGCCTGCTGGATGCCCTGCAATTCCTTGACCTGCCAGTCCTGGAACGTGGTGCCGGCCGGGGCGAGGGTCTCGGTGACCGTGGTGACCGGGATGCCGGCCGCCTTCGCCTCGTTGACCTGCGTCTGCACGTCCGGCGTCGAGTTCTGGCTGTTGTAGACGTAGACCTTGATCTGCTTGGTGCGGATCTGGTTGTCGATGGTGGCCTTGTCCGCGGCGGTCGGGTCGCTGCCCTCGCTGATCGCGCTGAGGAACGTCTCCGGGGTGATCAGGTTCAGGCCGAGACCGTCGGCAAGCGGGGTGACGATCGACTCGGACGCGCCGATCGGGGTGCCCGCGTACTTGGCCTTGATCGTCGAGATCAGCTGGTTGTACTGGCTCAGCGTCTGATTCTCGAAGGTTGCCTTGCGCTGCTGGAAGTACGTGGCGTCGGCCGGGTCGATCTTGGCGTAGTCGGCCGTGATCTGTTCGATGACCTGGTGCACGTTGCTCGGCGAGTACCAGCGGTGCGGGTTGCCGCCGTCGGGGATGCCGACCAGGGTGCCGACGGTGAGCACGGTGCGCTGCGGGTTCGGGTTGGTGGCGAGCAGCTTGGGCGCCCACGGGTCGTAGCCGATGCCGTTGATGATGGCGAACTGCGCGCCGGTCATGGTTCGGCCGTCGGCCGGGGTGGCCTCGTAGGAGTGCGGATCGGTGTCCGGGTTGGTGATGATGCTGCTCACCGTGGCGTGATCGCCGCCGAGCTGGCTGGCGATGCTGCCCCAGAAGTTCTCCGCGGCCACGACGTTGATCTTGGTCCCGCTTCCGGTGCCGTTGCTGGCGTTGGCCGGTGGCGTGGTGGCGCAGCCCGCGACGGTCAACGCGACGGCGGCGGTGGCGATCGCGGCCACGGCCGTGGGACGGAACAGACGAACGATCCTCATTACGCACAGTCTCCTGGGTTGGGACGAAAGCCCCGTATGGGGCGTCTCGATCCGGGAAGCCGGTAGCTCGGCGTCACGACGAGGCTAAATGAAACTGATTGTCAGTTCAAGTTGGATCCAGGTTTTATTGAAAACCGTTTCCAGCCTGTGTTGAGACCCTGGTCACCACGGAAGAGGAGCCGAGCCGTCGTGGTTGTATCGGTTGTGCAGCACGATGTGGACGTACTGGTGATCGGGGCGGGCCAGGCCGGCCTGTCCAGTGCGTACTTCCTGCGCCGCGCCGGTTTCGCGCCCGAGACCGGTTACCTGGTGCTGGACGGAGCGCCGCGACCGGGCGGGGCCTGGCAGTACCGCTGGCCGACGCTGACCCTCGGTGACGTACACGGCATCTACCACCTGCCCGACCTGGAACTGACCGCGCGCGGCATGAACCGGCCCGCCAGCGAGGTCATCCCCGCCTACTTCGCCGACTACGAGGCCGAGTTCGAGCTACCGGTGCGGCGGCCGGTCCAGGTCAACTCGGTGAGTTATGGCCAGGACCAACGACTCCTGGTCGACAGCACCGCGGGCGAGTTCGCGGCCCGCGCGGTGATCAACGCGACCGGCACCTGGGGACACCCGTTCCTCCCGCACTATCCGGGGCAGGAGACGTTCGCGGGCCGCCAGCTGCACACCGTCAACTACCGGGGGCCCGAGGAGTTCGGCGGCAAGCGGGTCGTGGTGGTCGGCGGTGGGACTTCCGCCGTGCAGCTGCTGATCGAGGTCGCCGCTGTCGCCGCGAGCACCACCTGGGTGACGCGCAGGCCGCCGATCTTCAGCGACGACATGTTCAACCAGGAGCGCGGCCGAGCCGCTGTTGCCTTGGTGGACAAGGCGGTCCGGGCCGGTCTGCCGCCGGCCAGCGTGGTCAGTGTCACCGGCCTCACCCGCACGTTGGCGGTGCGCGAAGCCCAGGCCAACGGCGTGCTCGACCGGCTGCCGATGTTCGAGCGGATCACCCCGGACGGCGTCACCTGGGCCGACGGTACGCATCAGGAGGCCGACATCATCTTCTGGAACACCGGCTGGCGTGCCGCGCTCGACCACCTCCGGCCGCTGCGCCTGCGCGGGCCGGGCGGTGGCATCGTCATGGACGGCACCAGGGTTGTCGCCGAACCGCGCCTGCATCTGGTCGGCTACGGCCCCTCCGCGTCCACCGTCGGCGCGAACCGCGCAGGCCGCGCTGCCGTGCACGAGATCCGGCAGCTGCTCGACGCGCAGCGCGAGCTAACGGCCTGAGAACACCCGGTCCAGCGTGTCGAACGGGACCAGCCAACTCGCAGACAACGCCAACGCGCCGAAAGCGACGATCGCGAACAGGAAAACCCACAGCAGACCGGGCACACCGGTCAGCCGCGCCAACTGGTCGGCGTCCGAGTCGGGACTGCGATGCCGACGACGTTTGGCCTGCAACTCGAAGATCGGCTTGATCCCGGCGATGAGCAGGAACCAGGTGAAGAAGTAGGCGAACCCGGCCTGCACCGCGACCGAGGTGAACCGGGAGATCGCGAACACGATCAGCCCGGTGACCACGATGGAGACCACGCCGTAGGCGTTGCGGATCTTGATCAGCATCACGGCCAGCAGCACGATCGTGGTCCACAGCAGCGCGGTGACCTTGCTCGACGTCAACAGAGCCGCGAAGCCGAGGCCGATCAGCGAGGGCGTGATGTAGCCGGCCAGCGCGGTCGCCACCATGCCCGGGCCGTGCGTCTTACCCCGCGAGACGGTGACCCCGGACGTGTCGGAGTGGAGTTGGATGCTGGAAAGCCTGCGCCCGACCAGCAGTGCCACGAAAGCGTGGCCGCCCTCGTGCGCGATGGTGACCACGTTCCTGGCCACCAGCCACAGACCGCGGATCAGGACGACGAGGAGCGCGGCGGCGGCACAGCCGAGAACGATGGTCAGCTGTGCGGTCGGCAGGCCCGTGCTGGTGATCACTCGCCCGGCAGGGACCAGATGTCGGTGCCCACGGGCACCGCGTACCGGTCGATGTCGGCGAGTTCCTCCGCGCTGAACTTCCGGTTCTCCAACGCTTTCAGGTTCGCCTCCAACTGGGCGACGCTGCTCGCGCCGATCACCGTCGAGGTCATCCTCGGATCGCGCAGCACCCAGGCCAGGGCCAGCGCGGCGAGCGACTGGCCACGGCGCGCTGCGATGTCGGCGAGCGCGCGAACCCGGTCCATTCGGGACGCGGTGAGCTGCTCGGCCCTGAGGAAGCGCCCGACGCTGGCCCGCGAACCGGCCGGGATGCCGTCCAGGTACCGGTCGGTGAGCATGCCCTGGGCCAGTGGAGAGAAGCAGATGCAGCCGATACCCAGATCACCGACGGCCTCGATCAGTTCCGGCTCGGGGCGCCGGTTGAACAGCGAGTAGGAGGGCTGGTGGATCAGCAGTGGCGTGCCGAGGTCGGCCAGAATGGCCGCGGCCGCGCGGGTCTGCTCAGCGGTGTAGTTGGACACGCCGACGTAGAGGGCGCGGCCCGAGGTGACCGCGGTGTGCAGAGCGCCCATGGTCTCTTCGAGCGGAGTGTCCGGATCGAAACGGTGCGAGTAGAAGATGTCCACGTAGTCAAGGCCGAGCCGGCTCAGCGACTGGTCGAGCGAGGCGAGCACGTACTTGCGCGAACCCCACTCGCCGTACGGGCCGGGCCACATGTCGTAGCCTGCCTTGCTGGAGATCACCAGTTCGTCCCGGTAGGGCTTGAAGTCGTTCGCCATGACCCGGCCGAAGTTCAGCTCGGCGCTGCCGTAGGGCGGGCCGTAGTTGTTGGCCAGGTCGAAGTGGGTGATGCCGAGGTCGAATGCCCTGCGCAGCACCGCGATCTGGGTTTCCATCGGCTTGTCGTTGCCGAAGTTGTGCCACAGGCCCAGCGAGATCGGCGGCAGTTTCAGGCCGCTGCGCCCACATCGTGCGTAGTCGCCCATGGTGTCGTACCGGTCGTCCGCTGCCACGTATTCGATGCCCTCGCGCATGGCTGCATCGTATGCTGAGTCGATGAGGGTGTTTTCTTCGCCCGAGCTGACCACCGAGCCGACGCTCACCGTCGGCGATGTGGCGAGGGCCGCCGGCATCGCGGCCTCCGCGGTGCGTTTCTACGACGACAACGGCCTGCTCGCCAGCGTGCGCACCGCCGGTAACCAGCGCCGTTTCCACCAGATCGACGCGTGCCTCGTGAAGATCATCCGAGTCGCCGCGCGGGCCGGCCTCTCGGTCGCCGAGATCCGCGCGCTCATGGCCGACCTCCCGGCCCCGCGCGCCGAGGTGACCGTCGAGGACTTCGTCATGTTGCGTGCCCGGCTGGAGGCCGACGTCCGTGAGCGCATCGCCGCGCTCACGAACGTCCTCGACGACCTCACCTCGGCGCACAAACTCTGCGACGTCCCTACCGAATAGGCCCTACCGAACAGCCCGGAAAGTCAGCTCCACCGTCGTCGGCACCGGCAGCAGCCGGTACTGCGGCAGCACGCCCGGCCCGCACGATGCGGAGCCGAGGCCCTGCTGGGCGATGTCCAGATTGAGCCACACCAGTTCACCCGCGCGCAGTTCGTTGGTGTGCTTGGCCGCGTCAAGATCCGCGCTGGTCCAGCGGCGCGCGGCCAGGTCAAGGTGCGGGTGCCCGTCGATCCGGAATCCGGTCCCGTCGGGCGCGGTCAAGGCCGCCCAGCGCACCTCGGTGCGGTTGCCGTTCTCCTGCGGGAAGACGTAGGGCGTCTGCAGATCGTCGACGGTGCTGGTGAACCGGCCGACCCGCGCGGCCTGGCCCATGTCCGGGTAGGCCTCGCCCGGCCCCCGACCGAACCATTCGACAGTGTCGAAGCGGCCCGGCACTCCCCACCGCACGCCGATCCTGGGCAGCGGGCACCACCACGGCCCGTCCGGGGTCATGTCGACCCGCAGCCGCAGCGCGTCGCCACGCGCGGACCAGCGGTACTCGGTGAGCAGGCCCAGATTGGTGGTTGCCGCGGCGACCCTGGTGCGCACCACCAGTTCCCGCTCGCCGGTCTCGACCGCGATCACCCGATGGGTCAACCGATCCAGCCCGATCCGCCGCCACTCGGTGGCCACGGACTTGCCGTGGTGGGCGATGTCGTTGTCGGTCGGCGCCCGCCACACGTCCAGCACCGGCCCCTCCACGCCGATCCCGGCGAACTCGCGCAACACGCCGCTGCGCGGGTCGAACGCGCCCGGCCCGACCACGATCAGACCCTCTCGAACCTCCACAGTGGACGCCGCGGCCGGAGCGGGCTCGACGGCATCGGCAGCGACCCTCGCCTGGCCCCAGGCGATCTCGTGCCCGGCCGCCGCCCACGGCGTGTCCGCCGCGAGCGTCGCGCGCACGGTCAGCCAGGTTTCGCCCTTCACGGAAGGAAGTTCCGGCAGCGCGACCGTGACACCCTGCCCGGCCGTGACAACCGGGACTTCCAGCGAGCCTGACTCGATCTCCGCGCCCTCGGTCGCCACCGCCCAGGTGAAGGCCAGATGCGCGGTGTCCGCGAAGTCGTAGCCGTTGTCGATCCGCACCGTGCGCGCGTCCGGGTCGGGCGTGATCCGCACCGGGGCGATGATCTTCTGGAACTCGACAAGGCCGGGGGAGGGCGTGCGGTCCGGGAAAAGCAGGCCGTCCGCGACGAAGTTGCCGTCGTGCACGACCTCCCCGAAATCCCCGCCGTAGGCGAAGAACTCGGTGCCGTCGGCCGCCTGCTGCCGGATGCCGTGGTCGATCCACTCCCAGACGAACCCGCCCTGAAGGCGTGGATGCGCATCGAAGAGTTCCTGGTACTCGCGCAGCCCGCCCGGCCCGGTACCCATCGCGTGCGCGTACTCGCACATGATGAACGGCAGCCCGCGCCGGTGCGCATCGTGCTTCGGGTCGGCGGTCACCGGCTCCTCGCCGAGGCCGATCGCGGCGACCTCCGCGTGCGACGGGTACATCCGGCTGTACACGTCGACGTAGGGGCTGTCGTAGTCGCCTTCGTAGTGGATCGGCCTGCTCGGGTCGCGGTCGTGCGCCCAGTCGGCCATGGCGGCCAGGTTGTCGCCGGTGCCGGCCTCGTTGCCCAGCGACCAGATGATGATGCTCGGGTGGTTCTTGTCCCGCTCGACCATGCGCCGCATCCGGTCCAGCAAGGCAGGCCGCCACACCGGGTCCGCGCTCGGATTGCCGGCCCAGCCGACCAGCGAGAATCCGTGCGTCTCCAGGTCGCACTCGTCGATCACCCACAGGCCCAGTTCGTCGCACAGGGCAAGGAAATCCGGGTGCGGAGGGTAGTGGCTGGTGCGTACCGCGTTGATGTTGTGCCGCTTCATCAACAGCAGGTCCTCGCGCATGGTCTCGGCCGGCACCGCGCGACCGTGATCAGGATGCCACTCGTGCCGGTTGACGCCGCGCAGCAGGATCGCCTTGCCGTTCACCGTGAGCTGCCCGTCCGCGACGCGGACCGTGCGGAAACCGATGCGCAGCCGCACCCGTTCGCCCGGCGTGGCCAGTTCCGCGTCGTAGAGCCGCGGCGCCTCCGCCGACCAGGGCTCGATGTCCGTGAACTCGCGGTTCACATCGGCCGGCGCGTCGACAACCCCGAGTTCACGGATGCTGAGCAAGGCGGGGGCCGACGTTTCCACGCGCAACCGCCCGACCCCGGTCTCGTGGTCGTAGTCGGCGTGCACGAAGAAGTCGTCGAGGCCCTCGGCAGGCCGGGCCAGGATCGAGACCGAACGGAAGATCCCGGACAGCCACCACATGTCCTGGTCCTCGAGGTAACTGCCGGCCGACCACTGGTGCACGCGCACCGCGATCACGTTCTCGCCCGGCTGCAGCAACTCGCCGACACCGAACTCGACCGGCAGCCTGCTGCCCTTGCTGTCGCCGAGCTCAACACCGTTGCACCACACCGCGAAACACGAGTCGACGCCCTCGAACCGCAGCACCGCGTCCCCGGCGGGCCACGATGGCGGCAGTGTGAACACGCGGCGGTATTCGCCGGTGGGGTTGTCGTCGGGCACATAGGGCGGGTCGACCGGGAACGGGTACTGCACGTTGGTGTACGCGGGCTTGCCGTAGCCGTGCAGTTGCCAGTGCCCGGGAACCGGCAGCGTGGCCCAGTCGGCGTCGTCGAAGTTCAGCGCCTCGAAGCTCGGGGTGGCGTCGGCGACCGTAGTCACCAAACGGAACCGCCAGTCCCCGTCAAGGGAAACGCTCGGAGTGTCCGAAGTGGACGTCGTGCGGGGCGGGCGTCCACCCGTGCCTGGGCCGGGGTCAAGGTAGTAGGGCAGGGTTTGCGACACTGGGCTGACCTCCGTCAGGACTGGTGGAACACCAACAGATAACGCCACAACAGCAGTCTGCGCACGGTGTGACCGGGCAGCAGTCGGCCAGCCTCCGCGCGAACCTCGGCCAGGGTCGAGGTGGGCGTTGCGACCGGCGCCGACATCGGCTCACCGCGACCGAGATACGCGACCCGAGCGATCGCGTTGGCGCCGACGGCGAGCAGGCTGACCGGCAGATCGGCGGGGAAGTTCTCGCGGAAGCAACCGAGAATCGCCAGCCTGCCGCCGGGTTTCAGCGCGGCGCGCAGTCGGGTCACCGTGTCGAACGGCACGTGATGGATGCTGGCCAGACAGGAAATGAAGTCATAGTAGGTGTTCGGTATTTCGGCCGTGGTGACGTCGGCTTGGCGGAACGTGGCACCCGGCGTGCGCGCTCCGGTCGCGATCTCGACCATCCGCTGGTCCGCGTCGAGACCGTCCACGGTGATCCCACGGGAGGCCAGGCGGCGGGCGAAGGTGCCGGTGCCGCACCCCACGTCCAGCGCGCGGGCCGCGCCCTTCGGCACCTGCCGCAGCATCAGCCGGTGGTAGTGATCATTATGGTTGAACGCCACGGTTCATAGCTTGCCACGAGCAGGATCGGACTCCTCCGTGCTGGTCAGGTGCTGCAACACGGTGTTGGTGAAGTCCTCCAGCCTGCCAAGTTGTTCGGGGGAGAGCAGGTCGAAGAAGTTGCGCCGCACCGAGGCCACGTGGCTTGGAGCGGCCGCCTCGATCGCCACCCGGCCGGCCTCGGCCAGCACGATGACGGTGCCGCGCGCGTCGTCCGCGCAGTCCTCTCGGGTGACAAGGCCGCGCTCGCGCATCCGGGTCAGCTGATGCGAGAGCCGGCTCTTGGACCAGACCATGGTGGCGGCGAGCTCGTTGAGCCGGCAGCGGTGGTCCGGCTCGGCCGCGAGGTTGGCCAACACGTCGTAGTCGGCTTCGGACAGCCCGGAGTCGCGCATGGTCTCACGGGCGATGCGCAGGTCGAGCAGCGCGCGCATCCGCCGGTAACCGAGCCACACCCGGGTCTCGGTGCCGTCGAGCCCGACGGATTCCCCAGATTTTTCGGCCACCATGCAACCTTACCGTTGGTTGACACGTCATCTAAAGCGTGAATACCATGCGATGACGCATCAACCGGGGAGGGCTGATGGGGAAAGCGGCGACAAGGCTGGGTCGTCCGCAATGGGGTCGTCACCATTTTCGCCCATGCGTCGGCTGGGCCGGCATGCGGCGGATTTTTCAGGGAGAACCCAGATGAGCGAGAGCATTCGCGTTGATCTGTTCACGCAGCGCAACCAGGGTGTACTGGTCACGTTGAAGCGTGACGGGCGCCCGCAGATGTCCAATGTGGCCTTCAGTTTCGAGCAGGCCACCCAGGTAATTCGCATCTCGGTCACCAACGACCGAGCCAAGACCAAGAACCTGCGGCGCGATCCGAGGGCCAGCTTCTACGTCAGCACCGACGACCTGAGCGGCTACCTCGTCGCCGAGGGTGACGTCGAGTTGTCCACCGTGGCCGAGGATCCGAACGATGCCACCGTCGAAGAGTTGATCTCGATCTACCGCGCCGTCGCAGGCGAACACCCGGACTGGTCGGAGTTCCGCACCGCCATGGTCAACGAGGAGCGGCTGGTCATCCGGTTGCCGATCAGCCGCACCTACGGCTGGGCCAACTAATACAAACAACCGTTTGTTTATCTTCGCGTGCCGCTACCTCGGCGTGACGCTGTCGTGGCGTGACGCTGTCTTGGTGTGGCGCTGTCGTGGTGTGGCGCTGGTCAGCCGGCGGCCGAGTGCAGCGCGGTGAGTCGCGGGGTCTTCCATTCGCGCACCCAGGCGGTGTCCTGCGCGATCATGGTCGTGCCGCAGCTGTCGCACACATCGGCCGACCGGCTGGCCTGCCCGCAGGTGGTGTGCACGATCGTCATGTGCGCGTCGGCGGTCGGCGGGGTGGTGTGTTTCTCGCCCCAGATCGCCAGCGAGTTGAGCACCGGCAGCAGGTCCGCGCCCGCCTCGGTGAGTAGGTACTCGTGATGGGTGCGCTGCTCGCCCCGGTACGCGGACCTGCGCAGCAGCCCGGCGTCGACCATGCTCTGCAGCCTGCGGCTGAGCACGTTGTCCGCGATCTCCAGCCGCTCCCGGAACTCCTCGAACCGGCGCGAGCCGAGCAGTGCCTCACGCAGTACCAGCAACACCCACGGGTCGCCGACCACGTCGAGGGCGCGCGCGATCGAGCAGGGGCGGCTGGACCAGTCCGAACGCAGTGGCATGCCGTTGCCTCCCATTCACTTGCTTGAGAGAAGCTTACTCGGTTATGGTCCGCGCATGGCTAGCTCCTCTCAAACAATCCAGCGTACGTCGTCGTCCGGCGCGCTCGCGCTGCTCATGACCGGAGCGGGCCAGTTCCTCGCGACCCTCGACCTGTTCATCGTGAACATCGCGTTCGCCCAGATCAGGGACAGCTTTCCTAGCACCGACACGACGACGCTGTCCTGGGTGCTGACCGCGTACGGCATCGTGTTCGCGGCGCTGCTCGTGCCGGCGGGCCGACTGGCCGACGTCTACGGCAGGCGTCGGGTGTTCCGACTCGGCATGCTGATCTTCACCGTGGCCAGCGTCGGCTGCGCCACCTCGCCCTCGGTCGGCGTCCTGATCGGGTTCCGCGCCGTGCAGGCCATCGGCGCCGCGCTGATGGTGCCCACCAGCCTCGGCCTGCTGCTCGCCTCGTTCCCGGCGGACCGGCATCGGCGCGTGGTCGGCATCTGGGCGGCCATCGGCTCGGTCGCAGCGTCTTGCGGTCCGCCCATCGGCGGCATCCTGTTGGTCGCGGGTTGGCGGTGGATCTTCCTGGTCAACGTGCCCGTCGCGCTGGTCGCGCTGGTGCTCGGCAGGCGACTGCCCGAACAGCGGCACCCCGGCGACGGCAAACTGCCCGACCTGCTCGGCGCCGCACTGCTCGCCGTCGGCATCGCGGGCGTGGTCGCGGCCATCTCGAACCTGTCGGACTGGGGCGCGAGCGCGAAAACGTTCATCGCCGCAGGCCTCGGTGTCGCGTTGTTGGTCGGCTTCGCGGTTCGGTGCGTCCGGCATCCACGCCCGGTGATCGATCCGAACCTGTTGCGGTTGCGCCAGTTGTCCGCCGCGACGTTGTCCATGGCCGCGTTCTACGCCGCGTTCGGCATTCTGTTGCTCGGCGGGACGCTGTTCCTCAGCCAGGTCTGGCACTACGGCGGCGTCGCGGCCGGGCTCGGGTTCGCGCCCGGCCCGATCGCGGCGACCGTGTTCGCGGTCCTCGGTTCGCGAATGCCGTTCGGTCGACGAACACTGATCGTCGCCGGCAGTCTGCTGTTCGCGATCGCCGGCCTGTACTGGATCGTGTTCCTCCGCGCCGAGCAGAACTACGCCGTGGACTACCTGCCCGGCCTGCTGCTCAGCGGCACCGGCGTCGGCCTGACCCAGTCCGCGATCATCGCGGCCGGTTCGTCGGTGTTGCCGGCGAACCAATATGCGACGGGAACCGGGATCATCAACACCGCGCGCCAGGTCGGCTCGGCGATCGGCGTCGCGATCCTGGTCAGCCTGCTCGGAGCCGGGCTGCACGCGGGCGACTACGTCGCGGGCTGGTGGGTCATTGCCGGCTGCGCCAGCCTCGCCGCCCTGGCCGCCCCGCTGCTCGGCGCGCCCGCAACCTCCACAGCGGACGTTCCCGCATACCACACTTCCCCCGACGCCGCCTGAACCATCCACACCCAGCCTGATCGACGCGACAGACTGGCTCGGGGTGGGCCTGGGTGCGCGACCTGTTCGGACGCCTTCCGGTTGTACCACCCATCCGGGTGATCCGCTGGGCGCTGCCGCGGACCGAGCCAATCACACGACGTTGAATTGAGGGGAACCCAAAGCACCGCGGTCGACGTCTCAACGACACGCGGTCAATCAAGGCTGCACCGCCATGAGGGAGACACGATGCCTGGTTTCGCGGTCGATCACAGTGAACTGGCCCGCGCCGGCCAACAAATATCCCAGCAAGGCAGCTCCACGTCGGGCATTGCCAAGCAAGTCCAGGCGGCCGAGGTGCCGACGCTGGCCTGGGGCCTGCTCGGCGTGTCCTGCGGCTTGTACGAGATGTATCTCGGCATGCTCAACGACCTCGATCAGCACCTCAACGACATGGGCCAGCACCTCGACCAGACCGGATCGGCCATGGTCAGCAACGCTCAGACGTATCAGGACGTCGAGCAGGCGATCGCCAAGACCATGCAGCAGATCGCCCCCGGGACGGCGTCGGCATGAGCAACCCGGTCAGCACCTACGTCGGCCAGTACAGCGGCGACAACGTGATGAAGAACGTGCCGCTGGCCAGCGGGGCGTACAAGACGTTCAGCGACGGCTACAAACTGGCGGGGGCCGTCGGCAAGGGCGATGCCGAGGGCGCCGCCAGCGACGTCACATCGGTCGCCTCGGACGTCACCGGCTTCGCGTCGGACGCGGTGTCCGCAGCCAGTGACCCGTTGGGTTTCCTGATCTCCAAGGGGCTCGGTTTCCTGGAGAACGTGTTCAGTCCGCTCAAGGAAGTGCTGCAACTGGTCACCGGCAACCCGGACACGCTGTCCTCCTGCGCGCAGAAGTTCGACGGCGTGGCCAACAGCCTCAACCAGCTGGCAGGTCAGGTCGAGCAGACCGCGATGTCCGGCGGCCGGAACTGGCAGGGCGACACGGCGGCCGCGGCTGGCAAGCGGATCGCCGGCACCAAGCAGAGCATCGCAGACACCGCGGCCAGCGCGGGCCACATCGCGAGCCTGTTGCAGATCAGCAGCATGTTGATGCAGGCCGCCTACGACATCGTCAACGGCATCATCGCCTCGGTGGTCGAGCAGGTGGTGATCACCTGGATCGCCGCACAGGCCGCGGCGGTGTTCACCTTCGGCGCTTCCGAAGCGGCCGCGGGGGCAGCCACGGTCGCCGAGGTCGGCGAGGGCGCGGCGCAAGCGGGGTCGAAGGTCGAGGAGACCACCGGACTGCTCAACAAGATCATCAGTGTGCTCAAGAAGATCATGGACACGATCAAGGAGATCGGCGGCAACCTCAAGCACCCGCTGCAGACCTTCATGGACGAGGCGGGCAAGGGCGGTAAGGCGCTCAAGGATGTCGAGACCGAGGGCAAGACCGCGAGTCAGATCTTCAACGAGGCGATCAGCAAGAACCTCACGCCGGGAAAGATCGGCGAGATCGCGGGCGACAAGGCGCTCGGTGAGATCGGCCTGCCCAGCAAGAAAAATCTCGACGATCCGAGCAAGATGTCCACTCTGGACGCCATTTCGGCGGGCACCAACCTGGTGAACAAGGACTGGGGCTGGGGCGACAAGACCGGGAAGGCCGCAGTCTACGATGCCGATCCGGGCGCCTACACGCAATCCCAGGACGAGGCGAAGTAGGTACAGTTTGAAAGACAATCGGATCACCGAGCTGACCGAGTACTTCACCAAGCTGGGCCTCGAGTACGGCGGCGACCGGCGCGCGTGGGCCAGGAACGGCGCGGATTGGGTCAACGGCCACTATCGCGGTGTCGCGCTGCACGTCAGCGGTGAGCGAGCCGAGGACGGGAAAGAGAACACCGGCAATAACAACATCAACAACAACGCGATGTACCGGCAGCTGTACCGGAACTATCTGCAGGTCTCGGTCGAGACAGGCCAACCGGTACGGCAACCGGTCATCGTGTTGCCGCGCGACGACTACGCCCTGGTGGACAAGCACGGCTATCCGGTCGTGAACGGTAAGGTCATCATAGCCAGCGGCTCGAACGCGGTCGGCACGGATCTGCGCCATTCCTGGTACATCGCGGTCAGCCGCCTGCTGGACACCGGAGTGCCCGAGTTCGACGCGGTGTTCGGTGTGCTCTGCGACGACGAGTCCTACGTCGGCACGCTGCTGCGGCCAGACCTGCTCCGGTGGATCGCGGGAGACGCCCGGTCGCAGGGCGCGCGGATCCTGTTCAAGAACGACCGCGTCGACCTGTTTCTGCGCACCGAGCGTCTCCCGGAACCTCCCGAACTGTTCGTCCCCGAATGGATCTTCCCCGCCGCCGACTACCTGGTCGAGTTGATCGCTCACGCGGGCCGGGCGACCTGATCCCGGCCTGGCCGACTACTGGGCCGATGGACGGCGCAAGGCGTTAACTCGCGCTCGATGACCGCACCCTTCGCCTGCTCACCGGAGAGGATGGGGGCTGTGGGTTGGGCCGAAAATTCATGTTTTGTGGTTGTGGTTCGAGTTTTGGGGCGGCCCGGTGTGGTCCGCTCGTATTAGCGTGATGGCGTGGTCGGGAAACGCAGTAGCCGCGGTGGCGGCGAGGTGATCGACGCGGACGAGTTGGGGCCGCTGTTCACCTTCCTCAGTCCGAGTTCCGCCCCGAACGGGCCGCGCTCCGCGCGCGACTGGGTGATCGACGCGGTGACCTTCGTGGTCGCCATCGGCACGGGCATGCTGGCCGCGCTGTACTCCGGGAATGCCGACAACGGGCTGCTGCCGCTTCCTGCGGAATGGCTCAACCTCGTTGTCGGCGCGCTCGCCTGCGGCAGCATGTGGTGGCGCCGCAGTTGGCCGGTCTGGATCGCGGTCGTGCTCAACGTCGTGTCGATCCCATTCTCGGCCGCGTCCGGCGCGAGCATCATCGCGTTGTTCACCGTCGCCGTGCACCGCCGTTTCACGATCGCGCTTCAGGTCGCGGTCTTCTCCGTCCTCACCGCGCTCGCGCAGTATCTGATCTACCCGAGCAGCCAGCCGACGCCCGGCAACTTCGGGCTCGACGTCGCGTTCGCCGCCCTGTTCGTGATCGTCGCGGTTGGCTGGGGCGTGGTGGTGCGCACCCGCCGCCAGCTGATCCGTTCGTTCGCCGAACGCGCCTTGCGGGCCGAGGCCGAACAGGAACTCCGGGTCGACCAGGGGCGGCGGCGCGAACGCGAGCGCATCGCGCGGGAGATGCACGACGCGCTCGGTCATCGACTGTCCCTGCTCAGCGTGCACGCGGGCGCCCTGGAATACCGCAACGACATGCCACAGGACGAACTGGCGCGCGCGGCCGGCATCATTCGCGCGTCCGCCCGTCAGTGCCTTGTCGACCTGCGCGAGATCATCGTGGTGCTGCGCTCGGTCGAGCTGCCCGATGGCGAGCAGCGGCCCGCGCCGAGCCTGGTCGACCTGGCCGAACTCGTTGAGGAGTCGCGGCAGGCCGGCATGGCCGTCACGGTCACCGGGGAGTTGACCGATCCGGCGACGGTGCCGGTCGCGGTCGGTCGGCACGGCTACCGGATCGTGCAGGAGGG
Source organism: Pseudonocardiaceae bacterium (assembly GCA_036500685.1). GTDB lineage: Bacteria > Actinomycetota > Actinomycetes > Mycobacteriales > Pseudonocardiaceae > CAJCJE01. Next base: position 15,200 of record DASYBO010000172.1, on the reverse strand, counting down.
CCTGACCAACGCCCGCAAACACGCGCCCGGCGAAGCTGTCTCGCTCGCCGTCGCCGGCGGGCCCGGCACCGGCCTCACCCTGGAGATCCGCAACGGGCTCCCGTCCGGTCCGCCCGAACGGCCCGCCGTGCCAGGGTCCGGTATGGGCCTTGCCGGGCTGGCCGAACGGGCCGTGCTCGCCGGTGGCCAACTGGAATACGGCCGGACCTTGACCTCGGAGTTCCGGTTGTGGGTACGGCTACCATGGCCCGCGTGACCGACCCGCGCGAGCCGATTCGCCTACTGATCGTGGACGACGACCCGATGGTGCGGGCCGGACTGGTCAGCATGTTGGGCGGCACGGCCGAACTGCTCATCGTCGGCGAGGCGGCCGACGGAGCGGCCGCCATCGCCGCCGTCGCCGAACACCGGCCGGACGTGGTGCTGATGGACATCGCCATGCGCACCATGAACGGCCTTGAAGCCACCGAGGTACTGCGCAAACGTGCCGGTGCGCCCGAGATCATCATCCTGACCACGTTCGGGTCCGACGAACACCTGTTGCGCGCGCTGCGCGCGGGCGCGGCCGGGTTCCTGCTCAAGGACGCGCCGCCGCCGCAGATCGTGGACGCGGTGCGCAGGGTCGCCGCCGGCGAACCGATGCTCTCCGGCAAGGTCACCCGCCAACTCATCGACTACGTGTCCGGCCCTGGCCCGCATTCCGCCGGCGCCGAGGCCCGCGCCGCGCTGACCGGGTTGACCGACCGTGAACGCGAAGTTGCCAGGGCGATCGCAGAAGGAAAGACGAACGCGGAGATCGCGGCCGAACTGTTCATGAGCGTGCCGACGGTGAAAACCCACATCAGCAGGCTGTTGACGAAACTGGATCTGAACAACCGGGTGCAGGTCGCGCTGCTCGCGCACGACGCGGAAACCCGCTGACCATCAGACCAAAGTCGTAGCCGACGCCGACCAACGACGCGCACCGGCAGCATTTCGCCCGACGCGGCGCAACTCCGTCCCACTGCACAATCACTCGGTGAGCACGGTGGTCGCTGCGCGTTATCTCGGCACGACCGGCCGGCACCTCGCCGAGTTGTCCAGGGCCGACCGGCTGCGCGCCGTTCTCGATCCACGCGCGCTGTTTCCCCGGCACGGCGCGTTGTCGCTGTTCGACAACCGACTCGTGTTGACCGGCTGGGAGCACGACGCGCCGGTCACCGTGCACGCTCGGGAGGTCGCCGCGATCGGCATTTCGCCGCCGGTCGCCGGTCTGCGCAGAGCGCAGGTGCGGCCGCTCGTGCTGCATCACGACAACGGCGAAACGCTGTATCTGATGATCAATCATCGCTGGTTGCCGAGCCGCGACGACAACGCGGAATGGGCCGAGTTGCTGACCAACTGGCTCGACATGGCGCAGTGACGCGATGTCAGTCGAGGTACAGGGCCTCACGGAGCAGGCGGACCGGATGCCATGACTCGCGGTTCGTGCCGTGCCGGATCTGTTGCCGGCAGGAAACGCCGGTGGCCACGATCACCGTGTCCGCCTGTTCCGCGTTGATGGCAGGGAACAACCGATCCGCGCCGACGGTCATGGACATCTCGTAGTGCTCGGTCTCGAACCCGAACGAACCGGCCATGCCGCAGCAGCCCGCGTCCAGTTCGGTCACGGTCGCGCCGGGAATCCGCCGCAGCAAAGCCATGGTAGCCGCCGTGCCCACTTCGGCCTTCTGGTGACAGTGGCCGTGGAACAGCAGTTTCCGTCCGGCCAGCCACGAATCCGCGCGCAACCTGAGCCTTCCCTCGTCGATGGCCTCGACGAGCAGTTCCTCCACCTGCCGCACTCGTCCGGCCACATCGCGCGCGCCGTCGTCGTCGGGTAGCAGGGCCAGGTGTTCGTCGCGCAACGTGAACAGGCAGGAGGGTTCGCAGCCGACGATCGGCGAACCCGGTTCGGTCGTCGAAAGCCGTTGGTGCAACGAACGTGCCTTGTTCTTGGCGTCGTCGACCAGCCCCTTGGACAGGCTGGCCCGGCCACAACAACCGTTGCCGGCCAACCGAACCGTCCAACCCGCGCGCTCCAGCAGCTCGATCGCGGCGCTGCCGATGTCCGGCTCGGTGAAGGTGGTGAACGAGTCGGCCAGAAACGTCACCGTGCCTTGCGTTCGCGCCACGTTGACCGGCGCGCGACCGCGGAAGCGGCGCAGCAGGTCGCGGCCCGCGAACTCGGGCAGCGGGCGCGCCGCGGTGATTCCGACGAACCGTTGCAGCGCTCGACGAACACTGTTCGCCCGACCAACGGCATTCGTGAACGGGGCGGTCGCCGAACCGAGCCGGTTGAGCGTGCGGATCGCGCCGAACACCCGCGACCGCAACGGAACCCCGTGCCGATCATGATAGTGCGACAAGGTCTCGGTCTTCAACGTGGCCATGTCGACGCCGAGCGGGCATTCGCTCTTGCACGCCTTGCACATCAGGCACAGGTCGAGGATCTCGTGCAGCCGCTCGTCGCCGAGCGCGGCGCGCGGATCGGGCTCGGAGAGCGCCTTCACCAGCGCGTTCGCCCGGCCCCTCGTGGAGTCCTCTTCCTTCAACGTGGCCATGTAGGAGGGGCACATGACGCCGTCGCCGCTCTTGCGGCACAAGCCGATGTTCATGCAGCGGTCGGCAGCGCCGCGCATTCCGCCAACGACCGAAAAGGACAGTCGGGTCTGGAATTCGGGCGCTGGCGGCAGCGCAGGGTCGCGCAGATGCGCTGTCATCGCGGGCGCGTCCACGATCTTGCCGGGGTTCAACCGGTTGCCCGGGTCGAAGAGCGCCTTCACCTGGCGCATCGCGTTGTACAGCGGTTCGCCGAAGATCTCCCGGTTGAACTCGCTGCGCGCCAAGCCGTCGCCGTGCTCGCTGGAATTCGCGCCGCCATAGGAGGCGACCAGGTCCTTGATCTCCTCCGCGACCGCGCGCATGGTGGCCACGCCGCGCGGATCGGTCAGGTCGACGAAGGGCCGGATGTGCAGGCAGCCAACGGAACAGTGCCCGTAGAAGCCCGCGGTCAGCTCGTGCCGGTCCAGGATCGCCTTGAACCGCGCGGTGTATTCGGCGAGGTGGATCGGGTCGACGGCGGTGTCCTCGACGAACGCCAACGGTCGCCGCGCGCCGACGCTGGCCGCCATCAACAGGCCGAGGCTGGACTTGCGCACCTTCAGCAGGGCACCCTGCTGCTCCGGCGTGATCGCGCGCAGCGTGTGGTAGCCGTGCCTGTGCCGTGCCCACAACGCGGTGAGCCGGTCGAGTTGGCCGATGAGTTCGGCCTCGTCGTCGCCGGTGAAGCTGACGAACAGCAGCGCGTCCGGGTCGCCCTGAAGAATCGTGCCAAGCGACGCGTACTCGATCTTGGCGCGCGACAGGTCCAGAATCGTGCGATCCATCATTTCGACCCCGGACGGGTCGCAGCTCAGCGCGTCCTCGGTCGCGGCGATCGCGGCCAGCACCGAATCGAAGTGGCCGACCGCGATGACGGTCCGCGTCGGCTTCGGCACCAGGTCGACAAGCGCGGCCGTCGCCACGACCAGGGTGCCCTCCGACCCGACCACGAACTTCGCCAGGTCGAGCGAACCTTTCTCGGCGATCCGGTCCAACCGGTAGCCACCTGCCCTGCGCCAGAACTTCGGGAAACCGTCCGCGATCGCCGCCGCGTTCGCCCGCGCCAACTCGGGAAGTGCGTGCTGGATCCGGCCGGCGAGACCGTCGCCGAGCGCGCAAGGGCCGAAGTGCGCGGTGCTGGCGTCGGCGAGGACCACGTCCAGTTCGCGCACGTGGTCGATGGTCATGCCGTACCGGATCGACCCGCTGCCGGCCGAGTTGTTGCCGATCATGCCGCCGATCGTGGCGCGGTTGCTGGTCGAGGTGTCCGGCCCGAACATCAACCCGTGCGCGGACGCGGCCCGGTTCAACTGGTCCTGCACGACACCGGGTTCGACCAACGCGGTCCGCGCCTCCGGGTCGATGTCCCGGATCCTGTTGAGGTGCAGGGAGAAGTCCAACACGATGCCGGGGCCGACGGTCTGGCCGGCGAGACTGGTGCCCGCGCCACGTGCCAACACCGGCACCTCGAACTCACCGGCGACCGCGACCGTGGCCGCGACATCGGCGGCGTCCCGGGGAAAGACCACGCCCAGCGGCGTGATCGAGTACATGCTCGCGTCCCGCGCGAACAACTGACGCGTGTAGTCGTCGAACGCGACCTCGCCGGCCAGTTCCGCGCGCAGCCGTGCTTCGAGATCGCTGGCGCTCACGCGGTGCGGAGCACGTCGAGGGCCGCGTTGATCCCGTGCGGGTCGATCGGCACCCCCGACAGCTCGAGTCCCAACTGCACGCCGGAAAGGGTGCCGGCCAGGGTGAGGTCGTTGAAGTGGCCGAGGTGCCCGATCCGGAACACCGTGCCGGCCAACCGGCCGAGGCCCGTGCCCAGCGACATGTCGAAGCGCTCCAGGATCACCTCGCGTACCTTGTCCGCGTCGTGTCCGGCCGGCAACATCACGGCGGTCAGGGAGTTCGAGTGCTCCCGTTCGTCCGCGCACAGCAGCTCGAGACCCCAACCACGCACCGCCGCCCTGGTCGCCGCGCCGTGTCGGGCGTGCCGCGAAAACACGTTCGGCAGGCCCTCCTCGTCCAGCAGGTCCAGCGCGGTGCGCAGGCCGAAGAGCAGGTTCGTGGCCGGCGTGTACGGGAACGAGCCCTTCTTGTTCGCCGCCATGATCGGCGACCAGCTCCAGAACGCCTTCGGCAGCCTCGCTTGTTCGGCGGCGGCGAGCGCCTTCGCGCTGATCGCGTTGAAGCTCAGGCCCGGCGGCAGCATCAGGCCCTTCTGCGAGCTGGCGACCGTGACGTCGACACCCCACTCCTGGTGCCGGTAGTCGGTCGACCCGAGCGAGGAGATCGCATCCACCAGCAGCAACGCCGGATGCTTCGCCGCGTCCATGGCCTGCCTGATCTTGGCGATCCGGCTGGTCACACCGGTGGAGGTCTCGTTGTGCACCACGCACACGGCCTTGATCCGGTGCTCGGTGTCCTCGCCGAGCCGCTCGGCCACCAAGCCGGGGTCGACGCCGTGCCGCCAGTCGCCCGGCACGAAGTCCACTGTCAACCCCAGGTTCACGGCCATCTGCTGCCACAGGGTCGAGAAGTGCCCGGTCTCGAACCCGAGCACGCGGTCACCCGGACTCAGCGTGTTGACCAGTGCGGCCTCCCACGCGCCCGTGCCGGACGCCGGGTACACGATCACCGGGTCCTCGGTGCCGAACACCGGCTTGAGCCGGGCCAGGATCTCCTGCGTGAGCTGGGTGAACTCCGGGCCCCGATGATCGATCGTCGGGGCCGCGATCGCCCGCAGTACCTGATCGGGGACGTTCGTCGGACCGGGGATCTGCAGGAAATGCCGGCCACTGTGCTGTGTCAAGGCGCTGCCCTTCGGTACGAAACTCCGCACAGAACTCCACCAGGCGGAACTTTCCTACCGTATCGCGGTCGAGATCAGACGTTGGGCACGCCCGCGAAAAACTTCACCGTCGAATGTCGATCCGCCCGGTGCCGGTTCGACGTTCGGGTGGGACGGGAAGCGGGACGCCTGGCTAGGCTCCCCTCGCCACCCGCACCGACCAGGTACAACCAGGGACGAGGGACGTCACGATGCGATTCATGATGATGATCAAGGCGACCGCCGAGACCGAGGCGGGTGTGCTGCCGAGCACCGAACTGCTCACCGAGATGGGGCAGTACAACGAGGAACTGGTCAAGGCGGGCGTGCTGCTGGCCGGCGAGGGCCTGCAGGACAGTTCGAAGGGCGCGAAGGTCAAGCTGAACGGGAAGCGGCGCACCGTCATCGACGGCCCGTTCGCCGAGTCCAAGGAGCTGATCGCCGGGTTCTGGCTGATCGAGGTCGGCTCGCTGCAGGAGGCCGTCGAATGGGCACGACGCTGCCCGTGCCCGGAAGGCCAGGACAACGAGATCGAGGTCAGGCAGGTTTTCGCGCCGGAGGATTTTGGCGACGCGCTCACTCCAGAACTGCGCGAGGCGGAGGAGCGCATCAGGTTCCAGTCGCCAAGCAACTGAACTCGGTCTGGTTACCGGGTCCAACCGGCTTGCGCTTGCGGGCCGGGGCTGATGTCATCGCGTCGTGGTGGCCCTGGACACGCATGATGTACATCGGACGGTGGACGCTGTCTGGCGGATCGAGTCCCCTCGGCTGATCGCCGGCGTCTCGCGCCTCGTGCGCGACGTCGGCCTCGCCGAGGAACTCGCCCAGGACGCGCTCGTCGCGGCATTGGAACAGTGGCCGGAGTCGGGTGTCCCGGACAACCCCGGGGCCTGGCTCATGGCCACCGCCAAACACCGCGCCATCGACCTGATCAGGCGCAACGAACGGCTCGGCCGCAAGCAGGAGGAGATCGGCCGCGACCTGGAGACCACCCAGCTCGACTCGGACGCCGAGTACGACGCGGTGCTGGACGCGATCGACGAGGACATCCGCGACGACATGCTGCGGCTGGTGTTCACCGCCTGCCATCCGGTGCTCTCCACCGAAGCGCGGGTCGCGCTGACCCTGCGCATGCTCGGCGGCCTCACCACCGACGAGATCGCGCGCGCCTTCCTGGTCTCCGAATCGACCGTGGCGCAACGTATCGTGCGCGCCAAGAAGACCCTGGCCAAGGCCAACGTCCCGTTCGAAACCCCACGCGGCGAGGAACGTGCCGCGCGCCTCGCCTCCGTTCTCGAGGTCATCTACCTGATCTTCAACGAGGGCTACTCGGCGACGGCCGGCACCGACTGGCTCCGCCCGGAAATCTGCGCCGACGCCATGCGCCTCGGCCGGGTGCTTGCCGAACTCACCCCCAACGAGCCCGAAGTGCACGGCCTGGTCGCGCTGATGGAGATCCAGGCGTCCCGCTTCGGCGCGCGGGTCGGCCCGGACGGCGAACCGATCCTGCTGCTCGACCAGAACCGGGCCCGCTGGGACCGGCTGCTCATCCGTCGCGGCCTCACCTCGTTGGCGAAGGCCGAGAAACTCGGCGGCGCGCACGGACCGTACGCGTTGCAGGCCGCGATCGCCGCCTGTCACGCCCGCGCGGTCCGCCCCGAGGACACCGACTGGGCCCGTATCGCCGGCCTCTACGCGGTGCTCGGAACGATCACACCCTCGCCGATCGTGGAGCTCAACCACGCGGTCGCGGTGTCCATGGCCTTCGGCCCGCAGGCCGGCCTCGATCTCATCGACGACCTCGTCGAGCGCAAGGTCCTCGACGGCTACCACCTGCTGCCCAGCGTCCGCGGCGACCTACTGGCCAAACTCGGCCGTTCCGCCGAAGCCAAGGCGGAGTTCGAGAGCGCGGCCGAACTCACCCGCAACGATCGGGAACGAGACCTCCTGCTCGACCGCGCGCGCAACTGCTAGACCTGCTTCGGCTTGGGAACACCGTAGCGACGCTGGATGTAGCCCTCGACGACCACCATCGTCACCATCAGCCCCAGCCACGCGCTGCCGCTGGCCACGTCGTGGATGGCGGCGATCCCGTTCGGGTCACCCTGATAGGGCACACCGCCCAGCTCAGGTACCAGCGCCACCCCGAGGACAGGGATCCAGAACCGGGAGGCGATCGACGCGAAGGTCAAGCCATAGTTGCGGATCATCCACTTGCGATGGTCGGCGAACCTGCGCTGCCGCGCGGCTCGATAACCCGCGACACCGGTGATCATCCACAGCACGTCGAGCACCGCGAGCGCCGCCTGGTTGCTGACGCCCATGGGCGCCATCAGGATCACCGGAATCGCCAACACCGAGGACGGGAAAACGCCGAGGAAGAAATACGCCCGCCCGGTCCACCGATGCGCGACCGGATATCTGCGGCGCAGCCACGGCCACAGCTGCGCCAACCCCGCCACGGTAGCCACCGCCGCGGTGAAGATATGCGCCACCAACAGCACATACTGGATTTCCCCATGAGTGATCGGGATACGGCTGGTCCTGATGTCGGGCGGCACGTACGCCGACAGCAGATACACCACCATCCCCAGCATGATCACGCTCAGCGCGAGCACACCCCAGGCGCGTCGCGGCCCTTTTTTCTTCGCCCAGATTTCCTTGACGGTCGCTTCTCGTGTCGCGGTCATGTGAAGATCCTGGCCGGCAGGCCCGACCCGGTCAGGAGTGCGAACCCCCGACCAGACGGTGGAGTTAACTCCCCTTGACCGGGTTCAACACGATCTTGCCCAGGTTGGCGCGGGCCTCGATGATCCGATGCGCCTCGACTGCGTCCACAAGGGACAGTTCGGCATGGATCGCAGGCCGAATCCGTCCATCGGTCAGCAGTTCCCACAGTTCCTGCCGCTGGGCCACATAGCGGTCGGCGTGCAGGGTCGAGAAGTGCAGCATGTTGAACCCGATCACCGTGGTGCTGTCCATCCGCAGCTGGTTGGTGTCGACCGGGCCGCCGATACCGTTGTAGCCGACCAGCCGCCCGAAGGGCCGCAACGCATCGAGGCAGCGGCCGAGCGTCTCGCCCCCGACGCCGTCCAGCACCACGTCGACTCGAACGTTCCAGTCGCCCGCCGCGCCGTAGCTGACCACGTCGTCCGCGCCGAGGTCGCGCACGAACTCGGCCTTGTCCATCGACCCGACCGCGGCCACCACCCGCCGCGCGCCCAGCTCCTTGGCCAGTTGCACGCTCAGGTGTCCGACCCCGCCCGCCGCCGCGTTGACCAGCACGTCCTCGCCCGGCTGGAAACCACTGGCGCGCAATGTACCCAGCGCGACCTGTCCGCCTCGCGCGACCACCAACGCCGCCGCGTCGTCGATCCCGTCCGGGACCGCGACCGCGAGCCTCGTACCGATCGTCGCGTACTCGGCGTAGGCCGCGCCGAAGGTCAGCCCGGTGACCCGCTGGCCGATCCGCCAACCGGTCACGCCCGCGCCGACGCCGACCACCGCGCCGACGATCTCGCCGCCGGGCGCGTAAGGCAGGTCGACCCCGCCGCGCGTCAACCGGACGACGGGCAGCGTTACGCCGGCCAGATCGACCCGGACCAGCAGTTCGTCCGGTCCCGGCTCCGGCCGCGCGACATCCTCGACGCGCAGTACCTCCGGACCGCCATAGGTATGAAACGCGACTCGGCGCAAGCTGCCCACCTCCTTGAATTCGAATTCAACACTGTTGAACTTCAACGCCGTTGAATTTTGCGGCATACTGATGACCGATGTCAACCACGATCAGCCGAGGGACGCCCGTGAAACTGACCCGCGACCAGGTCCTGGCCGGCGCGATGGCCCTCCTCGACGAGGTCGGCATCGACAACCTGACCATGCGCCGCCTCGCCACCTCGCTCGGTGTCCAGAACGGTGCGACGTACTGGCACTTCCGCAGCAAACAGGCGCTGCTCGCGAGCATGGCCGAAGCGCTGCTCGTCGACATCACCGCCGACCTCGACCGCACGCTGCGCTGGGACGAGCAACTCGCCGAACTGGCCAACCGCCTGCATCGCGCACTGCTCGCGTATCGCGACGGGGCGCGGATCTTCGCGGGCGTCTTCTTCCCCCTGCCGAATGCGCTCGCCTACGGTGACACCATGATCGGTCTACTGCGCGCCGCAGGACTTTCCGTCCGCGACGCCGCCTGGGCCGTGGACACCCTCACCTACTACGTCGTCGGCCACACCATCGAGGAACAACTCGCCGCGGGCCTACCTGACAGCGGCGACCCGGCCCGCACCCAACTCGCCGATGCCGTGACCACCCAGCAGTACCCGAACCTGGCCGCTGCCATCGACCACATCCCCGCGCCGCACCCACCCGAACACTTCGCCTACGGTCTGCGCGTGCTGATCAACGGCCTGCGCGCGGAGGAAGCATGACCGACATCGAGGTACGCGAAGCAGGCCCCGACGACGCCGACTACATCACGGCGACACTGGTCGCCGAATGGCACGACACCGCCGTCGTCGCCCACAGCGAACTCGTCGACCTCCTGCCGCTACCCACGCTGATCGCATGGTCCGGAGCCGAACGCGTCGGCTGTCTCCACTACCGAACAGCCGGCAAATCCTGCGAAGCCGTGTCGCTGATCGCCACCGTCCCACGTATCGGCGCCGGCACCGCGCTACTCCGCGCGATCCGCGACATCGCCGTTGCGCGGCATCTCGACCGGGTATGGCTGGTCACCACCAACGAGAACACCGGCTCCCTTGCCTTCTACCAGCGATTCGGCTTCGACCTCGTCGAACTGCGGCACAACGTGATGGCCGCCGCGCGCGAGCTGAAACCGTCGATCCCGTTGCGGGCAAACGGAATCCCGATCCGGCACGAACTCGTCCTCGAACTTATTCCTTAGCCGGCACCGAGGTCTGGTCAGCCTGCGCCGCCGTCTTGTCGTAGCGCACCAACGACGGCACCGCCAAGCCGATCACCACCGCGCCGACCACCGTGGCGATGCCGCCACTGACCGCGCTGACCATTGGCGACACCAGCGAACCAACCACACCGGCCTCGAAGTTGCCCAGCTGCGGGCCGCCGGCGCCAACCACGAAGTTCACCCCGTTGACCCGCCCCCGATAGCGATCCGGCGTGACCAGCTGGAGCACCAGCGAGCGCAGCACGACGCTGGCGTTGTCCAAGGCGCCGCACATCGCCAACATCAGCAGCGCCAACCAGAACTGTTGAGCGAAGCCGAAAACGGTGATGCCGGTGCCCCAGACGAGGATCAGCAGCAGCATGCCCCGGCCCGGTCTGCGCACGTGGCCCAGCGGCCCGGACAGCACGGCGCCGATCACGCCGCCGACGCCAACGGCCGTGTACAGCAAGCCAAGCGTTTGCGCGGAACCACCGAAGCGCGCCGCGTTGATCGCCGGGAACAACGCCGCCGGCATCCCGAGCACCATCGCGTTCAGGTCGGCGGCGAACATGCCGATCAGGATCGGCCGAGTCCGGATGAACCGCAGCCCGTCAAGAACGCTGCGCAGCCCCATCTTGCCGGTGCGGTCCGCAGGCGGCATCGCCGGCAGCCCGGCCAGCCCGTAGAGGCCGACGATGAAGGTGATCGCGTCGACGAGATAGCACAGCCGCAGGCCGCCGACCGCGGTCAGCAGGCCCGCGAGGGCCGGGCCGATCAGCATGCTCGCCTGAAAACTTCCCATGTTCAGCGCGATGCCCGCGGCGAGCTGATCGTCGGGCAGCAGTCGAGGCAAAAACGTCTGACGCGCCGGTGCGCTGATCGCGCTGAACAGCGACTGTGTACCTACTAGTATGTACAACAGCCACAGTTGGTTCAGCGACAGAAACGCTTGCACCGCCAACACCGCGGACACCATCGCCGTGCAACTGCTCACGACGATGGTCAGCATGCGTCGGTCGACATTGTCGGCAATGGAACCGCCGAACATCCCGACCAGCAACAACGGCACCATCGCGGTAATGGCCACCGCGCCGACCGCGGCGGAGGAGTGGGTGAGCTGGTAGACCTGCAGCGCTATCGCGAAGCTGGTCAACTGGCCGCCGATGTTCGATACCGCGCCGCTGATCCAGAGGCGCCGGAAGACCGGGTTTTCGCGCAGCGGCCGGATGTCGGCGATGAGGCGGCGGCTCGGACTGGACTGCGGTGCGCTCATCGCGTGTGTCATCCCCAGCAGGTCGGCGGCCCTCGACTGTAACAACGCGTATCGAAACGCTCGATCGAATTAATCAGTGGTTGCGCCTCACGTGACGTGAGGAATTAGCGTCGAGGGCGTGAACGAGGAACGCACCTGGCGTGTGGGCGAGTTGGCCGAACAGACCGGCCTGACCGTCCGCACACTGCATCACTACGACGAGATCGGTCTGCTGGTCCCGTCTCTGCACAACAGCGCGGGCCACCGCCGCTACACCGCCGACGACGTGCGCCGTCTGCACCACATCGTGGCGCTCCGCGGATTCGGCTTCGCCCTCGCCGAGATCGCCGAACTGCTCAACGAGGCCACCATCGACCCGCGCACGCTGTTGCACCGCCAACTCGACCAGGTCAACGACCAGATCGCGGCGAACATCCGGCTCAAGCAGCAACTGCAACGAGCGCTGGGTGCCATCGACGCGAACGCCGAACCGTCCAGTCAATCCATGATCGAACTCATCGAGGTGATGATCACCATGCAGAACCCGCTGACCCCGGAACAGCTCGCCCAACTCGCTGCCGACCGCGCCAAGTTCGCCGAATCACTCAGTGAGGAGGAATTCGCCGCCATGGCCGAACGTCGCCGCCGGTTCACCGAGCAGCTGTCCCCGGAAGAACTCGCCGAAATGCAACGAGCCCGAGCCGCCCTACGCCCGACCCCGGAAGGCTGAGCCAACAAAACCCTTACCCACACGGAGGAAGTTCGCTCGCGATGCGGCCGGGGAGCCGTCGCGCCACGTCGCGGCCACTGGCGGCGGACACGACGTCACGCCGATTTCGGTCAGGCAGTTGACGACGCCGGCACGGCTGACACCAGACATCGGGCGGGCCGTCGGGTGAGCCGCGTGGCACGGTATTCGAGTGCCTGATACTCGGCGCGTTGTCGCACTGGTCAACGGGTTTGCCGCAGCGCAGCGCGCATGGAAGAGGCTCCCGGCCGCTGGGGGAGGTCGGCCGGGAGCCTCGGAGACCCGGCTGTTGGGGGATCAGCCGGGGGTCTGCGGTGGTGACGACGTGATCACTCCTGGTGAAGTAATCCCCTCGTCAACCTTGTCGCTCAGTGTGCCAGACGGTAGGCGTTCTGTGTTGGCGGGGCACCAAATTTCCTCACGAGTTTTTTGACGCACCCGCCTCGATCACGCCGAGCGTGACGAAATGCCTGTGGTGAAACGAATCAACTATCATCCGCGCGTGGATTCCGACCAGACCTCCGCCGCCCCGGCCGGCCGGGCCGCCGGAGTGGTGCTCGCCAGCGGGTCCGGCAGCCGGATGGGCGCCGAGGTGAACAAGGTCTACCTGCCGCTCGCCGGTCGGAGCCTGGTGTCGTGGTCGGTGGCCGCTCTCGCGGCTGTACCGGACATCGAGGTGCTGGTGCTGGTGGTCCGGCCGGAGGACGGCGAGCAGGTCGCGAACGTCCTGAGTGCACACTCCGGGCCTCGACTTGACGTAGTCGCCGGCGGTGCGACGCGGCAGGAGTCGGAGCTGATGGCGTTGCGGCACCTCGCCGAGGACATCGAGTCCGGCGAGATCGACGTGGTCCTGATCCACGACGCGGCCCGTCCGCTGGTGTCGCCCGCTCTGGTGGCGACTGTGTTGCACGCCACTCGGGAGTACGGCGGCGCCATTCCCGGCCTGGCCCGTGACGACCTGGTTGAGGTCGCCGAGGGTGGGATCGAAGTGCTGGGGCCGGCTTCCGGCCGGGTGGTCGCGGTGCAGACGCCGCAGGGGTTTCGCGCCGCGCCGCTGCTCGCGGCGTACGAGCAGGCCGCGCTGGATGGGTTCGTCGGCACCGACACCGCGTCCTGCGTCGCCGCCTACACCGACATCGCCGTGCACTGCGTCGACGGTGACGAACGCAACCTCAAGATCACCTACCCACACGACCTGCCGCTGGCCGAAGGCGTGCTCGCGACCGCGGATTGACCGATACTGCACAGCATGACGAGGTGGATGGTCTACGGCGCGAACGGCTTCACCGGACGTGCGCTGGTGAAACTGGCGGAACAGACCGGGGAGCGGCCGGTGTTGGCGGGCCGGTCGGCGGCCAAGATCCTGCCGCTGGCCGAGGAACTCGGGCTCGATCATGTGGTCATGGACCTCGCGGACACCTCCGGCCTGCATGCCGGGCTCGCCGACATCACCCTGGTCGCCAACTGCGCAGGCCCGTTCTCGCGGACGGCCATGCCGCTGGTGGACGCCTGCCTCGCCACCGGCACGCACTACGTGGACATCACCGGCGAGGTCGACGTGTTCGAGTCGATCTATCCCCGCGCGAGCGAGGCCGAGCAGGCCGGCGTGGTGTTGTTGCCGGGCGCCGGTTTCGACGTGGTGCCCACCGACTGCCTTGCCGCAAGCCTCGCCGCGAAACTGCCCGAGGCGACCGAGCTGGAACTGGCGTTCACCCTCAGCGGTGGGTTCAGCCCTGGCACCATCAAGACCGCGCTGGAGGGTGTCGGCGCGGGCGGTCGAGCCAGGATCGACGGTGAGCTGCAGTCGGTGGCGCTGGCGCACCGGCAGACCATCGCCGAGTTCGCGACCGGCCCTCGCCAGGTCACCGCGATCCCCTGGGGGGACCTCAGTTCCGCTTACCGGACAACCGGAATACCGAACATCACCACCTACACGGTGCTGCCGGGCAGCGACCTTATCGGCAGGAGCCAGCAGTTCCTCGGCCCACTGCTGCGCATACCCGCCGTGCAGCGAGCGGGCATGTCACTGGTGGACAAGTGGGTCACCGGGCCGAGCGAGGAGCGCCAGGCGAGCGGTCGCCGCTGCGAGGTGTGGGGCCGGGTTTCCGGGCCGGGCAAGCATTACGCGAGCGGCACGGTCAGCACTCCGGCCGGGCAGCTGTTCACGGTGGACGCACTGCTGCACGCGGTGCGCAGGCTGCTCGGCGGGGATGTGCCGCCCGGCGCGCACACCCCGTCCAGTGCGTTCGGCAGTGACTTCCTGGCCGACCTCGACGATGTCACGATCGGCCGGATCAGTACCCGCTGAAATTGTCGGGGGTCGTCCTTACGTTCTGCGCATGACTCAACAGCTTCAGCACGCGGAAACCTTTGCCGGCCTGCACAAGGCGGGCCAACCGCTGCTACTTCCCAATGCTTGGGACGTGGCGTCCGCGGTCGTCATCGCGGGTGCCGGCGCCGCCGCCATCGCCACCACCAGCGCTGGCGTCGCGTGGTCGCTCGGCGTGCCGGACGGTGCCGACCTCGGCGCGGAGCGCGCCGCCGAAGCGGTCGCCCGAATCGTCGCCGCGGTCGACCTGCCGGTGTCCGCGGACATCGAGGCAGGCTACGGCGAATCGCCGGAGGCGGTCGCCGCGACCGTGACCGCGGTGGTGCAGGCCGGCGCGGTCGGCGTGAACATCGAGGACCGGATCGGCGCCAAGCTCTTCGAGCCGGCGGCACAGGTCGAACGACTCGTCGCGGCACGGGAAGCGGGGCAGCGGCTCGGCATTCCGGTGTGGATCAACGCGCGCACCGACATCTACCTGGCCGGCATCGGCACGCCCGACGAGCGGCCCGGTCT
>DASYBO010000171.1:0-10600 GCA_036500685.1 Pseudonocardiaceae bacterium | reverse complement strand
GGCATGTGCACCAGCCGTTGGCCGCCCGGATGCGCATCGGGCACACCGAATGCGTCAACGTCGGCCATTTCCAGCGCACCGAAACTCCCTACCTGCTCAACTGGTAGCGCGACGACGTCATAGGTGAGTTCGGCCACCGTCGGCGGGATGTGGCTGCACAGCACGTCGACCTCGCCGAGGTTGGCGGCCCGCGCGGCGAACTCGGCCTCGGGCCGCAGGTTCGGCACCCACACCCCGGTGCGCCGCACCGTCGCGCCCTCCGGCAGCAGTCCGCCGCCGACGAAACCGAAGCGCAGGCCGCCGATGTTGACGGTCTCGCCGTCCAGGATGCGCACGTTCGGCCCGGCGTAGTCCGGCTACAGCGCGGGCGCGTCCACGTTGCCGGCGGTCGCGTAGGTCGGCGCGGTCAGCGCGGCGAACAGCTTGGTGTACTGGTCGCGGATGGCCTCCTCGATCACCTCGCCCGCGTTGTCGAGGCTGGCCCACAGCGACCGTGCGTAGGCCGCCACCGCGCCCTGCCTGCCCCGGCGCAGTTCGGCGAACTTGGCCACCTTGTCCGGCCCGAACACCGCGCCGAGGATGCCGCCGCCGTGATCGTGGTAGTCGACGAAGTCGAGCAGGTCGCCGAGCACCACCACGGCGTCGGCCCCGTCGCCGGCCCTGGCCAGCGCGTCGGCATTGCCGTGTACATCGGACACCACGCTGACCCGCATGAGGAGAGATTACGACGGACCGATCGGCCTCCGCCGTGACCGGTGTCACCCGCCTGGTTCATCGTGTCCACAAGGGACTGTCGACTCAGTGGGTCACGCCGTCGAAGAGCACGCGCACCTCGTCGAACAAATGCGGTCCGTCCTGCTCCACCTGCGGCCAGCCGGAACCCGGCACCAACTCGCCCAGCTGTTCGGTGGCCAGCGCGAACACCACCCGCCCCAACCCGGAGCGCTGGATGGCGCCGTAACACATCCCGCACGGCTGGCAGCTGGTGTACATGGTCGTGCGCGCGGCAACGTCCGCTTCGAGTTCCCGCGCGGCCCACCGGGCCAGCTTCAGCTCCGGATGCGCGGTGATGTCGCGGTCGGCGACGGTCGTGTTGATCTCCTCGGCCAGCACGGTCCCGTCCGGCCCGGCCAGCAGCGATCCGTACGGCGCGTGTCCCTGCTCCACCGCGCCTGCGGCCAACCCGATCGCCCTGCGCAGCAGCGCCTCGTCGAAACTCATCCCAAACCCCCTCATTTCGCCTTGATGAAACCTATCCAGGCGGTCGCGACCGGGGAAGAGATCATTCACGGCATCGGGCCCGTCGCACCGGGAATCATCCGGCGTCGGCCGCGATCGGCCGGGAACGTCAGTCCAGGGGCGGGCAGCCGGGCAGGCGCCCATGTTCCAGCGTCTTCTTCAGGCCCAGCGTGATCCGCTTGGTCGCCAACTGGCGGTCGCGCCGCTCCCGTTCCACCCGGCGCGGATCGGCCGCCCCCGGCAGGTCGGCGCGCAGGAAGTAGTGCAGCAGGGTCCCGTCCAGCATCGGCTCCAGCCAGACCTCCATGGTGCCGACCAGCGCGCCGCGCACCGTCCAGCGCAGCCCCTCCGCGCCCCGGTCCACATACACCTCAAGTCGGAGATCGGGCCACAAGCGACGCCAATTGACCGGATCGGCGAAAGCGGTCGCCAGCACCTTGGGTGCCACCACCACAAAGGTCTCGTCCACGATGTCCACCGTGCTCACGCGGTGCAGAATGCCATGCGTTCGGCCTGGACGGCGGACGCGCCGGGTGCCCAACCTGGTGTCGAGCGCCACCGACACGCTAGGTTTCCCACCAGTAACATCTTCAGGGCGCGGAGGTTGACGTGCGCGAGTTCACCGTCCCGGCGGGCAATACCACGGTTGCCGACGAGGAGAACCTCACCGACATGGTGTGGGCCAACGCGGACCGCTTCGGGGACGTGGTCAGTATCCAGCGGCGGGTGGACGGAACCTGGGTCGACCTGACCGCGCGCGACTTCGCCGCGCAGGTCATGGCGGTCGCCAAGGGCCTGATGGCCGCAGGCCTGAACCCGGGCGACCGGGTCTGCCTGATGTCCAAGACCCGCTACGAGTGGACCCTGTTCGACTTCGCGATCTGGGCCGCAGGCTGCGTCACCGTGCCGATCTACGAGACGTCCTCGGCAGAACAGGTCGAGTGGATCGTCACCGACAGCGCGGCGCGCGCGGTCATAGTGGAGACCGCCGCACACCGCAGCGTCGTGGACGGCATCCGCGGCGGGGCCATGAACCTCAGGCACGTCTGGCAGCTCGACCCGCCTGCCGGAGCAGGCCGGTACGAGCCGGCGGGCGCGGTACTCGAACTGATCGCGCTCGGCGCCGAACTCACCGACTCCAACGTGCACATCCGCCGGCATTCGGTGCGCGCGCAGGACACCGCGACGATCGTCTACACCTCCGGCACCACCGGCCGCCCCAAGGGCTGCGAGCTGACCCACCGCAACCTGCTTGCCGAGGTCCGCGCGGACGTGAACGCGTTCCCGAGCATGCTCCAGCCCGGCAACTCACTGCTGGTGTTCCTCCCACTGGCCCACGTGCTGGCCCGCGCCCTGACCCTGACCTGCATCTACGCCCGGCTCACCCTCGGTCACACGCCGGACGTGAAGAACCTCGTCGCCGACCTCGGCACCTTCCGCCCCACGTTCGTGGTGGCCGTGCCGCGTGTGTTCGAGAAGGTCTACAACACCGCGAAGCAGACCGCGCACAGCACCGGCAAGGGCAAGATCTTCGACGCCGCCGAGGCGACAGCCGTCGCCTACAGCGAGGCCGTGGACAACGGTGGCGGCGGCATCGGCCTCAAGCTCAAGCACGCCGTGTTCGACCGGCTCGTCTACAGCCGGCTGCGCGCCGCGCTCGGCGGCCGGTGCAACGCGGCCGTGTCCGGCGGCGCGCCGCTCGGCGAGCGGATGGCGCACTTCTTCCGCGGCATCGGCGTGCCGGTCTACGAGGGCTACGGCCTGACCGAGACCAGCGCGGCGGCCTGCGTGAACACCGAGGACGCGTTCCGGGTCGGCACGGTCGGCAAGCCGGTCGCCGGCACCTCGGTGCGCATCGCCAACGACGGCGAGATCCTGATCGGCGGACCGGTGGTGTTCAGCAGCTACTGGAACAACGAGACGGCCAGCAAGGAAGCGCTGGAGAACGGCTGGTTCCACAGCGGCGACCTCGGCTCGCTCGACAACGAGGGCTTCCTGCGGATCACCGGCCGCAAGAAGGAGATCATCGTGACGGCGGGCGGCAAGAACGTCTCGCCCGCGGTGCTCGAGGACCGGCTGCGCGCGCACCCCCTGATCAGCCAGTGCATGGTGGTCGGCGACAAGCAGCCGTTCATCGGCGCGCTGATCACCATCGACGAGGAGTTCTTCCCGACCTGGAAGGCGCAGCACAACAAGCCCGCCAACGCGACCGTCGCCGACCTGTCCCACGACCCGGATCTGCTCGCCGAGGTGCAGGGCGCGGTCGACGAGGCCAACAACGCGGTGTCCAAGGCCGAGTCGATCCGCAAGTTCCGAATCCTGCCGGTGGACTTCACCGAGGAGGGCGGCGAGATGACGCCGAGCCTCAAGCTGCGCCGTTCCATCGTGGCCCAGCGCTACGAGGCCGAGATCTCCGCCATCTACACCCGCTGACGGAAACGCGGAACAGCCGACCGTCTCATGAACGTCCGCAAAGGACAGACAGCCGCAGCACGCGAGGTGCTGCGGCTGCTCGACCGGTTAAGCGCTCAGCGGCCGTAAGGCGGATACCGCCGACCACGACCGCCGCCTCTTGCGGCCGCGCGCAGCATGAAGAATCCGAAAAGCGCGATCGGCAGGAGGTAGGGCGCCACGGTCAGCGCGCTGCCGACCGCCGCGAACACGATGAACGCCAGCGCGATGAACAACACCGGGTTCGGCCGGCCGCCCGCGCGCACGATCCGCTGCTGTTGCCATGGCGGGATGGCCGGCATCGGGAAGGGCTGTTGCCAGGCGGCGCCCATCGCGAACGGGGGCGGCGTGGGCTGCGCGAACACGTCAACCGGCAGGTCCGCGAGGAGTTTGCGCAGGTCGCCGACGGTCTTGGCTTCGTAGACGGCGGTACTGCGCTCCTCGAACTCCTGGAGCGTCAGCCTGCCTTCTCCCACCTGTTCCTGCAGCGCCTGCACGACCCTCTCGCGGTCACCGTCTGACGCACGCATCGCATCAGGACTGGTCATCTGGCCGTACCTCGATCCCGTGGGCAGTTCACCCATCATCATCGTCGGCGGCCGGTGCGTGAGCATCGGTCTCAGGGTTGGTCTCGGTCCACCGGTGGATGTAGTTGCTCGTGAAACGGACGGTCACCGAAGCCAGTTCCCTGCTTCCAGTGTGAGCCAGCAAACTGGGTGCTGTCGAAGAAAACTCTGTTACCCAGCTCTCAGTGGCCCATCGACGCCCGAAATGGCGCTATCGTGCCGATCCTCCGCTGAGCGAACGATCAGTCAACCGGCCCAGCCAAGAGAACCTGAAGCTCAGCCGTCGAGCCAGGAGCGGAGCCGCTCGGCCAGGTCGGCCCAGCGCCACTCCTCGCGCATCCACTCCCGCCCTGCCGCGCCCATCTTGGCCGCGCGCTCCGGGTCGGCAAGCAGCCCGCCGACCACGTCGGCGAGCTCGGCCACGTCGCGCCCGTCCACCACCTGCCCGGTGACCCCGTCACGCACGGTCTCCGGCGCGCCACCGGACCGGCCGACCACCACCGGCAGCCCGGCCGCCGCGGCCTCGAGGAACACGATGCCCAGCGCCTCGACGTCCAGTCCTCGGCCACGCGTCCGGCACGGCATCGCGAACACGTCCCCGGCCGCGTAGTGCGCCGGCAGCTCGGCCCACGGCACCGAGCCCGCGAAGATCACGTCCTCGGCGACCCCGGTTTCCCGCGCCAACGCGTGCAGCTTGTCCGCGTACGGTCCACCGCCGACGATCAACAGGGCGGCGCCCGGCACCCGTTCGCGAATCGCCGGGAATGCCCGGATCAGCATGTCCTGGCCCTTGCGCGGCACCAACCGGGAGATGCACACCACGGTCGGACGCTCGCCAAGCCCGTGCCGGGCCCGGATCTCGGCCCGCGCGGCCGGGTTCGGCCGGTAGGTCTCGATGTCCACGCCGGAGGGCAGCTGCTCCAACGGCGCCAACCGGCCGAACGCGGCGGAGAACCGGGACCGCGTGTAGCGGCTGACGAAGCTCAGCACGTCCACGGTCGAGCCGATCCGCCGCAGCGCCTGCCGCGCGCCCGGCAGCATGGACCAGCCGACCTCGTGCCCGTGCGTACACGCCACCACTCGCTTCGCACCGGCCGCGCGCAGCGCAGGGGTCAGCAGCGCCAGCGGCGCGGACGCGCCGAACCAGACCGCCTCGCAGCGTTCCTCGCGCAGGATCGCGCAGGCGCGCCCGGCGACGTCCGGAGTCGGCAGCATCAACGAGGTCGGATGCCGGACCACGCGGTAGGGCTGCGCGGCGTCGAACTCGGGATGGTGCTCGACGCCCTGCTCCCACGCGGGCGCGTAGACGACAAGGTCCTCCGGCGGCAGGTGGCCGGCCAGGGTGTGCAGGTAGGTCTGAATGCCACCCTGACGCGGTGGGAAGTCATTGGTGACGAGCAGGGTCCTGCGCATTGTTCGAGGGTATCCGGACACCCCGCGCAGACGCCGTGGGCCCGGACGGTGCACGTCCGGGCCCACGAAGAAGGAGAAAACTCAGCCGGAGAGCCTGCGGCCGAACCTCGCGCCACCGAAGATGGGCTCGATCTTGACGGTCTGGCCGGTGTCCGGCGCGTTGATCATGTCGCCGTTGCCGACGTACATGCCGACGTGGTGGATGGGCGAGCCGAAGAAGATCAGGTCGCCGGGCTGCAACTGGGACAGCGGCACTTCGACACCCATGGTGGACTGCGCCTCGCTGGAGTGCGGCAGGCTGATGCCGGCCTTGGCCCAGGCCCACAACATCAGGCCGGAGCAGTCGAAGCCGGACGGCGAAGCGCCACCCCAGACATAGGGGACGCCGATCTCGGCCTCGGCCGCCTGAATGGCGACACCGGCGGCGCCGGGCGGTGCGATGAAGTTACCCGCGCTCAGCGACGAGTTCGCCGTGGCCAGGACGGACTTCGAGACCTTGCTCATCGCGTTCTGAGCCTGCTGCACCAGCGGGGCCAGGGCGTTCTTCTCCTGCGTGATCTGCGCGACCAGCGCATTCGCGGAGTTGGTGGCATTCTGCGCGGTCTTCTGGTCCTTGGCCGCGCGCGCCTGGGCCACGGTCGCCGCGTCGGTGGCTGCCTGCATGGTGTTCAGCGTGGTCGAACTGGTCTCGGCCATGTCCTGCAACAGGGTCGCCCTGTCCAGGTAGTCCTTGGCCGAACTACCGGTCAACAGAGCCGAAAGCTGGCCGAACCGGGCACCTTCGTACTGGGCCTCGGTCAGCTGGTCGACCTGACCACGAAGGCCGGACTCGGTGGCTGCGGCGGACTGCGCGGCCTGCTGCGCCTTGGTGAAGTCCGCATTGGCCTGGTTGAGCGTGTTCTGGTCGTTCTGCTGCTGGACCTGAGCGCTTTGCAGCTGGTTGTTCAGGTCACTCGCCTGCTGGGCCAACTGCTGGTACTGCTGCAGCGGGGTGCCCGTCGGCATGGTGGGGGCGGGGGGCGCGGCGGGGGCGGCCATTGAGGGGGTGGCGCCAATCACCGCTACTACCGCGGTGGCGGCAAGTGCCCCGCGCATCGTGCGCTTCAGTCGGTTCGAGGCCACGTAGCGCGTTTCTCCTTCGTACATTCGACCGCCGGTCCTCCTCGCGCCCGCCGTGTTCTGGCCATGGGCCTAGCTCAACACCCACACGTGTGAGCTGACGAACAACAGCAACTGCTTGCGCTTCGGCTCGGTCCCCGACAGGCCGATCCGGCGGTGACCCCGCGTCGCTGTCGTTTGCCAACAGCAGCCGGCCGCGAGATCTCGGCTAGATTACGGAACCGGCACGGGTACGTCTACGGCGGGCTCAAAAATGGGCCCGGAACACGCATTTCGCGTCCCGGGCCCACCAGAAAGAAACGACTTTTCAGCCGGAGAGCCTGCGGCCGTAGGAGAAGCCGCTGAAGATCGGTTGAATCTGCACGTCCTGACCGGTGGTCGGGGCGTCGACCATGTCGCCGTTGCCGACATACATTCCGACGTGATGCGCGGGATCGCCGAAGAACACCAAGTCGCCGGGCTGCAACTGGGATTCGCTCGGCACCAACACGCCGAGCTGCTGCTGCTCCGCCGCGGTGCGCGGGAGACTGACGCCGGCATGGGCCCACGCCCACAGCATCAGGCCCGAGCAGTCGAAGCCGGTCGCTGGCGACGTGCCACCGTAGTGGTAGGGCGTGTTGAGCATGCTTTCCGCGGCCCGGATGGCGACACCGGCGGCCCCTGGCGGCACGATGAACTGGCCGGGATCGATGCTGCCCCGCAGCGAGCCTGCGCTCACCTTGCTCTTGGCCGACTGGACCTGGGCGAGCAGCGGCTGCAGTTGACTGAGCTCCTGCTGGATCTGCGCGACCAGCGCGTTCGCCGAGTTGGTCGCATTCTGCGCGGTCTTCTGATCCTTGGCCGCGCGCGCCTGAGCCGCGGTCGCCGCATCCGTCGCGGACTGCATGGAGTTGAGCGTGGCCGAACTGGTCACGGCCATGTCCTGCAACAGGGACGCCCTGTCCAGATAGTCCTGGGCCGAACTACCGGTCAACAGAGCCGAAAGCTGCCCGAACCGGGCACCCTCGTACTGGGCCTCGGTGAGCTGATCGACCTGACCACGAAGGCCGGATTCCTGAGACGCCGCGGCCTGCTCGGCCGCCTGGGCCTTGGTCAGATCGGCATTGGCCTGGTTGAGCGTGTTCTGGGCCTGCTTCTGCTGGTCCTGCGCGGTAAGCAGCTGCTGGTCCAACTGATTGGCCTGCTGCGACAGTTGTTCGTACTGCTGCAACGGGGTGCCCGAGGGCATGGTGGGGGCGGGGGGCGGGGCGGGGGCGGCCACTGAGGGGGTGGCGCCAATCACCGCTACTACCGCGGTGGCGGCAAGTGCCCCACGCATCGTGCGCTTCAGTCGGTTCGAGGCCACGTAGCGCGCGTCTCCTTCTACACATCCTTTCCGCCGGCCCGTCACGCCTGCCGCTGTTCGGCCATGGGCCGAGCTCAACACCCACACGTGCGAGCTTCGAACAACAGCAACGATCCCGCGCTTCGGCTCGGTCCCCGACAGACCGATCCGGCGGTGACCCCGCGTCGCTGTCCTTTGCCAACAGCTGTCCGCCGCGAGGTCTCGGACAGGTTACGGATACTGCAACCAGGCGTCTACCGCCGGTAGCCGAAAACGCCGTTCGCTAGGCCATAAGCAGCAACGACATTGGGCCGGTTTCACCCCGCCCACGATCGAAAACTACCTAGCCGACCTGCCGGTGTTGCCGTCCGTCGCCCTTTGGCGACCGCTCGGCGCTTGGCAACGGCAGCTCGGGCGTGTCCACGGATTCGGCCACGAAATCTCGACGGGGATGGATCGGAATCAGGCGCAACCGGGGCACCAATCCGGCTTCGGCGAGGGTGTCGAAAGCCCGCAATTCCGGCTCGTCGAACTCAAGGTGTTCCGGCGCGTCGAGCAACACGCTGATGACACAATCCTTACACCCAACACCCCTGATCACGCACTTGTCGCAATCGATGAGCACGGCACTTCCCCGATCGTTCGAAGGGTTCAACCGTGGATCACGATAAAAACGACCACCGACAATTTTCACGCGGTGCAACGCGCGGAACTCAAACTCGGCCCAATCGGGCGATCAGCACGGCGGAGGGCACCGGGTGCGCGCCACGGCGCCGCACCGAGTCCGCGACCGCCCGGTCCGAGGTGACCACGACCACCGGCCGCCCCTCCGGCTCGGCGGCGACGATCGCCCTGATCACGTCGTCGGCGAGCACGCCGGGATCGGAGAACAGCACCCGCACCCCGCGCGGCGACGCGGACGGGACGGCGACAACGCCCGCGCCGTCGAAGACGACGGTGATCTCCGCGCCGGTGCGCGCGGCAAGCGAGGCCATCTGCATGCCGAGGCGCTCCCGCTGGTCGACCAGCGCCAGGTCGGGATAGCCGGTCTTGGTGACGTTGTAGCCGTCGACGACGAGGTGCACCGAGGGCAGCGCCAGCAACCGGTCCAGCGCGGCCGGATCGTCGGCGCGGCCGACCGCGCCCTGCGGCGCGCTTGCCCCGCGCACCAGGTCGGCGGGCCGGGGGCCCGCGTTGCCGAGGGCCAGTTCGCGGCGCAGGCCGGTCACGGCGCCGTCCAGGGTGTCCACCAGCAGCGCCAGTCGCACCTCGTCCGCGGCCCTGGCCTCGCGCGCCGCCTGGCGGGCCGCCTGGGCATCACCCTCGGCGCGGCGGGCCTTGAGGCGGGCCGCTTCGGCGCGTTCGCGTTCCCGGTCGCGTTCGGCGACGAGGGACTTCTTCTCCAGTTCGGTCTGCACGCGCATCTGCTCGGCGTCGGCCACCGCGGCCGCGGCCGCATCCTTGGCCTCACGCAGTTTCGCGCCCTGCTCGCGCAGGCGTTTGCGGAGTTTTTCCAGTTCCTGGTCGCGTTCCTCGACCGCGCGCCCGGCAACGTCGCCCGCGGCGACCACATCGGCGCGGATCCGCTCCAGTTCGGCCTCCAGCCTGCCAAGCCGGTTGACCGCCGCGTCCCTTTCCGCGCGCAGCGCCCCATCCTGCGCCCGCCGGGCGACCAACTCCACGAAATGCATGGCCGTTGATTCGCCGGTGAGCAGCGCGGCTACCGCGGCGGCCGTCGGATCGGGCGAGGTCGTGTCGAGCGCGCTCGGCCGTTTGTCGCCGGCCCAGCTGACCACGGCGGCCCGGAACGCCGAGTTGTTCCGCAAGCCGGCCAGCAGCGGGCCCGCGCCGAGCCGGGCGCGTTTGGCCGGAGCGAAGCGGGCGACGGGGCGCACCGCCTGCGGAACGTCCACCTGTGCGATCTCGCCGACCGCGTCCGCGGCCAGTTCGGCGAGCCTGCCGCGCACCGCGTCGGGAAGGTGCGCCCAGTCCGGTACGCCGGATTCGGGCGCATCAACCGACTCGGGCGACTCGACCGGGTCGACCTCGGCAAGCGCAGGCAGCGACGCCGGAGCGGTGGGCTCCGGGTCGTGCATGGGCTCTCGGGCCGAGGACGTCATCCCTCCAGGTTAGAGGTTGTTGGCGAAGTTGACGCGACGGCCGATCGCGAGTCGATCACGATCATTGTCAGACCCCGCCCGTAACGTCCTCGACGATGACCACGGTATCTTCACCGACCCCCAGAATGGGGCCCGCCCCCTCCGGCGAGAACACTCAACTCGCGTTCGACGAGCTGGGAACTCCGTTGCGGGAGACCACCTTCGTGGTGTTCGACCTGGAAACCACGGGCGGCAGCGCGGAACGCGACGCCGTCACCGAGATCGGCGCGGTCAAGGTGCGCGGCGGCGAGGTACTCGGCGAGTTCGCCACGCTCGTCGATCCGGAACGCGGCGTGCCGCCCGAGATCGTCGCGCTGACCGGCATCACC
>DASYBO010000170.1:0-12384 GCA_036500685.1 Pseudonocardiaceae bacterium | reverse complement strand
CTGTTGCGCGGGTTGTTCGGCGCGCGGCTGTCCTATCTGCCGACCATCCTCAACGTGATCCAGCTGGTCGGTTGGGGCACGTTCGAGCTGCTGGTGATCGCGCAGGCCGCGCAGGCGCTGTTCCACGGCGGACCGCGCTGGCTGTTCGTGGTGATCACCGGCGTGGTCACCACGGCCATGACCATCCGGCCGCTCGGCGCGCTGCGGGTGCTGCGTCGCTACGTCACGGTGGCCATGGTCATCGCCATGATCTACCTGTTCGTGCAGGTGCTGCGGCATCCGCTGCCCGACCTGACCACCGGCTCCTGGCGCGGTTTCTGGGCCGGCTCGGATGTCGCGCTGGCCGTCGCGGTGTCCTGGATCCCCGTCGCCTCGGACTATTCGCGGCATTCGCGCTCCAGCGGGGCGGCGTTCGGGGCGGCCACCGTCGGCTACTCGGTCACCCAGATCCTGTGCTACGTCCTGGGTCTGCTCGCGTTGGCCGGCACCACCGGCGCGCCGTTCCAGCCCTTCCTCGTGCTGCCGGTCGGCGCGTTGTTCTTCGCGGTGCTGATGGTCCGCGAGGTCGACCAGTCCTTCGCCAACGTCTACTCGACCGGCGTCTCCGTGCAGAACCTGTTGCCCAAGGCCGATCGCCGGGTGCTCACGGTGATCATCGGCGCGCTGACCACGGTTCTCGCGCTGGTCATGGACATGAGCCAGTACCAGGGCTTCCTGACCCTGCTCGGTTCGGTGTTCGTGCCGATGTGCGGGGTGCTGGTCGCGGACTACTTCCTGCGCGGCAACCAGAAGCACTGGAACACCTCGGGCCAGGCGCCGTCCCGCTGGTCCATGCTGCTGGCCTGGGTGCTCGGGCTGGTCACCTACCAGCTGATCAACCCCGGCGCGGTCGGCGCCTGGTCGACGATGTGGCAGAACGTCGCACACTGGCTGGGTTTCACCGCGCAGAGCTGGATGAGCGCGTCGGTGTTCTCGTTCGTGGTGGCCGGCGCTTTCGCGTACCTTTTCGACGTGGTGATCTCCCGACTGCGCCGAGGAGAACGATGACCGACGACGAAACCAGGGCTCGGATCACCGCGCACTGGGAGGCTTCCGAGCTCGACGACGTCGACACCGAGTACGCGATCTACGCCGCCGACGCGATCCTGGACTACCCCCAGTCCGGCGAACGATTCCGGGGACTGGCCACGATCAAGGCGCAGCGCGGCGGAAATCCGGCCGCGCGCCATTTCACCATCGTCCGCATCACCGGCGGCGGCGACTTCTGGGTCAGCGAGTGCGTGATCACCTACGACGGCGTGCCGACCCGCTCGGTGAGCATCATGGAGTTCGCGGATGGCCTTGTCGCGCACGAGACCCAGTACTTCGCCGACCCGTTCCCGGCGCCGGCCGCGCGAGCGGCGCTGGCCGAGCCGATCCCTGGCGCCTAGGTGGGCAACCAAGAAGATGCAGGTGGTTCCACGGGTTCGCCGAACCCGAGTTCTCCCTACGGTTGATACATGAAGTGGTCATACCAAGTTGGACTCGTGGTGTCGGTGTTAACCCTGCTGACCGGTATCACGTCAGCAACCGCATCCGCCAGTCCGGACGACACCAGCATCGTCGGCAGCTACTACTGGAATGCCGACGGCTACACCGGCACGATGAACATCAACAGCGTGGCCTCCGACGGGACCGTCCAGGCCACGTTGTACGACTACGGGCAGACCGAAAACCTCACCGGCACCTGGAACCCGGCGGCAACGCCCCCGCTCTCCATCACCCGCCCGTTGCCGGGGGGTGCCGTCCAGACCTACTCGTACTACCCCGGCGGCTCGCCGGTCAACTCGAATCCGACCATGTTCGGCGGTGAATACAACACCAGCAACAGCAACGGGAACAATGTCGGCACCTACCTGGACTCGGCGCCGCCCGTCGACTCGGTGTCGCACCAGGCCGCCGCCACCTCGAGTGCTGCGGTCAACATCGTCGGCAGCTACTTCTGGAACGCCGACGGTTACACCGGAAGGCTGAACATCAACAGCGTGGCCTCCGACGGCACTGTCCAAGCGACACTGTACGACAACGGGCAGACCGAAAACCTCACCGGCACCTGGTACCCGTCGGGCGACATACTCAACATCGACCGACCGCTGCCAGGGAACGCCATCCAGTACTACTGGTGGTCTCTCGGCGGCTTGCAGAACAACTCGAATCCGGCCATGTTCGGTGGTGCCTACAGCATTTCGGACGCTGTCAATCCCAATGCGCCTTGGTATGGCAGCTACCTGGACTCAGCGGAGTAGGCAGCTAGGCGCGCGATCCCTGGTGCAGGCGATTGGCCAGGTACAGGAACAGGTAGAGGTTCGGGATGTCCTTGGCGGCCGTGCGGGAGATGGACAGCCACTTGCCGGCCCGCCGGAACGACACGTAGCCGCTGCGCACCTGCACCGCCTCGATCTGCTCCCACGGCACCGACTCGCCGCGTGGCGTCGACACCCCGGCCGTGCTGAGCGCGACGTCGCCGAAGGGCACCGGCCGGCCCGCGGCCAGCGCGTGCTGCACGGAGGGCAGGTGCACGTTGGCGACCTGTTCGCTGATGTGCCGGCCGAGGCCCGCGATGTCGGCGTAGAACTCGGTGAGCGTGACGGTGGCGCCGTCAGCGCGGTTGATCGTGAACTTGTACGTGGTGGCGACCTTCACGCCGTTCGCGTACCGGTCGGTGATCTCCTGGAACACGGTGTGAATCGCGTCCCAGCGGTAGACCTCCAGCGGACCGGTGCGGTCGGCGGTGACGAAGCCGTACTCGAACAGGTACACCCGCTTGGCGGCCAGCTTCTTGTTCAGGTTCGGCGTGCGGAAGGCCAGCCAGAGGAACATGAAGCCGACGATGGCGACCAGGAACACGACGCCGAACACCAGCAGCGTGATCAACCGGCCGGTGCCCCACCGGCGCGGACGGTAAGCGGCCACGGGTCGGCCGAGGTAGTGGCTTGCCGCGAAGGCGACCACCTGCGCCTCGAGCTGACTGTCCAACCCGGATGGTGCGGTCTGTTCGGTCACGGTGTTTCCTGG
Source organism: Pseudonocardiaceae bacterium (assembly GCA_036500685.1). Taxonomy (GTDB): domain Bacteria; phylum Actinomycetota; class Actinomycetes; order Mycobacteriales; family Pseudonocardiaceae; genus CAJCJE01. The sequence continues at coordinate 9,330 of DASYBO010000170.1, read as the reverse complement.
TGATTCGGCTGGGACAGGACAGTGCGCGGCGAGCACATCGCCGCGCACTGTCCTTAGTCGTCAGATCGAGTGGACCGTTACAGGGCCTTCAACTCCTCGGTCACCGAGTTCACCGAGGACTTGGCGTCGCCGAAGAGCATGGACGTCTTCGGGTCGTAGTACAGCTCGTTCTCGATGCCGGCGAAGCCGGGGTTCATCGACCGCTTGAGCACGATGATCGACTGCGCCTCGTCCACGTTGAGGATGGGCATGCCGTGGATCGGTGAGCTCGGGTTGGTCCGCGCGGCCGGGTTGGTCACGTCGTTCGCGCCGATCACCAGGGCGACGTCGGTGCGGGAGAACTCGCCGTTGATGTCGTCCATCTCCTTGAGCTGCTCGTAGGGCACGTCGGCCTCGGCGAGCAGCACGTTCATGTGTCCGGGCATCCGGCCGGCGACCGGGTGGATGGCGTACTTGACCTCGACGCCCTTGCCCTCCAACAGTTTCGCCATCTCGCGCACGGCGTGCTGCGCCTGCGCGACGGCCATGCCGTAGCCGGGCACGATGACGACCTGGTTGGCGTAGGCCATCTGGATCGCGGCATCCGCGGCCGAGGTGGACCGCACGGTCTTGTCGGTGTCGCCCTCGGGCCCTGCCGCGATCGAGCCGCCGCCGAACCCGCCCGCGATGATCGCCGGGATGGAGCGGTTCATGGCCTTGGCCATGAGGTTGGTCAGGATCGAACCGGACGCGCCCACGATCATGCCGGCCACGATCATCGCGGTGTTGTTCAACGCGAGACCGGTCGCCGCCGCGGACAGACCGGTGAACGCGTTGAGCAGCGAGATGACCACCGGCATGTCCGCGCCGCCGATCGGCAGCACGACCATCAGACCGAGCGCCGCCGCGAAGATGAGCAGGCCGACGATCAACCACTGCGAGTTGACGCCGACCCCGGCGATCACCGCGCAGGCCACGGCGAGCAGCAACAGCAACAAGTTCACCGCCTGCTGCGACCGGCCGAGGCTGATCGGCCGACCCGGCAGGACCTCCTGGAGCTTGCCGAAGGCCACCAGCGAGCCCCAGAACGAGACCGACCCGATGATGGCCGCGAACAGGGAGGTGACCGGCACGTAGGCGGCGAGGTGTGCATAGTCGTTGGTGGTGCGGAACTCGACCCAGGCGATCAGGCCGACCGCGCCACCGCCGACCCCGTTGAACAGGGCGACCATCTGCGGCATCGCGGTCATCTTGACCTGCCGCGCCGAGGGCACGCCGACCACGGCGCCGAGGATGATGCCCAGCGCGATCAGCAGCCAGTTGCTCGTGCCGGGGGTGAGCAGGGTGGCGATGATCGCGATGACCATGCCGACCGCGGCGATCATGTTGCCGCGCACCGCGGTTCGCGGCCCGGTCAGGCCCATCAGGCCGTAGATGAACATGCCGAACGCGATGATGTAGAGGACGTCGATGAACGCGGTCACTTGGTGTCGCCCTTCTGTTCAGCGGGCTTCTTCGCCTTGAACATGCCGAGCATCCGGTCGGTGACCAGGAAGCCGCCGATCACGTTGATGGTGCCGAACGCGATGGCGATGACCAGGAGGATCTTGTCGAGCACGCCGGTGGCCTGGCTGCCGATGACGATCAGGCCGCCGAGCAGGACGATGCCGTGGATCGCGTTGGTGCCCGACATCAACGGGGTGTGCAGGGTGTTGGGCACTTTGGAGATCACGGCGAAGCCGACGAAGCCGGCCAGCACGAGGATCGCCAGGTTGGCGAGAAACATCACGCCTCCCCCTCAGTAGTGGTCACAGCGGTCGGCCGGGTCACGCAGGATTTGGCCAGCACCTCGTCGCCGAAGTCCGGGGCGACTGCGCCGTCCTTCAGCATGAGTTCCAGCAGCGCGGACACGTTGCGCGCGTAGAGCTCGCTGGCGTGTTCGGGCATGGTGGCCGGCAGGTTGAGCGGCGATGCGATGGTGACGTCGTGCTTGACCACGATCTGGCCGGGTTCGGTCAGTTCGCAGTTGCCGCCGGTCTCGCCTGCCAGGTCGACCACGACGCTGCCAGGCCGCATGTTCTCCACTGAGGCGGCGGTGACCAGGCGCGGTGCGGGCCTGCCTGGCACGAGCGCGGTGGTGATGACCACGTCGAAGCTGCTGATCGCCTCGGCCAGCCGCTGTTGCTGCTCGGCCCGTTCGGCTTCGGTCAGCTCACGGGCGTAGCCGCCCTCGCCTGCCGCCTCGATACCGAGATCCAGCCATTGCGCGCCAAGGGAGCGGACCTGCTCCGCCACCTCGGGCCGCACGTCGTAACCGGTCGTGCGGGCGCCAAGCCGCTTGGCGGTGGCCAGCGCCTGCAGGCCGGCAACGCCGACGCCGAGCACCAGCACGGTCGCGGGTTTCACCGTGCCGGCAGCCGTTGTCAGCATCGGGAAGAAGCGGGTGGACTGCTCGGCGGCGAGCAGCACGGCCTTGTAGCCGGACACGTTCGCCTGGGAGGACAGCGCGTCCATGGACTGCGCCCTGGAGATCCGGGGCACGGATTCCATCGCGAATGCGGTGACCCCGGCATCCCGGAGTTTCTGAATTGTTTCCGGGGCGGTCAACGGCGAGAGGAAACCAATCAGCGTGGCGCCGGAGCGCAGCTTGCCGATTTCCTCCTCGGTCGGCCGATTGACCTTGACGACCACATCTGCATCCCATGGGTCGCCGATCTTCGCGCCTGCCTGTTGATACGCCTCGTCCGGAATCAGCGCTCCGAGGCCGGCACCGGCCTCGACCAGCACGTCTACCCCTAGACCGCGCAGTTTTTCGACAACTTTGGGTACCAGGGCGACCCGGCGCTCTCCCGCCGCGATCTCCCGAGGCACTCCGACGCTGGCGTGCACGGTGTCCACATTTGTGTCGGCTGTCACCGGGCGAGCATGCCGTGCATTGGTCTACCAAGTAAAGGAACGTGTGACGCGCGGTGCGTCACAATATGGCACTGATCTTCCAGTACGTGGGAATGGGACGCCAGTTTCACCTGGTGAACCATTAGTTCGCCCGCCTGGCGGATTGCTACCCCGAAGAAATCGTCACCCCGCGGACAGCTCAGTGAAGCCCGCGTCGACGCGCTCGCGCAGGCCGGCGATCTCCTTGCGCAGTTCGTGGATCAGCGCCACCTGTGACTTGTCGAGGTCGCTGACGGTGGCGTCCTGGGCCTCGTCCTTGAGGTCGACCACGATGCTGCCGCCGGGTTCGAGGGTGGCCCGTTTGACCTCGGTCAGCTTGCCGGCGCCCTGCCGGCGCAGGGCGACCGCGACGTCGCCGTGCCGCAGGCCCATCCGGTGCAGGTTGCCCACGATCTTGCCGTTGCGAACCAGGTCGGTCGGCTTGCCCTCGAACACGCGCGCGATCCAGGTGTAGCGGACCGCGAGCCGCACGATGCCGGCGTTCACCGCGAGCAGCACCGCCGCGCCGAGCAGGCCGCCGACGAGGCTGTTGTCATTGCCGATGATCGAATTCTGCACGACGTTGGACAGCAGCAGCATGACGACGAGGTCGAACGTGTTCAGCTCGGCCAAATCCCGTTTGCCGGCAAGGCGAAGCAGGATGGCCATGCCCGCGTACACCCCGACGGTGCGCAGCACCTTCTCGAGGACCGGGATCTGAATCTGAAAGAGGTCCGCCCACACGGTGCCCATCACCTTCCAGCCGCCGATTCGGCTCTCGGCTCATTCGCGTCTCGAATTCGGAAAATCGGTCACACCGGGCCCGCGCAAGTGCTTGCATGTCCACGTGCAACCCACACCTGAATCGCCAGGCCAGGACGTGAGTCACGGCGGGCAGCAAGCCGGTTACCCACAGCCGTCAACAGGTTATCCACCGAGTTATCCACAGGCGGGTACCCAAGCGGGGCAACCGTACGGCATAGCGCCGATGCCCGGCGGGCCTGCCCCGCACCGGCATCTGCCGGTCGACTCGGCGCTGCGGCTCGTGCTGATCCTGATGTTCGTCAACCTCGGACTCAGCCTTGTCACCACCGCGCTCGTGCTGATCTTCCACAACAGCGTGATCGACTACCAGCTCGCGCACATGAACCTGGGGCCGAACGTCTCGGTCGAGGCGGCCCGGCAGATCCTGATGACCTCGCTGTGGAGTCGACTGATCGGCAGCGTCATCGTCTCCGCCGTCTACATCTGGCGGGCGTTCGCGCTGCGGCGCGGTTCGCGCGGTGCCTACATCCGGCTGTACTACATCGCGATCATCGGCATCATCGGCATCGCCTACCTGATCTTCGTCAGCACCCAGTACCCGGTGTGGATGCGGGTCGAGCAGGTCTTGCAGGCTCTGGTGCTCGTCGGGTTGCTGATCGCGGTCAGCAGGCCCGCGGTGCGCGACCGGTTTGCCAAGCAGCGGGCCTGACCCCGCTGTTCGCGAAAGGGTCCGGTGCGGCGGGAGGCGCCGCACCGGACCCGTCGCGCGACTAGCGAACGGTGAAGGTGTGCGTCGCGCCGAGCGTCCCGGCGACGGCGACGTCGACCACCAGCTGGCGACCGGTGGAGACGACCGTGACGCCGGGATCGGACTGAACCACGCGGCGGCCGATGCCGCGCAAGGTGATCCGGATCGTGGTGCCGAGCTGGGTCGGGTCGGCGACGGCGAAGCGCAGCCCGCACGGCTGCCAGCCCCACTGGATGGCGGCAGGCGCGGACACCGAGACACCGTCGACCGAACCGGCAGCATAGAACGCGGCGGCCACCGTTCCGTCCGCAATGGACACTGCCTGTACCTGCGGGGTGTTGCTGAGCACCCGCCAGCGGCCGGTCGCCGCGACCGTCTGCCACGGCGAGGCGCCGGGCAGCACCGCGTAGGCGTAGGTCGCGCCGGTCGGGTTGGTTCCGTGGCCGAGCTGGATGTGCTGGAACCGCCGGGTGTACGGGTCGGTGGTGCCGTGCGTGTTGGCGCCGGTGTCGATGCCGAACCAGGTGCCGGTGCGATCTTCGCGGAGCACGGTGACCGGCGCGTCCTGCAACAACACGTAGCCTGCGACGCCGTCGAGGTGCAGCCACCGGGCGTGCTGGAGCACGCTCGTCGTGCCGATCGTTGTCGGGCCGGGCAGGCCGTTGACCAGTAGCTGCGTCGTGCCGTTCAGGCCGAGGTTGCGGTTCTCGATGATGGTGCGGGTGTTCGCGCCCGAGGTGTCGGTGATGCCGGCGCCCAGGCAGATCACCGCGTCCGGCGTGAAGAACCAGGCCTTCTTGGCCGTGAGCGTGCCGGCCTGCGAGAGGAAGTCCAGGCCGTACGCGCCATGCCCGTCGTCGAACCGGACACCGCCGGTCCAGGAGTTCGTGGTGGTCGGTACGAGGCCGAGCGCGGGCGGGGTGCCGTCGGTCTCGGTGGTGCCGGGGATCGCGGTGGCGTCGATCGTCGGCCAGTAGGCGTCGGTGTAGTTGGCCTGGTCGCCGGGGAGGAACGTGTAGAGCGCGCCGTCGCCGACGTACCAGCCGTGCAGGTTCTGGCCGTTGATCGACTCGTACCGGCAGATCCGCGTCGAGGAGATGCCGAGCGACGCCGACCAGTCCCTGGTCACGTGCACCATCCGGTCCGACTGCGGGAAGGCCTGGTGCACCGGGGTGAACTGCGGCCGCCTTGGCTTGGTGGCGAGCATCGCCAGCGCGTACTCGACCTCGGGCACGCCGACCATCTGCAGGCCGCCCGCGAACCGGATCACGTTGGTGACTTCGAGGTAGGGAGCAAAAGTGCCGGCGTCGATCCAGCTTGCGGCCAGGCCGGCGAGCTGTGCGTTGAGCGGCGCGGGCGCGGTGCTCGCCAGCAGCACGACGGCGGCGGTGAGCTGGTGGCCCGCGTCGTAGCCGGTCTCGCCCTGGCGGGAGAGCATCCGGCCGCGCACCGGTTCCATCATCGCGCCGCTGGCCACGAACGGGGCGTAGGTCTCGGTGACCGCGTCGTAGAACCGTTGGCAGACCGAGGGGTCGAGTTCGTAGCTGGTGCCCTTGGTGACGGTGATCAGGCCGGCAGCCGCGGTGAGCAGGACAAGGCCGTAGTGGCCTGGGTAGGGCACGACGCCGTGCTGGATGAACGAGCCGTCGGTGTGGTAGCCGTCGCCGCTGGTCACCAGCTTGACCACGCTGCTGGTGCCGTTGGCGGCCACGTCGGTGACGCACTGGATGCCGGTGGTGATCCGCGCGGCGTCGCCGAGCAGCGCGCCGGTGACCACGGTGATCAGCGACTTGTCGGCGCGGTTCGCGCCGGTTTCCAGGATGGTCGGTACGGAGGTCTGTACGTTCGGGTTGCCGACGAAGCGGGCGACCGGTGCGAGGAACTGGGCGATCTGCGCCTGGGTCAGCTGATCGCCGAGGGCGACCACGATCTGGAGCACCCAGTAGGGCACGCCGATCTCGTAGGAGTACCAGTTGCCGATCTCCGGCGTGTTCTCGTTGTACTCCAAACGGTAGATGGTGTTCAGCGCGGTGATGATCCGCTCGACGATCCCGGTTTGCTGCGACAGTGCGGATCCCGGGGTCGCCCAGTCGACCGCGATGGTGCGCAGCCGGTAGTACATGGACGGGAAGTAGGTGCTGCCGGGGCCGGTCGGCAGGTCCGACCAGAGCTGGTCGGCGGCCACGTTCATGGTGTTGTTGTACTGCACCGCGACCACGTCGAGCGCGGCCAGCGCGGCGTCGCGCTGCGGCGAGTGGACGCCGCTGCCGATCTGGAGTTTGCGGTAGGCCGCGATGATCGAAGCACCATCGTCGGCAGGGGTTGCGTTGGAGATCACCGAGGGTGTGCCCCGGCCCGCCGGAGCGGTCGCGGCGGATGCCGTGGCCGTGCCGGCGAGCGGGAGCGCGGTGACGGCAGCGGTCGCGACCGCGCCGTACCGGAGTAACTCTCTGCGACTCAAGGACATCGTTGTCTCCTGTCCGTGTGCCGCAGCGGAGTTCAGGGCAGGCGCAGCTGTCCGTCGACCCGCTGGGGCACCTTCCATGGGTTTTCCTCACGCAGCGCCGGTGGCAGGAAGGTGTTCGGGAAGCCCTGCCAGGCCACCGGACGCAGGAATCGGGTGATCGCGGCGGCGCCCACCGAGGTTGTGCCTGGTGCGGTCGTCGCCGGGTAGGGGCCGCCGTGCTGTTGCGCCCAGCTGACCGTGACGCCGGTTGGCCATTCGTTCCACAGGATGCGACCGGCGAGCCGGCCCAGGATCGGCAGCAGCAGGTTGACCAGATCTTCCTCGTCTTCTTGGCCCTGGATGGTCGCGGTGAGGCTCGGTTCGAGACCACCCAGCAGGTCGAGCAGTTCGCCGAGGTCGCCATAGGTGATCACCAGCGACGACGGGCCGAAGCATTCCTCGCGCAGCGCCTCGATGTTGGCGGCGAAGTCCTTGCCGCTGACCGTGATCAGCGTCGGGTGCGGCGCGCTCTTGTCACCGGTCTCATCGCCTACGAGCACCTGGACGCCGTGCTCGGATTCCAGAGTGGACAGTCGGTTGGCGAAGCCGTTGGCGATGTGCTCGTTGAGCAGCGGCTGCGGCTTTGTGGCGCCGACGGCTGCGGCGAGTTCGTCGGTGAGACCGTGCCCTTCTGGGAGGAACAGCAGGCCCGGCTTGGTGCAGAATTGGCCTGCGCCAAGGGTGAACGAGCCGACGTAGGCCTTGACCAGGTCCGCGCCGCGCTCGCGCACCGCGCCCGGCGTGACCACCACCGGGTTGACGCTGCCCAGTTCGCCGTAGAACGGAATCGGCACCGGCCGAGCCGCCGCGATGTCGAACAACGCCCGCCCGCCGGGGACCGACCCGGTGAACGAGGACGCTGCGATCCTCGGGTCGCGCAGCGCGGTCACGCCGACCTCGACGCCGTGGATGACCGCGAAGATGCCCTCGGGCGCGCCCGCCTTGGCCAGCGCGGCACGCACGATGTTGCCGGTCAGCTCGGAGAGTCGCGGGTGGCCGGGGTGCGCCTTGAGGATGACCGGGCAACCCGCGGCCAGCGCGGACGCGGTGTCGCCGCCGGCAACACTGAACGCGAACGGGAAGTTGCTGGCGGCGAAGACCAGCACCGGGCCGAACGGCACGTGGTGGCGGCGGATGTCCGGGCGCGGGCCCATCGGCCAGTCCTGGTCTGCGTGGTCGATGGTGGCGCCCAGGTGCGCGCCCTCGCGTAGCAGGTTGCCGAAGAAGCGCAGCTGGAACGTGGTCCTGAGCAGCTCACCGGCCAGTCTCGGGCGGGCCGGCAGGTGGGTTTCCTCTGCTGCCAACGGAAGCAGCGCCTCTGCTTCGGCGTCGAGCGCGTCGGCGGCGGCGTCCAGCCATTCGGCGATCTCGGCCGGAGTGCGGGTGGCGAGAAGCGGGGCCGCGGTGGCCGCGGCGGCGATGATCTCCTCCAACTGCGCGCCGGTGGTGTCTGTGACGGCAGGGGTTGTCATGCGAAGCTCCCAGAAATTGACTTTGCGTAGGTGATCGAGTCGATCGCGCGGCCGTTCGCTGCCCCGAACAGGGCGGCGGGAACGGCGCTCGGCGCACACGGTGGCGTGTGTGCGGCGGTGACCGCGTCTCGAAGGTAGGGCAACCGGGCGGGTCCGGCGAGGCCGAGGTGGTAGAGGTGCAGCTCGCCTGCGCCCGCTGCATGGAGGTCGCGGACGTAGCCCTCGATGTCGGTAACGGGTATAGGAGCTATAGCCGTTACATACGCACCGACATCCACATTTTCCGGTATCGCCGCACGCGTCGACCGGACCGCGTCGAGGGAGGCCGGCCCGACCTGCCAGCAGGGCAACACGACCGCGTCGATGTCACCCGCGGGCTCTGTCTTTTTCAGTTGGGGGGTGAGGCCGGGCAGCGCGCCGGTGGCCCACGGGTCGGCGCTGGCGTGCAGCAGGACCCGGCCTGCCGAACCGACTTCGGCCAGCACGGCGGCGCGCAGCGCGTCGGTGTGCTGCTGGCGGGTGCGCAGCAGCGCGGCGCTGATGTCCTCGGGCAGGCCGTCGGCGGTGACGCCGAGGTCGCCGATGGCCATGATCGCCCGGACCTGCTCGCGGAGCAGTTCGACGATCCGGTCCGGGTCCAGCCCGGCCCGCTGCCAGGCCGATGTGCACGCGGAGCAGCAGCAGACCGAGAGCAGCCTGGCCACGGCCGGTGCCCAGACCGCGTCGGTCTTCTCGTGCTGGTGCTGGTGTACCGCGGCCATCTGGCCGCAGGACTCCAGGATCACCGTGTCCGGTCGCAGATCACCGACGGCCTCGGCGGCGAGCGTTGCCGCGTACTCGCGCACGTCCTCGTGGGCGGGGCACAGCGCCCAGGCGTAGTTCTCGCCGAAGCAGTTGCGCACGGTGCGATCCGGGTTTTCGGCGCC
>DASYBO010000169.1:0-2554 GCA_036500685.1 Pseudonocardiaceae bacterium | reverse complement strand
GAATTCCTCGCCGAGCTGTTCAGCCTGCCCAGCCCGAAGCCGTTCGGCCCCTTCATGGCTGTCGCGCTCGATCACGACGCCAGTCTCGATTTCGCGGATGCCCCCGAGGGCGAGGAAATCCGGCGGCAGCACTACGCGTTTCTGGTCTCCGAAGAGGACTTCGACGAGATCTACGGCAAGATCCAGGCACGCGGCTTACAGCACTGGGCGGACCCGGGTGCGCAAAGGCCCGGCGAGATCAACCACCGGGACGGCGGCCGCGGGGTGTACTTTCCGGACCCCTCCGGGCATGGCATGGAGATCCTGACCCGGCCCTACGGCTCGGGGGGCTAGCCGCCCTGACGAGAGTGCGCCCAGGGCATCGAGTGTGCCTTCAGGGTGCGGATTTCGCGAAATCATCGCCCTCACCGCACACCGAAAACCCTCAGCGCACACCAGCGAGGGAACGGCTAGTCGACGCGCCGCGGTGATCCGTGCCGCTCGCTCTCCTGGTCCCGATAGTCATCCGCGAGTTGCGCGACGTGCTTGGGCAGGGCGCCGGCCGCGACGTCGGCCAAGGTCGTTTCCTCCAACACCGACCGCATGCTGGCCCGCAGCGCGCGCCAGAGGTCGGCCAACGGCGCGGTGGGCCCGGAATAGGGCAGGTCCCCCAGTCCGATGTCGCGGACGCTGGCCAGCGGCCCGTCGATGCAGCGCAACACGTCGGCGATGCTGATCTCGTTTGCGGGACGGGCGAGTTCGTAGCCGCCTTCGCGACCCCGATGGCTCCGCACCAGGCGGTCGGTGCGCAGGTTGGTGAGGATGTCGACGAGGAACTGCGGCGGTATGCCCTGGGCCTGGGCCAGGTCGTCGGTCTTAGCCAACGTGCCACTGGCGACGGTGGCGAGCTGGACCATCGCCCGCACCGCGTACTCCGCCTTGGCTGACATGCGCACCCTGTGGATTGTGCCACCCACGCCCCGGACGCCGCGGGGACCGCGCGTTAGGGCCGCGACTCGAGCAGGTCGATGACGCTCTGCGCCTGCTCGTCCAGGCTGCGGTCGGGGGTGAGCCGCAAATCCGGATTCTTCGGCCGCTGGTACGGGCTGTCGATGCCGGTGAAGTGCGTGATCTCACCCGCGCGCGCCTTGGCGTACAGCCCCTTGGGATCACGCTTCTCGCAGTCGGCGAGCGGGGTGTCGCAGAAAACCTCGACAAAGTCGAAGCCCGCGTCCTCGTGGACCTTACGGGCCAGTTCCCGGTGTTCGGCCAGCGGGCTGATCGCCGGCACCAGCACGATTTGGCCCGTGTCGGCCAGCAGCGTCGCCACGTGCGCCAGCCGGCGCAGGTTCTCGGCCCGGTCGAACATGCTGAAGCCCAGGTCGGCGTTCAGACCGTGGCGCAGGTTGTCGCCGTCGAGAACATAAGCGGGAAAACCGCTTTCGAGCAGCTTCTGCTCGACCAGCATGGCCACCGACGACTTGCCGGAACCGGACAGGCCGGTGAACCACACCGTTGTGCCCCGGGTCGCCCGGTCTTCGGCGGTGACCAATGACTTGTGCCGCACGGTGTTCGGGCTCGCCGCCTGCGCCGAGACGTCGCGCAACACCATGCCCGCGGCCACCGTGCCGTTGGTGTCGGGGTCGACGAGGATGAACGAGCCGGTGCTGGCGTTGCGGGTGTACTCGTCGAGCAGCAGTGGCACCCGGGTACGCAGCGAGATCCGGCCAAGTTCGTTGAGCTTCAACGCCGTTGCGGTCTTGTCGCGATGGAGGGTGTTGACGTCGAGCCGGTAATCCAGCGCCGTGATCCTCGCGCGCGTGGTTCGGGTGGTGTGCTTGATGACGTAGTCGCGACCCGGCTCGAGCGCCGCATCGTCGGCCATCCAGCAGACCGTGGCGTCGAATTCTTGAGCGATCCTGGGCTGGTTGTTGGTGCGGGCGATCAGGTCGCCGCGGGAGATGTCGATGTGGTCGGCCAGCGTCACGGAAACAGCCATCGGCGGAAATGCTTCCGTCACAGGACCGTTCGGCCCGTCGATCGAGGTGATCCGGGTGGTCTTGCCGATCGGCAGCACGACCACTTCGTCGCCCGCACGCATCACCCCGCTGGCCACCGTGCCGGCGTAGCTGCGATGGTCGTAATGCTCGTGGGTTTGTGGCCGGATGACGTATTGCACCGGGAACCGCACGTCGACGAGGTTGCGGTCGCCCGCGATGTAGACCTCTTCGAGATGCGACAGCAGCGCGGGTCCCTCATACCACGGGGTCCGGTCCGACTTGGTCACCACGTTGTCGCCGTGCAGCGCCGAGATCGGGACGGTGGCCACGTCTTGCACGTCCAGGCGTGCGGCGAAGGAATAGAACTCGTCGCGGATCGACTCGAATTTCTCTCTGTCCCAGCCGATCAGGTCCATCTTGTTGACCGCGAGCACCACGTGCTGGATGCCCAGCAGCGACGCCAGGAACGCGTGCCGGCGCGACTGTTCGAGCAGGCCGTGCCGGGCATCGACGAGCACGATGACCAGCTGGGCGGTCGACGCACCGGTGACCATGTTGCGGGTGTACTGAATGTG
>DASYBO010000168.1:0-6352 GCA_036500685.1 Pseudonocardiaceae bacterium | reverse complement strand
TTGTCGTTGATCATCTTGCCGCGTGCGGAGTACGCCGGTTCTACACGGTGCCGGGGGAGAGCTTCCTTGAGATCATGGACGCGGTGCGGCGCCACCCCGACCTCCGGCTGATCTCCTGCCGGCACGAGTCGGGCGCCGCGTTCATGGCCGAGGCCGACGCCAAGCTGACCGGCGTGCCTGCGGTCGCGATGGCCACCCGCGCGGTCGGCGCCGCCAATCTGGCCATCGGCGTGCACACCGCGCACCAGGATTCGACCCCGATGATCGTGCTGCTCGGCCAGGTCGAGACAGAGCACCTCGGCCGGGAGGCGTTCCAGGAGGTCGATCTGCCGCGTTTCTACGCCGAGATCACCGTGCACGCGGAAACCGTGCACCGGGCGGATCGGGCGGGCGAGGCGATCGTGCGCGCGCATCGCCTAGCCACCGCCGGCCGCCCTGGCCCGGCCATGCTGGCCTTCCCCGCCGACGTGCTCGGTCAGCCGGCCGAGCCCGTCGCGTACCGACCGACTCGCGTCGCGCGGGTTCGGCCGGATACCGGGGATGTGGCCGCGATCGACGCGCTGCTGCGACGGGCCAAGGCACCGATTCTGCTGGCGGGGCGGGGCGTCCAGCTCGATCCGGCGCCGGTGCGCGCGCTGGTCGAGCGCTACGGGCTCGGGGTGTACACGGCATTCCGCCGGCAGGACGCGTTCCCGAACAGCCACCCCAACTACCTCGGCCACCTGACCCTCGGCGCGCCGGAGGAACTGCTCACCGCGTTCCGGGACGCGGATCTGCTGCTGGTGCTGGGCAGCCGACTGTCCGAGATCACCACCCAGTCCTACTCGCTGCCCGCGCCGCCGACCGTGGTGCACGTCGACCCCGAACCGGCCACACCCGGCGCGGTGTTCCCGGCCGACATCGCGGTGCCGGCCACGGTCGGCGCGTTCACCGAGGCCATGCTCGACCTGGATGTCGCGCCGGTCGTGCGAGACTGGTCGAGGGGTCACTCCGTCTACACGCGACTGTCCACGCCACAGGACATCCCGGCAGGCGAGGCGATCCATCCGACCCAGGTGGTCGTAGCCATGCGCAAACACCTGCCGGCGGACACCGTGTTCACCAACGATGCCGGCAACTTCGCCGTGTTCTGCCACCGGTATTGGCCCTTCGACCATCCGCACAGCCAGCTCGGCCCGACCTCCGGCGCCATGGGCTACGCAGTGCCCGCCGCGGTCGGCGCCCAACTCGCCGCGCCGCACCGCCGAGTGGTCGCGCTGGTCGGCGACGGCGGTTTTCTGATGACCGGTCAGGAGATCGAAACCGCGGTGCGCACCGGCGCGCCGATCCTCGTCGTGGTGTTCGTCAACCGGCTCTACGCGACCATCGCCCTGCACCAGGCGCGGCGCATGGGCGCCACCGCGGCCGTCGACATCGGCCCGGTCGACATCGCGGCCTACGCCCGCTCGCTCGGCGCGACCGCGTGGAGCGCGCGTCAACCGGGCGAACTGGATGAGGCGTTCGTGGCGGCGACACAGCACACCGGGGTCGGCGTGATCGCCGTCTACACCGACCCCGACGTGCTCTCCCCGACCGCGACGATGTCGGGACTGCTCGGTTAGTCAGCCGATGGCGTGCGGAGCGATTCGGTCCGCCCACGGCATGTCGCGTTCCAACCGGGCCGCGAACTGCAACAGCCGATTCTCGTGACCGTAACCGGCGACGAGCTGCACGCCGATCGGCAGGCCGGACTGGCTGATGCCGGTGGGCACGCTGATCGCGGGCTGGCCGCCGAGGTTGAACGGCACGGTGAACGGACCGTACTCGAACAGCGCGCGCAGCCACGATTCGATCGTGTAGCCGGGCCGGTCCGAGGAGAGCGTGCCGTGCGGTGCGGGGAGCTGGGCGAGGGTCGGGGTGATGAGCAGGTCGTAGGAGGCGAAGAACGCGCCGACCTTCCTGCTCACTCGATTCTGCGCGTCCAACATGCGGATCAGGTCCATTGCGGACAGTGCGTCGGCCTCGGCCAGGATCTGCCGGGACACGGTTTCCAGCTTGGCCGGGTCCGGCCTGCGTGGCGCATTGAGGAACGGCGCGGCGTTCGCGACGCACTCGGCCGTTGCCGCCTGCATCACGTCCTCCCAGTCCGGTTGGGGTTCGGCGCTGGTCACGTCGTAGTCCCAGGAGGCGATCTGCCGGGCGACCCGCTCGGTTGCCGCGACGACCTCGGGGTCGACCGTCCCGCCCGACCAGGACTTGGTGCTGATCGCGATCCGCAGCGTGCTTCGCCCGTCCGGGCCCAGCTTCTCGGCGTAGGTGTGCAACGGTCCTGCCGTGTACTTGTCGCCGACGCCGGGCCCTTCCACCGCGTTCAGCAGGCGTTGGGCATCGCGGACCGTGCGGGTGACCGCGAACTCGACCGCCGCGCCGAAGGCCGGGTCGCCGGAATCCGGCCCGCACGGCGTCCGGCCCCGGCTCGGCTTCAACCCGACCAGGCCGCAACACGAGGCCGGAATCCGGATCGACCCGGCCGCGTCGTTCGCGTGCGCCATCGGCACCGCGCCCGCCGCGACCAGCGCCGCCGCGCCCCCGCTCGACCCGCCGACGCCACGATCGAGATCCCACGGATTGCGGGTCGGCCCGTGCCGCACCGGTTCGGTCGCGAAGCTCAGACCCAGCTCGGGCATGGTGGTCACGCCCAACGCGGCCAGTCCTGCCGCGCGAAACCGGCCCATCAGGTCGCTGTCGTGCTGGGCCCGGATGCCGTTGAGCGACCGGCTACCGATGAAGAACTCCTTGCCCTCGGCCATCGGCCCGTCCTTGAGCAGGAACGGCACGCCGCCGAACACGCCATCCTCGTCGTGGGCGAGGCGATGGTCGAACAGCGGCTGGGCCAGGCCGTTCACCATCGCGTTGGCCTCGGTGATGGCCGCGCGCGCCACGGTTTCCACCTCGGCCGCGCTCACCTCGCCGCGCGCGATCAACTCGCGCAATCCCGTGGCGTCCAACCGCGTGTATTCCCTGAGTTCCACGCGGTGAACGCTGGCAGGGCCGGTTCGGCCTGTCCAATTGATTTGTCGCTGAGCGGACCGGGTCGGCGGCGAACCTGTGTGGAAGCTGAGCAAATCCGACCCCTCGCAACCCCTTCGGTGCGTCGGGCGTCTCCCGGACATGACCACCTACCGCCTGAACAACGGCCGGAGCACGGCAGCCGGTCTGGTGAACCTGGCGGGCACCGTGCTCGCGCTGATCCTGGTCGCGCACATGGTGTTCCAGTTCGCGAAGGCCTGGCCGGGCAACGCGTTCGTCACCTGGGTCGGGTCCACCTCGAACGTCATCAGCCTGTGGTTCGCCCACCTGTTCAACACCGGCGACGCGACCTTCACCATGGTGCTCGACTATGGCCTCGCCGCCGTGTTCTGGCTGCTGGTGACCGGGATCATCGCCAGTTTGCTGCGCAGCGTCGGCTGAGGGCGGCATGATCGATGGCAGAACTCAGGGGAGGATCTGCCATGGACGACTACCAGCGGGGACTGCGGGAGTACGCGGCCCTGATCGGCGGCGACGCCGAGCAGGAGCAGGCCGGGCTGCGCGCGACATCGCCCGAACTGTTCGACACCTTGGTGCGACACGGTATGGGCGGCATCCTGGCCGGCGCGCGGCTGAGCAGAGCCCAACGTGAACTGGCCACGGTCGCGATCATCGCCACCCTCGGTGACGCGCCACGCCAACTGGCCCGGCACGCGATCGCCGCGCTGCTGCACGGCATCACGCCCGACGAACTGCGAGCCTTGTGCGAACACCTGGTGGCCTACACGGGCTTTCCGCGCGCGCTCAACGCGCTGACCGTGATCGACGAGGCGCTGACCGAGGCAGGCCACCCGCGTCCGCCCGCACTGCGCCGGATTCGCCTGCGCGACCACGACACCGTGGTGGCGCAGCGGGGAACGGCCGGGCCGCCAGTGTTGTTGGTGCACGCGATCGGCCTCGACTGGCGGATGTGGCAACCGGTGCTCGACGCCCTTGCCGTCGGCCGCCGCGTGTTCGCCTACGACGTTCGCGGGCACGGCGCGGCAGCGGGCGCAGCGACTCCCGGCGCCATGGCACGCGTCGGCACCGACCTTTTGGACGTGCTCACCGCGTTGGACCTGGACGCGGTTCACGCCGTCGGCCTGTCCTACGGCGGGGGAGTCGTGCAGTCTGCCGCGGTGCTCGCGCCGGAGCGATTCGCGTCGCTGAGTCTGCTGGCCACCACCGACCAGCCGTTCGATGCCTTCGCGGACCGCGCGTACGCCGCCGAGGAAGAAGGCATGACGGCGCAGATCGCGCCAACGCTGACCCGCTGGTTCACCCCCGCCGGGCTCGCGGTCAACGGCTGGGGCGTCCGATACGCGCGAGAGCAGGTGCAGCGCGCCGACGTCACGGACTGGGCGGGCGCGTGGCGTGCGTTCATCGACTTCCCGGTGCGCGAGCGCTACGCCACGTTGACCATGCCCGCGCTGGTGTTGGCAGGCGGCGCGGATGTCTCCACCGACCCCGACCTGATGCGCGGTATGGCGCATCGGCTGCCCGACGCGAGATTCCAGGAACTACCTGGCGCGCCGCACATGTTGACCCTGGAAGCCGCCGACCAGGTCATTGCGGCCCTCGACGAATTCCTGCCGAGGGGGGTCGGGTGATGCGCACCGACAAGGACGCCTGGGACATCAACAGCAGCGTCGGGGTGACCGCCCTGGCCGTCGCGTGCAGCCGTGCAGGGGAGACCGCGCGGCAGGACGGGCTGATCAACGATCCCTACGCCGCCGTCTTCCTGGCCGCCGCTGCCGAGTTGCCCAACCACCCTGACGGCTACCAGTCGATCGCGGCGCGGTTGCAGCCCTATATCGCGGTGCGCACCCGGTTCTTCGACGAGTTCTTCGCCGACGCCACCGAGGCCGGCGTCGAGCAGGCGGTCATCCTCGCTTCCGGGCTCGACTCGCGGCCGTGGCGGGCCGCCATGCCGGGCCGCACCTTCGAGATCGACCTGCCGCTGGTGCTGGAGTTCAAACTGCGGGTGCTGCGCGACGTGGGCGCGACCGCGCGCGGCGAACACACCCCGGTCGGCGTCGACCTGCGTGAGGACTGGGGCGCCGCGCTGATCGACGCGGGCTTCTCGCCGAAGCTGCGCACGGCCTGGCTGGCCGAGGGCCTGCTGGCGTACCTGCCCAGTGCCGCGCAGGAGGGCCTGTTCACGGTGGTGGACAAGCTTTCCGCGCCGGGCAGCGTGCTCGCGGCCGAGGAGTTCCAGGGGAGCATGCGGAAATTCGGCGACGTCCCGGACTTGGCCGACGCCGTCGACAAGCTCGGGCTCGACGTACCGGACCTCGTCTTCGACAAGGACGCGGTGGACGCCCTCGCCTGGTTCGCCGAGCGCGGCTGGCAGTCCGGACAGCTCAGCTCGGGCGACGCCGCCACGAGCTATGGCGTCACCTTCGAGGACGACCTGCGGATCAAGGACAACTTCTACGTGACCGCCCGCAAGGGTTAGGCGTCCGGCGCTGCGCGGTGCACGCCGCTGAGCGGGACGCGGCGGGCGATGATGCGGCGGTGGCTGATGCGCCAGCCCTCGGCGGTGCGCACCACGACGTCCTCGTAGGTCGCGCTGCCGGCGCGGCCGTCGCCGATGATCGCGATGGCCTTGGATCGCGCGTGCACCTCGTCCGGTCCGATCGGGCGCAGCACGATGTTGGTGACCAGGTGCGCGACCGGGTTGGCGTCGCCAAGTTCCAGCGCGGTGGCGCGAAGGCGCTCGCGGCCGACGAGTACGGGCATGTCGACGCCGGTCGGGTCGTAGACGACGTCGGCGGTGAACAGCGTGTCCATGCCGTCGAAGTCGCCGTCGTCGGCGTAGTGGCCGTGCAGGTTGATCAGGTCGTTGATGGCGATCCGGTCCTCGGCGTCCAGCTTCATCCGACCTCTTCCGGCTAAGTGGGGAACTCCCCGTTTGGTGCTGAACAATATCGGGGAGTTCCCCGTTTTCGCAGTCGAGGGGCCGGTCACAGTGGGAGGTTTCAGTGGAATAGCCGGCGCGGCGTGCTAGTTGTATGCGCAATGAGATGGTCAATATGAGTGACCATCAAGACGCGAAGGGATCGGTCATGCAGTTCGGACTGTTCTCCGTTGGGGACGTGACGCCCGATCCGACGACGGGCCGCGAGCCGACCGAGCACGAGCGCATCAAGGCCATGGTCGCGATCGCGCGCAAAGCCGAAGAGGTCGGGCTCGACGTGTTCGCCACCGGTGAGCACCACAACCCGCCGTTCGTGCCGTCCTCGCCGACCACCATGCTCGGCTACATCGCCGCGCAGACCGAGCGGCTGATCCTGTCCACGTC
>DASYBO010000167.1:0-22403 GCA_036500685.1 Pseudonocardiaceae bacterium | reverse complement strand
CACTCGCGGGCGCTGCCGGACGCGCGGGACGGCCTCAAGCCGGTACACCGCCGCATCATGTACTCGATGTACCAGCAGCGGCAGTTCCCCACCTCGCCGTTTGTGAAGTCCTCCCGCGTCGTCGGTGACGTGATGGGTCGCTTCCACCCGCACGGCGACGTGGCCATCTACGAGTCGATGGTCCGGCTCGCCCAGGACTTCTCGTTGAACGCGCCGTTGATCGACGGGCACGGAAATTTTGGAACGCAAGACGATGGACCAGCAGCTCAGCGTTATACGGAAGCCAGGTTGTCTAATGAGGCCATGCTGCTGGTCAGCGAGCTTGGCGAGGATACCGTCGACTTTCGGCCCACCTACGACGGTTCCGAATTGGAGCCGACCGTACTCCCCGCCGCTTTCCCGAATCTGTTGGTGAACGGCACGTCCGGCATCGCGGTTGGTATGGCCACCAACATGATTCCGCACAACCTCGGCGAGGTGATCTCGGCCGCGCGTTGGCTGATTACGCATCCGGCCGCGACGCTCGACGACCTGATGAAGCGGATTCCCGGCCCGGACCTGCCGACCGGTGGCACGCTGCTCGGACTGGACGAGGTGCGCAAGGCGTACGAGACCGGGCGCGGCGTTGTCCGGATGCGGGCGCGGGCGGAAACCGGGCCGCTGGAAGGGAGTCGGGGCCGGCAGGCGATCACCGTGACCGAGCTGCCTTACGGTGTCGGGCCGGAGAAGATCATCGAGAAGATCACCGACGAGGTCACCAAGTCCAAGCGGCTCACCGGGATCGCGGATGTGAAGGACCTGACCGACCGGGAGAACGGCACCCGGCTGGTGATCGAGTGCAAGGTGGGGGTGAACCCGACCGCGCTGCTGGCCGACCTGTACCGGTTGACGCCGATGGAGCAGTCCTTCGGCATCAACAATCTGGTTCTTGTCGACGGCCAGCCGCAGACGTTGGGGCTCAAGGCTTTGCTCGAGGTCTTCCTCAAGCATCGCTACGACGTGGTGACGCGGCGGACCCGCTATCGGCGGCGCAAGCGCGAGGAGCGGTTGCACCTTGTCGAGGGTCTGCTGATCGCGTTGCTGGACATCGACAAGGTGATTCGGCTGATCAGGACGAGCGAGAACGCGCAGGAGGCCAAGGAGGGCCTGATGAAGCGCTTCAAGCTCTCCGAGATTCAAGCCACCTACATCCTGGACACGCCGCTGCGCCGGTTGACCAGGTTCGACAAGCTGGAGCTGGAGTCCGAACAGGACCGGTTGCGCGCGGAGATCGCCGAGCTGACCACGATCCTGGACGACGAGTCGGTGCTGAAGAAGCTGGTGTCCGACGAGTTGGCGAAGGTCACGAAGGACTTGGCAGGGCCGCGTCGGACCGCGCTGATCGATGGTGACCTCAAGGAGGTGCTGGCGGCGTCGGTGCCGGCCGGTCCGCTCGAGGTGGCCGACGATCCGTGTCAGGTGATCTTGTCGGCGACGGGGTTGGTCGCGCGGACGGCGGCGGAGTCGGAGGAGTCGTCCGAGGCGCGCAAGCGCAGCGGCCGGGCCCGGCATGACGCTGTCGCGGCGATCGTGCATTCGACGGCGCGTGGGCAGATCCTGTTGGTGACCAACAGAGGGCGGGCGTTCAAGACGGATGTGTTGCCGTTGCCGGTGTTGCCGGAGGCGGCGGGCACGGTGTCGTTGAGCGGTGGGATGGCCGCGAACGAGTTGGCGTCGTTGGACAAGGGCGAGAAGGTGATCGGCATTGCACCGCTGGCTCAGGAGGGTTCGCCGGGTATCGCGCTCGGCACCCGCCAGGGCGTTGTGAAGGTGTGTTCGCCGGAGTGGCCGGTGCGCTCGGAAGAGTTCGAGGTGATCACGCTCAAGGACGGCGACGAGGTGATCGGCGCGACCTGGTTGACCGACGGGACGGAGACGCTGGCCTTCATGTCCTCGGAGGCGTCGCTGCTGCGTTATGCGGCGTCGCTGGTGCGGCCGCAGGGGTTGAAGGGCGGCGGCATGGCCGGCATCAACCTCACCGGGGACGCGTACGCGGTGTTCTTCGGCGTGATTCGGACCGACGACACCGAGCACGGTGAGCCGCTGGTGGTGACCTCGACCGGGATGACGGTGAAGGTGACGCCGTTGGAGGAGTATCCGGCCAAGGGCCGCGCTACTGGTGGTGTGCGGGCGCATCGGTTCCTGAAGGGCGAGGACGGGCTGCGACTGGCCTGGGTCGGTCCGCGCCCGGCCGGTATGAGCGAGACCGGTTCGCCGGTGGAACTGCCCGAGGTGGACATGCGTCGGGATGGTTCCGGGTCGGCGCATCCGGGGCCGGACGTGGTCGGTCACCTGATCGAGCGCGGGTAGCTTTCGGTATGGCGATCCGGCAGCCGAACCCGTTGTTGTGGGTGTTCTACGTCTACGGCGGTCGGCTGCCGGATCGCTATCGGGAGTGGGTGCTGCACGATGGCACCTGCCGGACCTGGCTGGTTCGGGTGTTTCTGCGCGGGTTCGTGCAGGTGTTGCCGGTCGCGGCGGCGCTGTTGGTCGGGTTTCTGCTGTTCGGGTCGGGTTCGTGGCCGCTGGCGGTTGGCGCAGTGGTGCTCGGCCTGTTGGGCATGTTGCGGTATGTGCTGTCGTATTCGGTGGAGAGTGTGGACAGCCGGTTGTCGAGTTACGGCTTTCCGCCGGGCTATGGAACGACGGTGCGCAAGGAGCGGTACAAGGCGGCGCACGCGGACGAGCAGGCCCGTTACGAGGCGATCTGGCGCACAGGACGCGAGCAGTAGGTAACCGGCGCGGTACCTTGCACTCATGTCCGCTGGTCAGACCGACACGAAGGTGAAGCGTCCCAACCCGTTGCTGTGGGTGTGGTACTGCTTTGGTGGCCGGCTGCCGAAGCGCTACCGCGACTGGGTGCTGCGCGACGCGACCAGTCGGGTGTGGCTGTTGCGCGCGGTGGTGCGCGGGTTGGTGCAGATCACGCCGTTCGCCACGGTGTTCGTGGTGTTGATCGTGGTGTTCGCCCATTCCTGGCTGATCGCGGTCGGTGTTGTCGTGATCGGCATTCTCGGCATGCTGCCGTATTCGTTGGCCTACGCGGAGCAGAGCGTGAACACGCGGCTCGTCGCCTATGGCTATCCGGCCGATCACGGCTCCAACCTGCGCAAGGCGCGGTACAAGGCCGAGCACGCCGACGAGGAGGAGCGCTACCGGGCGACCTGGCGCACCAACACGGACTGATCGGGTTACTCGCTGCGCCGCTGGGGTACCCGCTGGGTACGTCCAGGTTGGAGGTGGGGTGACGTGCCCGATGTGCGTCGGTTGCCGAGGCCGGTCACGGAGGTGTGGGACTGGCAGTTGCGCGCCAACTGCCGGGACGCGGAGACGGACATGTTCTTCCATCCCGAGCACGAGCGCGGCGATGTCAAGCAGCGCAGGGAGGAAAGCGCCAAGGCGGCGTGCCGGAGTTGTCCGGTGCGGGAGGCGTGCTTGCAGCACGCGTTGAGAGTGCAGGAGCCCTACGGCATCTGGGGTGGGATGACCGCGCGGGAGCGCAACCTGGAACTGGCCGCGCGCCGCAAGCACACCAGCGTCGCCTGAGGAGCGGTTGCGCTGCGTTCAGGCTTGGTTCTCGCCGTTGAGGATCTTGCGCAGGGTGCGCAGGCTGCTGCCCAGCAGCCTGGACACGTGCATCTGCGAGATGCCGACGCGTTCGGCGATCTGGGTCTGGGTGAGGTTGCCGAAGAACCGCATGACCACGATCGACGCTTCCCGTTCGGGTAGCTGGGCGAGCGCAGGATAAAGCGCTTCCCGGTCTTCGACCAGGCTCAGGTCGCCGTCGAGCACGCCGAGTTGGTTGGCGGTCTTGCTGGGGCCGTCGTCGCCGGGCTGCTCGTCGAGGGAGTCGCTGTGATAGGCGAGTCCGGCCTGTAGGCCCTCGTACACCTCGTCGATGGGCAGGTCCAGTTCGGCGGCGAGTTCGCTGGGGCGGGCGGAGCGGCCGAGTTCCTGGCTGAGCCGGGCCGCTGCGGTGCTCAGTGCGGCGTGCAGTTCCTTGAGCCTGCGTGGCACTCGTACCGACCAGGTGGCGTCGCGGAAGTAGCGGCGGATCTCGCCGGTGATGGTCGGCACCGCGAAGGACAGGAAGTCGTTGCCGCGCGCGGGATCGAACCGGTCGACCGCGTTGATCAGTCCGACGGTGGCGACCTGTTTGAGGTCTTCCTCGGGCTGGCCCCGGTTGCGGAACTTGCGCGCGATGTGTTCGGCGACCGGCAGGTACTCGGTGACCAGCCGGTCACGGACCTGGCCGCGTTCCTCCTCGCCGATCGAGCCGTCGGCGAGCTGCGCGAACAGCGGGGTCAGTTCCGCGTATTCGCTGCTGGGGCCGTTCTCGGTCGCTGTCACGGGGTGATACCGCCCACCAACGGGGTCTGCCGCGCCGTGCGGGCGCCGACCCTACGACCGTGCCGAAAACGGGGCAAGCCGCCCTCCTCAACCGATTCGGAACCGTACTTCGACCGTGGTCGCACCCGGCCGCGTGTGCAGCCGAACCAGGTCGGCCAGATCATGCACGATTGTCAGCCCACGTCCTCGGACCTGTCCCGGCAGCGCGGGGTGTCGCCCTGCGAGCGGGTCGGTGAGGTCACCGGCGTCGCTGACCTGGCCGACGAGGTCATGGCCCTCGGTGAACATGCGTACCACGGCTTGGCCGTCGCTGTGTTCGATGCTGTTGGTGGCCAGTTCGGTCAGCACCAGCGACCAGTCGAGCCTGCCGTTCTCGTCGAGGCCGGCCGCGGTCGCGATGTCGTCCGCGCCGGTGCGCAGCTGGCGCAGCTGTCCGGGGCCGACGGTGAACTCGGTCGCGTCGGGGGGCGCGGGCAGCGGCTGGTTGTAGTCGGCGAGCACGGCGTCCGGGGCGTAGCTGGCGCTGGTCTGGCTGCGGTCCGCGTCGAGCACGACCGGGTGTGTGCGCACGGCGTCGATGAGCGCGCGCGAGTCGAGGGTCTGCGTGTCGTAGGGGCACAGCACCGAGATGGCGCGGCCGGCGAACGCGCGGTTGATCAGCGCCTCGTGCTGGGCGCAGGCCGCGTACTCGGCGGGGGAGCGCTGCGTCCAGAGCGGTTCGCCGACGATGCGCACCCACTGGTCCGGGTTGTCGTCGGCGAACGTGCGCAGCACGCCACCGAGGATGCGACCAGGATTGCGGCCCGCTTCGGACAGGTCGACCAGCCGGACCAGTTCGGCGTCCCGGCCGAGTTGGCGGGCCAGCAGTTCGAGTTTGTCCGAGGGCACGGCGACCAGCACGGCGTCGCCCCTGCTCAGCCCGTCGGTGATGAACCCGAGCGTGCCGTTGAGGTATTCCCTGATGGTGCGGTAGAACAGGGCTGGGTGTTCGAATGCCGCGACCGGGCCCGGCCAAGGGGCTGCGGTGGATTCCGCGGCGTGGGTGATGCTCATCTTGGGCTCCTTCGCGGACCTCAGCCGTCAGGCTGGTGGCAGTGCGCCGTCGCCAAGCGCACCGTCGTCCTGCATCTGCACGGTCCACATCAGCAGCTGTACGACGACGCTGGCCAGCTCAACGTGCTCGCCCGCGTCGCAGACCAGCTCCAGCTGCTCGATCGCGTCCGCTTCCGAGCCGTTGACCAGCGACAACACCATGCGGATCGCGCTGCGCAGGGTCGGCTCCAACCCGTCGATGTCGACCTCGACCCCTTCGACGTCGGTGAGTCGCAACTCGACCAGTGGGTCCACTCTGGGGTCGGGGAACAGCCGTCTGATCAGCCCGGCGCCGGCCGTTGCCAGCTTCAGGGCCGCGGCGCGCAGGGCGGGTTCGCCGAGTGCCGCGAGGTCGGCGAGCGCGTCCATGGCGCCGTCCGAGTCGCCGACGCGGATGGCGGCCAGCGCACATCCGATCGCGTCCTCGAACTCCTGTTGGTCCTTCATGAGGTTGGCCAGCTCCTCGCAGCGGGTGGATTCTCCGGGTAGGGCCAACGTTCCCCGTAGGCGTCCCGGCCAAACCCGGGCTGGTGAATCTGGCCCTGGAGGGTAGGGTTTTGACCGGATCAAGCTGGGCACCCTAGGCGCGAGCAGGCCGGCTGCCGCCGGCACGGGTGAGGGAACTTCGAGGTGAACCTGTGTCCCAACCGCAAACGGGGCAAGCTGAGCACAAGCAGGGCGACCTGGTCGACGTCGAGCTTCGTCTGATCGCCGACCTTGGCCAGCTGTTCGTCGTGCGTGCGCTGGCGGCCACCATCGCCATCCGCCAGGACTTCGCCCTGGACGCCGTTGAGGACGTCAAGCTCGCGGTCGACGAGATCTGTTCCACCCTGGTGCCGAGGGCCGCGCCGGGGCAGCAGCTCAGCTGCCGGTTCACCGCGTCAGAGGGCCGGATCAGCGTGGTGGCCGGGGTGGTCTCGGACAGCGCCGCGCCGGTGGACCAGGAGACGTTCGGTTGGCGGGTGCTGACCACGCTCACCGACGAGGCGAGCTCAGCGGTGACCCCGCTCGGTGACACCGGATATCAGGTGGTCATCGAGGTCAGCCAGTCGCAGCCGGCCGCCCACCAATGGTGACCCGCCGGTCGGCCGCTAGGGTTGATACTCGATGAGTTCAGTCAAGACCGCTCAGGAGGCACTCGTGGCCGAAGGTCACCGGCAGACCGGTGAACCGGACCAGACGCCGACGCCCGCGCAGTCCGCCGCGGACGGCGTCGCCATCGCGGTGGAGCCGGTCGGCGCGCGGTGGTTGGTGCTGCACGTTACCGGCGAGGTGGACATGCTCACGGCACCGGTGCTGGCCGAACAGATCGAGTACCAGGTCGGTGCGGACGGCGTTGCCAGCGACCGCGCGCTCGTGTTCGACCTGACCGGCGTCGGGTTCCTCGGCTCGGCCGGGTTGGCCGTGCTGGCCGAGGCGTCCAAGCGCGCCGCCGACCAGTCACTGCCGAAGGTGCGCGTTGTGGCCGGTTCGCGTTCGGTGCTGCGTCCGATCGAAGTGACCGGATTGGACAGTGTGCTCGACATTCACCCGGATCTGGCCAGCGCCACGGCCGAGTGATTCTGGCCTTGCCGCGTTTGCGGTTCGCTTCGCACGGGTAGACGTCTCGCGTCGTGTTCGGGCGAGAGGTGGTTTCGTGGTGGGGATGACTCGGGTCGAGATCGGCGCGGACACGTCGTTGCGCTGTGTCGGCTGCGATCGGTGGGACCTGCGCGAAGCGCTGCTGGTTGACGAGTTCGGGTGGGTGCTCCTGCGCGGCACCGCCTGTCCGCACTGTCGCCGGCATCGCGCCGATGACGACGACGAACTCGACGACTTCTCGTACTCCTCGGCGACGTTCTCGGTCAGGTAGCGCTCAGTGCGGTAGCGCCGCGGCGTGTTCGGCCATGTCGGCGAGCAGGTCGCCGTCTTCGGTGACGCGGGCGACGACCTCGTCGGGCAGGAACATCAGGTCGGACACGCGGGTGCAGTCGCGGACTTCGGCCCAGGTGACCGGAGTGGACACGGTCGGCTGTTCCCGCGCGCGCAGCGAGTACGGCGCGACCGTGGTCTTGGCCGGGTTGTTCTGGCTCCAGTCGATGAACACTCGCCCCTTGCGCTGCGCCTTGGCCATCACCGCGAGAATCTGCCCCGGATGTTCCCGCGCGAGCCGTTCGGCCAGCGCCTTGGCATAGACCGACGTGCGCTCGGCCGAAGCGACGCGTACCGGCACGTAGAGCTGCAAACCCTTGGCGCCACTGGTTTTCGGGTATCCGACGAGGCCGTCCTCGTCGAGCACGGCCTTGATCAGTTCGGCCACCCGGCAGCATTCGACCAGGGTCGCCGGCGTGCCGGGGTCGAGGTCGAACACCATCAGGTCCGGCGGGTGCTTGCCGCCGCGTGGGCCGACCCTCCACTGTGGAACGTGCAGTTCGATCGCGGCCAGGTTCGCTGCCCAGATCAAGGTGGGCAGGTCGTCGATCATGGGATAGTCGGCGGTGTCCGTGCCCTTGCTGCTGTTCGGTGTTTCCAATCGCATGGTGCGGACCCACTCCGGTGCGTGCCGCGACACGTCCTTTTCGAAGAACGACGCGGCGTCCACTCCGTCGGGGTAGCGCTTGAACGTGGTCGGGCGGTCCGCGAGGTGGGGGAGCAGGACCGGGGCGATCTGCCGGTAGTAGTCGATCACCTCGGCCTTGCTGAACCCTTCGGCCGGGTAGAGCACCTTGTCCATGTTGGTCAGCCGCAGCTGCCGGTTCTCCACCCGCACCGTGATCTTGGTCTGCTGGACGGGGTCGTCGGAGCCCTTCTTCCTGCGGACAAGCCAGTTGCGCGGGTCGTCGTCGTGCGCGCGGAAGAAGACGTAGGCACCGTCGATCTTCTCGCCGTGCAGGATCACCTCGACCTCGTCGTCGGTCCACTTGAGGGTCTCGTACCGGCCCCGGTCCCAGATGATCATCTCGCCTGCGCCGTACTCGCCGTGCGGGATGTTGCCCTCGAACGCGGCGTACTCCATCGGGTGATCTTCGGTGTGCACGGCCAGCCGGACCTTGCCCGGTTCGATCAGCAGCCCCTTGGGCACCGCCCAGGACACGAGCACGCCGTCCCGTTCCAGCCGCACGTCGTAGTGCAGTCGGCGCGCGTGGTGCTCCTGCACGACGAACACGTCGTTGTCGCCGGTCGACAGCGGGCCCTCCTCGGGCACCGGTTCCGGGGTCCGGTCCGCGTCGCGCTTACGGCGGTACTCCCTGAGGTTCGCCACGCTGTCCGAGCCTAGGCGCTCAGCCGACGTCGCGAATGTTCGCGCGGAGTTTGTGCGGTTCGATGTCGGACTTCTCAAGGCCGAAACTGATGATGTGGCCAGGGGTGATCCGGATGACCGCGCCGTCGAGGTGACCGTCCGAGTCCTGCTCGGCCCCTGGTTCGACGACCTCGGCGGTGCCGCGGATCTCCAGGCAGCGCACCCGCCACGGGTCGGTGGACACGATGTCGTCGACAACGAACGCGGCGCGGCCGTTGGCCGCCACGTTGCGGTACTTTCGGCTCCTGGTCAGGTTGAAGCCGGAGATGTCGATCGTGCCCAGCGCGGCGTTGTAACCGAACCCGACCGGGCTGACCTGCAGGGTTCCGTCCTGTGCCTGGGTGGCCAGCCGACCGAGCCGCTGCTCGGCGAGGTAGTCCAGTTCGTCCTGTGTGAATGACATGCCGACAGTATGAAACCTCAACAAATGTTGAAGTCAACTCTGCGTACTATCGTGGGGGATCATTCCGACGGGGAGGACGAAGCGTGGCTGTCGCGGAGATTGCCGGTCAGGCCGTGTACTACGAGGTGACCGGGGACGGCGACCCCGTTGTCCTGCTGCACGGCGCCCTCGGCGGCGGTGACGCCTGGCTGCGCCAGACACCGGCACTGGTCGAGGCCGGCTTCCAGGTGTGGCTGCCGGACCGCAGCGGCCACGGCCGCTCTCCGGACCAGCCCGGCCCGTTCAGCTACGACGCCATGGCCGAGCAGACCGCCGCTTTTCTGGACGCGGTGGTGGACCGGCGCGCACACCTGGTCGGCTGGAGCGACGGTGCCGTGGTCGGCGCGCTGGTCGCCAGGCACCGACCGGAACTGGTCGAGCGGCTCGTGCTGATCGGCCAGTACTTCGACCCGTCCGGTGCGGTCGAGGACGGTCTGCTGGCCCAGTTCGCCACCCTGCGCGACACGCCCCCGGAGTTCCTGCGCGACGCCTACGCCCACACCTCCCCGGACGGCGCCGAGCACTTCCCGGTCGTCTACGGCAAGACCATCGACCTGGTTGGGGACTGGACCGGCGTGCCGCTGGCCGAGTTGGCCAAGATCGGCGCGCCCACCCTGGTGTTGCAGGGCGACCGGGACGAGGTGCGGCTGGAACACAGTGCCGCCGTGGTCACCGCCATCCCGGACGCGCGACTGGCCGTGTTGCCCGGCACGCACGCCCTGCCGCTGGAGAGCCCGCACGTGGTCAACCCATTGCTGATCGACTTCCTGCGCGGCGGCGACTGTTCAATCAAATTCGAACAGTGAGTCGTATCATGATGGCGTGGACCTGGAACATCCCGCGACATCGGCGCTGCGCATCGAGGACGTGCTGGCCGCGTTCAACCATCCGGTGCGGCTGCACGTCGTGCGCACCCTGGCCGCCAAGGACGAGCTGACCTGCCAGGCGATCCTGCCCGACATGACCAAGAGCAGCGCCAGCCACCACTGGCGGATGCTGCGCGAGAGCGGCGTCGTCGAACAGCGCCGCGAGGGCCGCTACCTGTTCATGCGGCTGCGCAGGGCCGACCTGGACAGCCGCTTCCCCGGCCTGCTCGACGCCGTGATCAACGGCTGAACCAACCGGCGCGGAAGGTCGGCGACGACAAGCCGCCGCCGACCTTCCGCGCCCGGTTGTCAGCTGGTGGCGACCAGAGCGGCACTGTCCGCCGGTATGGTCACGACCACCTTCCCGCCGCTGACCGAAGCCGCCGTCGGCGCCGGGTTGAACCCGCCGCTGACACTGACCGCCGAACCGGCGATGGTGACCGACTTGGAGGTCAGCGATGGTGCGGTCAGCACGTACACGTTGGCCGAACTCGCCGTCCCGGCCAGGCTGATCGTCGCGCTGATCGCGGAAGTGCTCTCGTTGTTGACGAACACGTTGTTCCCGATGCCCCACGCGGTCACGTTCGAACCGCCGGACACCGACGCGGTGTGGAACGCACCCGTCCCGCCGAGTTCCCAGAGCAGTTCACCGTAGTAGACGCCCTGAACGCCGGTCGGGGTGAGTCCGGAGTAGACGATCGGCGTGTAGTTCAACGGGAACTGGGTGGACGTGCCGCCGTGGAAGTTCGCGCCCGCGCCACCGGCCACCGCGACGTCGTGGAGGTAGTTCAGCGACCACAGCGATGCCGCTTCCACGTCACTGACCCCGGCGGTGCCACCGTGGTAGTAGGAGTTCGTCTCGGTCATCCGCCACTGCGGGATGCCGTTGGCCTTCTGCGCCTTCTGGTTCGTGGCGAAGGTGCTGGGCAGCCGGCCGGACGCGGTGGAGGCGAGCATCCCGGAGATCGAGCCCGAGGTGTTGCTGCCGATGTAGAGGTGGTTGGCCAGAATGGTCAGGCTGTTGGACTTCTCCGCCGAGGCGAAGCTGCTGTCCCAGTCGACCTTGTCGCCTTCGCCCGGACCGTCGAAGACGGCGCTCGGCACCTTGGCTTTGATCGCGGTCACGTAGGATTTGTAGGAGGACTGGTAGGCGCTGTCGGAGGTGTAGAAGTTCGGTTCGTTGCCGATCTCGAACGCCTCGAGGTTGGTGCCGAGTGCTTGGGCGGCGACCTGTGCCTCGGATGCGGCGTTGGCGGCGGTATTGGTTTTGAGGTTGATGCCGTAGAGGACTTTCCAGCCGGTCGCCTTGACGAACGCGGCGAACTTGGTGACGTCCGAGGGAGCGATCGCCGTGGCCGAGCCGCCCGCGCCGCTCGGGTTCCATTTGACGATGTCGACGAGGTTGCCGCCGACGCGTAACACGCTCGGACCGAGCAGCTTGAACAGGTTCACCATGTTGGTGTCGTTGGGATCGAACATGCCGGCGCCGATCCGGTCCTTCTCGTAGCTGAAGCCGGCGAAGCCCGAGTTGATCGTGCCGGCGCTGGCCGAGTTGACCGAGACGGTGACGGGTGTGCTCGCTTTCGGTGCCGCGGCGAATGCCGACGATCCGCCGAGCGCGCCGATGGTGATCAGCGCCAGAGCGGTTGCCACCATGGACTTCCGCACTTCGAACCTCCTTGTTCGACGGGATGTGTCTGAGGGGTCAGGCGGAGCAGCCCATCTTGATCAGTTCGCTGCCGGCCAGCAGGAACGCGCCGACTCCGTAGGAACCGGTCGACTTCGCGGTCACCGGCTGCGCGGACGACGGGCTGGTGCCCGTGCCCTGGACGTAGCCGAGCGCGCCACTGGACTGCACCGAGGTGCTGGCCATCGCATTCCATGCCTTGGTGACCACCGGGCCGTAGGTGGCCGCGTCCAGGATGCCGTTGGTGATGCCCCAGGCCAGCGCATAGGTGAAGAAGGCGGTGCCGCTGGTCTCCGGTCCCGGATACTGGGTCGGATCACCGAGGTTGACGTACCAGAAGCCACTCGGCTGCTGCGCGGCCCGCAGTGCGGCGGCCATGCTCTGCAACGTTTGGACGTACGTCGCGCGATGCGAGTCGTTGGCCGGCAGCACGTCCAGCACGCGCGCCAGCGCCGCGGCGACCCAGCCGTTGCCGCGAGACCAGTAGATGTTCTTGCCGGTGAACGACTTGTCCCGCCACCACAGTCCCTTGCCCGCGTTGTACAGGCCGTGCTGGGTGTTCTGGAACTCCGCATACATCTTGGTGAAGTCTGCCTGCGTGTTGGTGAGCGCGCCGAGCTTGGCGAAGTCCGGCATGGCCATGAACAGCGCATCGATCCAGAACCAGTCGTTGACCTTGCTGGAGTTGACCATGCTGGCCACGCTCTGCTTGATCTGCGCGATGTCGCTGGACTGGCTCGGATTCTGTTGGTACAGCTCGATGTAGGTCTGGCCGACCGCCTGGTCGTTCGCGTTGGTGTCGCTCGGGCCGCCCTTGAGTGCGAAGTGGACGCTGTTCGCCCAGTTGGCGGCGTAGCTCTGGTACTGCTGGCTGTTCAGTGCTCGCGCGGCGGCCATGTCACCGGTGAAGTACGCGCCGGTCGTCCAGTCGAGCCCGGTCGGATGCGAGTTGTGCGCCAACCAGTAGTCGTTCACTGTGGTCATCGCGGCGGCGACGCCGGTCGGGCACGTGTACGGGGCCGTGCTGGCCGGAGTGGCCGCAGCGGGCAGTGAACTCACCGTGGCCGTCAGGACGGTCGCGGCGATGAGGACGGACGTCGTTGTTCGTCGATTGCGCATTGGTTCCAGTTCGCCTCCTCCGCTGGTTTGGATTCACACTTTCACATATATGAACGATGTCAGATATGAGAACGCTGTCGCTGACACTAAGGTCGGCGCGGAGTGGCTGTCAACGCGCGGCGCGGACTGTATCGGTCCTTCAGAATTCGGGAGCGATCTGGAGCGATCCGTCCTTCATCGATCGGACAGCACAACGCGCTGCCCGAGGATTGGCCCGCCCACCAGTTCGCGGATCGGCGCGCCGGCCAGATACGCCGCGATGTCCTCGACCGCCTCACCGAAGTAGGCCCGGTAGTTCGTGTCGGTCACATAGCCGAGATGCGGCGTGGCCAACACGGTCGGCAGTGCCCGGAAGGGGTGCTCGGCCGGCATCGGCTCCTGCTCGAACACATCCAGTCCGGCCCCGGCGATCCGCCCCTGCCGCAACGCGTCCACCAGGGCGTCCTGGTCGATGATCGCCGCGCGCGAGGTGTTGACCAGCAACGCGCTCGGCCGCAACAGCGCGAGATCATCGGCCCCGAGCAGGCCGCGGGTCCGGTCGCTGAGCACCAGGTGCACGGACAGCACGTCGCTGGCGCGCAACAGTTCCGCCTTGCTCGCGGCCCGTCGCACCCCTTCGGCGCTCGTCCGCTCCTCGGTGAGGTTCTGGCTCCACGCGAGCACATCCATGCCGAACGCCTTGCCCACCCGGCCGACCGCGACCCCGATCTTGCCGAATCCGAGCAACCCCAAGGTCTTCCCGGCCAGCGTGGTGCCGACCGTGCTCTGCCACGGCCCGTTCGCGCGCAGCTGGGTGGCCTCGACGCCGATGTTGCGGGCGAGACCGAGGATCAGTGTCCAGGTCAACTCGGCCGGCGGCGTGCTGTCGCTGCCGGTACCGCACACGGTCACGCCTGACTCGGCCGCCGCGGCCAGGTCGATCGACGCGTTGCGCATGCCGCTGGTGACCAGCAGCCGCAGTTCGGG
Source organism: Pseudonocardiaceae bacterium (assembly GCA_036500685.1). GTDB lineage: Bacteria > Actinomycetota > Actinomycetes > Mycobacteriales > Pseudonocardiaceae > CAJCJE01. The sequence goes on along the minus strand of DASYBO010000167.1, from coordinate 8,562 downwards.
CAGCCGGGCGAACACCTCGGCCGGGAACGGTGTGCGTTCGCGCATGATCACCAGGATCTGGCAGTCCCGCACCGCATCCACCAGTTCGTCGACCGACGCGAGATGCCGAGAGTGGGCGCGCACCTCGACCCGATCGGCGAGCCCGGCCCAGTCGGCCATCGCCAGCGCGACATCCTGGTAGTCGTCCACTATCGCGCAGCGCAGCACGAGTGCTCTCCTTCCTAGCTGGCCTGTCCGGTGGGGAGGTCGTCGGGCCAGCCGATCACGCGGCTCGCCTCGATCTCACGTAGGACGGCGCCGCTGAAGTTCGCGCCGGTCACGTCGGTGCGGCCGGCGGGGGTGCCGGTGTTCACGGAGCCGAACCGGGCCCGGCTCAGGTCGGCGTTGCCGAGGTCGGCGCCGCGCAAGTAGCAACCCACGAACGACGTCTCGCGCAACGACGCTCCGCGCAGATCGGCATAGCGCAGGTCGCAGAACAGGAAGTGGCAGCCGTCCAGGATGGCCTGGCGCAGGTCGGCATTGCGGAAGGAGCAGTGCCGCAGCCACAGCCGCCGGCAGCGCACCGAGACCAGCTCGGCACCGTCGAACACCTGGTCAGCGACCCTGCCATACCTGCGTTGCGAGCCGAGGAACTCGCGCGGCGTCGCCATGAAATAGATCATGACATTCGGGTCACGATAAGGCGACCGGATTAGTCCAGCATCGCCCTTTGGTGCGATCTGCGCAGCCTGGCACGGGTAAGTAGGAAAACTCCTACGCTTGACAGGTAGGAGTGTGTCTACCTATCGTGTTCTGGTGCCCCAGCGAACCAAGGACTCCGCGACCGACCGGTTGTTCGGCGCGCTGGCCAACCCCACCCGGCGGGACGTGCTCGACCTGCTGCTGTCCGGTCCGCGCACGGTCGCGGACATCGCGGCGCACTTCGACATGGCCCGGCCGAGCGTGTCCGAGCATCTGAAGGTGCTCAAGGACGGCGGGCTGGTGGCGGAAAATCGGCAGGGCCGGTTTCGCTACTACTCGGTCGAACCGACGCCGTTGCACGAACTGGGGGAATGGCTGCGCCCGTACGAACGGTTCTGGCGCGAACGACTGACCGCGATGGCCGAACTCGTCGACCAGGTGGCCGCGCACCAAGCGGCCCACAACGAACAGGACAAGCCATGACCGAGGACCTGACCAGCATCAAGGTCGACCAGTTCTTCCCGCACCCGCCCGAACTGGTCTGGCGCGTGCTGACCACATCGGAGCTGATGGCGCGCTGGTTGATGCCCAACGACTTCAAGCCCGTGGTCGGCCACGCGTTCAACTTCCACGGCAAACCAGTGCCCGGTGCCGATTTCTCCGGCACCGGCGCTTCCGAGGTGCTCGCCATCGAGGAACCGAGCCTGCTGCGCATCACCTGGAAGGACGCGGCCAAGCCGGACGGCCCGGAGACCATCGTGACCTGGCGACTCGAAGCCGAGGGGCGCGGCACCCGGATGTTCTTGGAACACACCGGTTTCAACCCGGACAACGCCATGCAACAGACGATGCGCAAGATCATGGGCGGCGGCTGGCGCGGCATTGTCACGCGCGGCTTGGGCAGCCTGCTCGACGAGATCGCCGGCGTCGAGGTTAAGTGATCGGTTAAGGACGACGGGCGGGCACCTTCCGAGGAGACGTAACCTCGGTGCGAACCCTCGGGAGGTGGCCGATGCCAGGCGGTGAACCCACACTCGACGTGCTGCGCGACATCTGGCACGCGCGATCCCAGACCAGCGCCGAACTCGACGAGATCTACGGTCACCGGCACCAGAAGACGTGCAAGAACATGAAGCACGTCGGCTTCGGCGGCGACGCGCAACCCCTCGACGGCGACCTGCGCGCGGCCTGGCGGGACCGCCTGGAACGGGAGGGCAAGCTGCGCCAGGACGCCGAGAGCGTCGGCGACATGCTGCTCGACCCGGCCGACCGTGACTGACCCCGCTTCGGTAGCCGACCTCACCGACACCCTGCTCGCCGGGGGCTACCTGGCCGATCGCGGCCTGGCCACCGCGATGTACGTGGCGATGTCGTTGCGCCGTCCGGTATTGCTTGAGGGCGAGGTCGGTGTGGGCAAGACCGAGATCGCCAAGGTCATCGCGGCCCGCTATCGGCGTGAGCTGATCCGATTGCAGTGCTACGAGGGCATCGACACCAACCAGGCCCTGTACGAGTGGGACTACGCCCGGCAACTGCTGCACATCAGGGCCTTGTCCGATCGACAACTGGCCGACGACGCGGCCATCGACACGCTGTTCGGACCGAAGTTTCTGTTGGAACGGCCGCTGTTGCGCGCCATCCGGTCCGGGGTTGACGCGGTTCTGCTGATCGACGAGATCGACCGGGCCGACGACGAGTTCGAGGCGTTTCTGCTGGAACTGTTGTCCGATTTCCAGATCACCATCCCGGAGATCGGGACCATCGCGGCAACCGAACCACCGCTGGTCATCCTCACCTCCAACCGCACCCGCGAACTGCACGACGCGCTCAAACGCCGCTGCCTCTACCACTGGATCGACTACCCGAGCCAGGAACGCGAGGTCGAGATCGTGCTGCTGCGCGAACCCGGAGTCGCGCGGTCGTTGGCGCAGAAGGTGGTCGCGGCCGTGCACCGGTTGCGCGAACTGGAACTGGCCAAACCGCCCGGCGTGGCGGAAACCATCGACTGGGCCCGCACCCTGGACTTCCTCGGCGAGACCGACCTGACCGCGGCCGCCGCCGAGGCGACCATCGGCACCGTGGTCAAGGAGCACGACGACCTCATCATGGTCCGCGCCAACCTCGACGAGCTCACCGGCTGACCATGGCCGAACCCGGCATCGTCGCCGTACTCGTCGATTTCGCGGACGCGCTGCGCGGCGAGGGCGTGGTGGTCGGGTCCGGGGACGTGCTCACCTACTGCGCCGCGCTCGGCGGCCTCGACCCGACCGACCTGGTCGACCTGTACTGGGTCGGCCGCATCACGCTCGTCTCGCGGCACGAGGACATCCCGACCTATCACGAGACGTTCCTGCGGTTCTTCCTCAACGCCGGCACCCCACTGGCCGACGTGCTCAGATTGCGCGCGACCACGATCGAAGCCACGCTCACCGCGCCGGCCACCGACGCGCCAGCGGGAGAGCGGGACGAACAGGCGCCGCTCGGCCTCCAGGCGTCCGCCGCCGAAGTGTTGCGGCACAAGTCGTTCGCCGCCTGCACCGACGCGGAACTGGCCGCGCTGCGCCGCATCATGGCCGCCATTCGGCTCACCCCGCCGCGCCGACGCACCCGGCGCACCCGGCCGGCGCGCACCGGCCGCACCCCGGACCTGCGCCGCACCGTCCGCGCATCGCTGCGCACCAGCGGCGAACCCGTCACGCTGCACTGGCGGGCGCGGCGAGTGCGTCCGCGTCCGCTGATCCTGATCCTGGACGTGTCCGGCTCGATGGCCGACTATTCGCGCGGGCTGCTCCAGTTCGCCTACTCGACCCGGCGCGCCGCGCGCAAGGTCGAGGTGTTCTGCTTCGGCACCAGGCTTACCAGGATCACCGCGCCATTGCGGCATCGCAGCCCGGACGAGGCGCTGCGCCGCGCGGCCGCGCTGGTCGTCGACTGGGAGGGTGGCACCAGGATCGGCGGTTGCCTCGACGAGTTCGTCCGCACCTGGGGCAGGCGTGGAGTATGTCGCGGCGGCATCGTGGTCGTCTGCTCGGACGGCCTTGACCGGGGCGACCCGGACGTGCTGGCCACCGCCATGAGCCGGCTTTCCCGGCTGTGTCACCGGGTCGTGTGGCTCAACCCGCACGAGGGCAACGATTCCGGGCAGCGGTCGCTCGGCATGCTCATCGCGCGACCGCACATCGACGAACTGCTCTCCGGTCACGATCTGGCCAGCCTCGCCGAACTCGCCACCCTGCTGCCGAGACTCGGCTGAAGCGGGCCCAACGGACGTTGCGGGACCGGCATCCCGGCCCCACAACGACTTACGCGGTCGCTTCCCCAGCATCCGGCTGGTAAGAGCTGCGCTGCACCCGATTCAGCTTCGCGGCCAATGCCCATGGGCCCGGGCCGATGACCGCGATCAGCACGAAGATCCACGAGTACAGCGCGGCAGGCTCCCCGCTGTTCTCCAACGGCAGCAACCCGTGCTTGATGTGCACGGTGAAGTACGCGAACGCCATGGCACCCGAACCGATCAGCGCCGCGACCCTCGTGCCGATACCCAGCGCCACCAGTACGCCGCCGATCAGCTCGATCACCGCCGCCCACCAGTCGGGCCAGGTGCCGAACGCCACCGTCCCACCGTGCGTACCGGACGCTCCGCCGAACACACCGAACAGGGAAGCGGCACCGTGACAAGCGAACAGGAAACCGACGACGATACGAAAGATTGACTGTACCGGACCTGTTAATGATGCGATTGTCAACGCAGGCTTCATACGTCCTCCAGTCATGATGTGAATGTCATGTCCGACATCGGCACGGCGCGAACTCCCCAGTACGCGAACTCCGTTTTTGTCGTGGTGAGCCTGCTGGTGCGATCACCAGTGAAGCGCTCACTGACCTGCACAGTCAAGACCGGAATCCATCGGTGCGACGATCCTTGGAGAATTATCGGAATTCGCCGATCACCTTTGGTGACAGTTCACGGAACCTCTATTCGCTCGACAATCGAGCTGGGCGGCGGGATTGACCGGGCAATTGTCGTGTTCGGAATTGCGACACATTGCGCCGTTCGAATGAAATCGAATTCAGTAGCGATCGGGGCTGGTCTCCAGGATCGGGAACAGCTGGTGCGGCTCGCCGTCCACGGTCGCGCCCGCGAACTGGATCAAGGAGGCGCTGTGGTTGGCCGAGGCCGGGAAGGCCAGCTGCGGCGCGGAGATCTCGTCCAGCGCGGTGCGGTGCTCGTCGGGCAGGGTCAGGTCGAGCGCGGAGATGTTGTCGAGCAACTGGTCCACCCGCCGCGCGCCAATCAGTGTCGACGTCACGCCGGGCCTGCCCTGCACCCAGGACAGCGCGACGGCGGCGGAACTCACGCCAAGGTCGGCGGCGGTCTTGTTGACCCGGTCGATCACCTGGTACTGCGCGTCGGTCGGCGGCTGGAAGTAGTTGGAGACCTTGGTCCGCGTCGTGCTCTCCGGCGCGGGCCGGTCGCTGCCGAACCGGCCACCGAGGAACCCGTTCTTCAGCGGACTCCACGGCAGCACGCCGATGCCGAACTCCTTCGCGGCCGGGAACAGCTCGCCTTCCGACGTTCGCTCCAACAGCGAGTACTCCAGTTGCAGCGCGGTGATCGGCGCCCACGAGGTGTACCGCGAGATCATCGCCGCCTGCGCGATCCGGAAGGCCGGCAGATCAGAAAGGCCGATGTAGCGGACCTTGCCCGAGGTGACCAGGTTGTCCAGGGTGCGCAGGGTCTCCTCGATCGGAGTGACCGGGTCGTAGTTGTGCACCCAGTAGATGTCGACGTAGTCGGTCCGCAGGCGGCGCAGGGAGTCCTCCAACTGGTGCAGGACGCCCTTGCGTCCGACCCCGCCGCCGTTCGGGTCGCCGACGTGCAGGTTGCCGAAGAACTTGGTGCCGATCACCATCCGGTCGCGGCGTCCGGGGTGGTTGGCGAAGAAGTCGCCGATGATCTTCTCGGAGTGGCCGTTGGTGTACATGTTCGCGGTGTCGATCGAGTTGCCCCCGCGGTCGAGGTAGGCGGCGAGCACGTTCATCGACTCCTCGGGGCTCGCGCCCCAGCCGTGGTCCTCGCCGAAGGTCATCGCGCCCAGGGTGAACGGGCTGACCCGCAGGCCTGACCTGCCGAGGGTGACATAGGAGTCAAGTGCCATGGTGTCCGCTCCAGCTGTTGATGGATTCACTCACCGGTGATTCGGTGCTACTTCATTCGACCGCGAAGTCGCCGTTCCCGGTAGCGAGATCGACTCACGCTGTTGCACGATCCGCTCACGTTTCTTGACGGCTGCGCCGAGCAGGGGCTCAATGGAGGGGTGCGGACCCTGATCGAACTCGCCGAGCGCATCGCCGCGCTCAAAGCCCGGCCGGCGCCCCTGTCGCTGCTGCCCGGCCTGATCGTGTCGAGCATCGCCAGCCCGACCACGCCGGCCGGCAGCCTGGCCCGGCCGATGCTGGCGATGGTGGCGCAGGGCGCGAAGCGCACCGTGCTTGCCGACCGCGTCTACGAGTATCAGACCGGCCAGTACCTGGTCAGTGCCCTGGACCTGCCGGTGACCGGCCAGGTCACCGAGGCCAGCCTCGCGCGCCCGTTCCTCGGGCTCGGCCTGCCGCTCAACGAGTCGATCATCGCCCAACTCGTGCTCGAAGCCGGTCCTGGCAAGGTCGACGACTCGGGCAGCGGCATCGTCACCGCCGACGCCGACGAGGAACTGATCGACGCGGTGGTGCGGCTGCTGCGTCTGCTCGACCGGCCGCGCGAGTTCGCGGTGCTCGGCCCGGGTGTCGAACGCGAGATCCACTGGCGGCTGATGAACGGCCCGCACGCCGCGCTGGTGCGCCGCATCGGCATCTCGGACAGCCGGGTGTCGGTGGTACGGCGGGCGGTGCGCTGGATCACCGAACACTACGACCGGGCAATCCGCATCGCCGAGATCGCCGACCATGTCGGCGTCAGCGAGGCCACTCTGAACCGGCACTTCCGCGCGGTCACCGCGATGAGCCCGTTGCAGTACCAGAAGCAGATCCGGCTCAGCAGGGCCCGCGCGCGGCTGCTGGCCGCGCCCGACGACATCGCCGGTGTCGGCCACGCGGTCGGCTACGACAGCCCGTCGCAGTTCAACCGGGAGTACCGGCGCATGTTCGGCGTGCCGCCCGGCCAGGACGCGGTCCGGTTGCAGGGCACGGTGTTGGTCGATGAGGGTGTCTGATCAGCGCTCGGTGGCGATCCACTCGGCCTGCCACGCGTTGTCGAAGCGCTCGGTGTTGCAGCGCGGCCGGTAGGTCGCGATCAACTCGTTCACGATCTGCTCCCGATGCCCGTCGCCCGCCATCTCCAACGTGGCGACGTACACCTTCCACTTCGACCCGGCTCGCTTGATCCAGCACGGCGCGCGCGGATGCCGGAACGGCAGCCCGCCGTCGGCGAGATTGTCCGCGTTGCCGACATAGGTGACCGCGTAGCGGTCCGGTTTGGACACAGCGTCCGGCCTGTACAGGATCGCGTAGACGGCCGCCGTGCTCGGCGGTAGCCAACCGCCGAGCACCCGGGGCCCCTCGAAGAAATATCCGGCCAGTGATCCCAGTCGGATCATCAGTGCCGCGACGGGCTGAACCCGACCGTCTCGTGCAACCGCGAGCGCCGCGTCCCGGACGCGGGCCGGGTGACGCGGTGATCGGGCGGCTTCGGTGTCGGCGTCACGTTGGCGATGATCTTCTCGGCGAACCCGTAGAGCAGCGGCAACGCGCTCGCCACCACCCCGCCCGACCGGTTGATGTGCTCGACGCCCGGCTTGATCACCGCGGCCTGGCCGACAATGGTGCGCACGTGTTCGTCGCACGCCTCCAGGTTGTCGGCGATGCGATTGAGCAGAGAACCGAGCCAGATCAGGAAGAACGCCAACCCGGCGATGAACAGCACGATTTCGATCACGGTCAGGACGATCAGTGTCGTCGTGCTCATGATTGGTCTCCGGCAAGGGGAGCGGTGCCGGTCGCGGTCGCGACCCGGCCGAGGAACAGGTGGTGTTGCAGGCCCTCCGCGAGGACCAGGTCAACGCCGTCGCCGACCTGCGGGATCAACGCGGCGTGCGCGGTGTTCTCGCTGGTCTCCAGCAGCGTCTGCCGCACCTCGACGACCCGCTTGTCGATCACCTTCACGAAGTAGACCAACAGGCTCAGCAGCGCGACCACCGCCAAGATGACCACGAGCCCGATCAGCAGGATCCAGGACCAATAGGTCGTGTTCACTTCTCATCCTCCCAGCCTGGTCCGGCCGCGCTTGAGGCCGCCGATGATGCCGACCGCGTACTCGATGGTCGTGCTCAGCGCGGCCAGCGGCGCGGTGTTCGCCTTGGCCTGCTTCAGCGCCTCGTCGATCTGCGGTGCCTGCTTGCCGATCCGGTGCGCCAGCACCAGGATCGGCGTCACCAGCGCGACCACGACCAGCACGATCACCAGGCCGATGATCAGGCCGAGGGTCCAGCCGAACGTATCCATTGCGGGCTCCTCAGACCGTGTCGGTCCAGTCCTTGACCGGTTTCAGGGTGGCGTTCACGGAGGTCAGCCGGGCCGGCACGGTGCTCGTCCTCTGGGCTATCGCGCGGACTCCGCCGATGACCGCGCCGAGCGTGTCGGAGGTCTGCTTCAGGTTGATGACCACGCGCAGCAGCGCGAGCGCGACCAGCGCCACGATCAGCGCTGTCGCCACCAGGGTCACCCAGGCAACGGCCGGCATCTGCTCACCCTTCCTGCGCGTCCAGCAGTTTCTGCACGCTGCCCGCGTATCGGACCGCGCCGACCTGCACCTGTTTGATGGTTTCGTCCGTCTGCGCCAACAGTTCGGGCACGGTGTCCACCTCGCCGAGCAACTCGACGCCG
>DASYBO010000166.1:0-3689 GCA_036500685.1 Pseudonocardiaceae bacterium | reverse complement strand
GCCCGGTTCTCGGTGCCGGTGGAACGCTACGGCGACGTGGAGGCCGCCAGCAGGCTGCGCCGGATCACCGCGCCGTTCGTGTTGCGCAGGCTCAAGACCGACCCGAAGATCATCGACGATCTGCCGGACAAGATCGAGATGAAGCAGCTGTGCAACCTCACCGCCGAACAGGCTTCGCTCTACCAGGCGGTGGTGGACGACATGCTGGCCAAGATCGACGACAGCGAAGGCATGCAGCGCAAGGGCCTCGTGCTGGCGACCATGTCCAAGCTCAAGCAGGTGTGCAATCACCCGGCCCAGTTCCTGCGCGACGGGAGCCGGATCGCTGGCCGTTCCGGGAAACTGGCGCGCTTCGAGGAGATCATCGAGGCTGCGCTGGCCGACGGCGACAAGATCATCGCGTTCACCCAGTTCGCCGAGTTCGGCGCCATGCTCGTGCCCCACCTGAGCGCCCGCTTCGATACCGAGGTGCAGTTCCTGCACGGCGGCACCGGAAAACGGGCGCGCGACACCATGGTCACCCGGTTCCAGTCCGCCAACGGCCCGTCGATCTTCCTGCTCTCGCTCAAGGCAGGCGGCACCGGCCTGACCCTCACCGCAGCCAACCACGTCGTGCACCTGGACCGCTGGTGGAACCCGGCCGTCGAGGACCAGGCGACAGACCGGGCGTTCCGGATCGGCCAGCGGCGCAACGTGCAGGTGCGCAAGTTCGTCTGCATCGGCACGCTGGAAGAGAAGATCGACACGATGATCGAGGAGAAGAAGGCACTGGCCAACATGGTGGTCGGCGCGGGGGAGAGCTGGCTGACCGAACTGTCCGACACCGAACTGCGCGAACTGGTGCGTCTGTCCGAGGACGCCGTCGGTGACTGAACCCAGGCGCATCCCGCGCGACGCGTGGTCCGGCGGACCGCGCAAGGTCGACGGCGGCATCAAGGCGCGCAGCCGACGCGGTGAGATCGGCCAGTCCTGGTGGTCGCGCCGGTTCCTGGACGTGCTGGAGTCCTTCGGCATGGGCGGGCGGCTGCTGCGCGGCAAGAACTACGCCCGCGCGGGCCAGGTGCTCACCATGAACCTGTCCACCAGCCTGGTCGTGGCCCAGGTGCAGGGTTCCCGGCCCGAGCCCTACCGGGTGCGGATCGCGGTGAAGGCGTTCACCGACCGGGAATGGCTGCGCATCGAGGAAGCCCTTGCCGCGCAGGCACTGTTCGCGGCGAAACTGCTCGCCGGCGAGATGCCCACCGACATCGAGGACGTGTTCACCCAACTCGGGTTGAAGCTGTTCCCCGGCACGTTGCGCGAACTGTCCATGGACTGCTCCTGTCCGGACTGGGAGGTGCCGTGCAAGCACCTCGCCGCCACCTGCTACCTGCTCGCCGAGTCCTTCGACGCCGACCCGTTCGAGATCCTGGCCTGGCGCGGTCGCGGTCGAACCGAGCTGTTGGCACGGTTGCGCAGGCTGCGCGACGGCGGCCACCGGCCGGCCGCACCGATCGACGCCGAACCGGACACCGCGCCGCTGGAGGAGGCGATCGAGGATTTCTGGCGCTGCGGCCCGCAACCCGAGCAGCCCATCGGCGAGGCGCCCGCACCGCGCCCGGACGCGCTGCTCGACCAGCTCGACCCGATCGGACTCACCGTGGACGGCCGCGAGCTCGCCGACCTGCTCCGTCCGGCTTACCACGCCCTGAACAGGCGCAATAGCGAGTAGGTTGGCGGAAGGTAACGGCTTGGGTACGCACAGAGCGCCCGGCCAAACGCGTAACAGACGCCCCGTAGGCTATGCAGGAACATGAGCGGCCCAGGGCCGCGGTGATCGTCGGCGCGTGCGGCCGGCCGGTGAGAGTAGGGACGAAGCGGCAATGGCGAAGAGTGGGTCGGGGCAGTCCGGAGCGGGGTCGGGCAACCGCGGCAAGAAGTCCGGCGGCGCCGGCAACCGGCCCGGCCAAGCTGGCAACCGGCCCGGCCAGGCCGGCAACCGCAAGGGCAGCAAGTCCTCGGCGGCATCGGCGCAGCGCGCGATCAAGGGCGCGCGGCAGACGTCGGTGATGCGGGGCGTCGTGCTGCCCGCCGCGATCGTGGTGATCGTGGCCGCCGCCGTCGTGGTCGGCATCGTGCTCTCCCGTGGTGGCAACAGCAACGCCAACGCGACCCCACCGACCCAGCAGGACTCCAGCTCCGCGCTGCTGGCCAGGGCCAACTCCGGCCTCACCGGTCAGGACGTCGACGGCATCTCCAGCAACGACAACGAGCAGGTCGCCTTCCACATTCACGCGCACCTTGCCATCTACGTCAACGGCCAGCAGAAGCTGGTCCCGTATGGCATCGGCATCGTCCCGCCCTACCAACTGCAGACGATCCCGGCGGGCCAACCGGCCGCCGGCACCCCGTTCGTCGGTGGCGGCAGCAAGTTCTACTGGCTGCACACGCACGACGAGAGCGGCGTGATCCACATCGAGTCGCCGAAGCAGACGACCTACACGCTGGGCCAGTTCTTCGACGAATGGGGTCAGCAACTCGGCCCGAACCAGGTCGGCTCGGACACCGGCAAGCTCACCGCCTACGTCAACGGCAAGGCGTTCACCGGTAACCCGAGGGACATTCCGCTCAACGCGCACAACGTCATCCAGCTCGACCTTGGCCAGGACGTGGCGCCGGCACCGTTCACCTTCCCGGGGGGAGAATGAGCGAGACACCGGAGACCGAGCGCGGCACCGAGGACGAGACCGAGCCGCGTTGGCGCCGTCCGGTGTTGTTCGCCGTCGGCGCCGTGGTGATCATCGCGGCCGCCGCCGTCGCCTGGGTGACGACAAGTCCTGATCTGCCGCCCGCCGCGATCACCGTGACCAAGGTCTACGTGCCGCCGACCAAGTCCGGCACCGCGGACGTGTACTTCACGCTCAGCAACATCGGGGCCGGCTCGGACACGCTGGAAAGCGTCGCCGCCGAATACCAGACCGGCGCCGCAGCGAAGAGTGTCACGCTGTGCGCGGATGACCCGTGCAGCGGCGCGGGCACCGTCGACATTTCCTCGACCAGCACGACGCTGTTCGCGCCGGGCGGTCCGCACATCGAGGTGACCGGCCTCGGGCAGCTGAGCAAGGGCCACCAGCCCTTGCAGCTGACGCTCACCTTCCAGCGGTCCGGCACGCTGCACATCCTCGCGCCGGTCGGCACCGCCGCCGACCTGAGCATGGCCGACGTGATGACCTACGGGTTCATGGGCCACTCGACGCCGGGTGACGGCATGGACATGTCCAGCGGATCCGCCGGCACCCCGTCGACCGGCATGGCCAACATGCCCGGCATGTCTGGCATGCCGGAGATGACCCCGCCGACGGGAAACTAACCAGACGGCCAGGCGCCGCGCCGATCCGACAACAGGATCAGCGCGGCGATGTTCCACGAGTCGTCATCACCCCGATGATGTCCCGGCCCGAACGCGGTCGTTCGGTGCCGCTCCCGCGCGGCCAGGTCCGAGTTTCGCCGAAACGGTCCAGGATGGACGGTGCAGGCGAATTGACACCGAGCCGGATCAGTCGCGCGGCCTGACCCGCAGACCGTCGAAGGCCACGGCCACAATGGTTTCCGCGATGTCCACATCGCTCGCGCCGCGCGGCCGGTACCACTCGATCAGCGAGTTCACCATGCCGAACAGCAGTCGACTGGTCGTCGCCGGGTCGATGTCC
>DASYBO010000165.1:0-13322 GCA_036500685.1 Pseudonocardiaceae bacterium | reverse complement strand
GTCCGGATCGGACTGCCATGCCGGTTTGTCCACCCACGCCGAACAACCGCTGGAAGCGCCGACCCAGGCGGATTCGGTCCAACCGCGCGTGTTGTCAGCCTTGGTCAGCGAGGTGCCGCCGACCGCGATGACGCTTTGCAGATCGGCGGGCATCTGCGGAATGCCGAAGCTCGCGTCGCCGGAGGACGCCACGATCGCAACGCCGGGATGGCTGTAGTCGGCGGCGAAGGCGTTGGTACCGTTCTGCTCGGTGATGCCGTAGCTGTTGGAAACCTCGTTGGCGCCCAACGCGACCGCGGTGTTCACCGATGCGCCGAGATCGGCCGAGCTCGCGGTGTCGCCTTCCACCAACAGGATGTGGCACTGCGGGCAGGCGGCGGAGACCAGGTCGAGGTCGAGCGAGATCTCGATGCCCCAGAACTGGTCCGGCGGCAGCGGGCTGCTCGCGCCCTGCTCGTTGACCTTGCGGAAGCAACCGTTGGCGGTGGTGCAGGCGGGCAGGCCGAAGGTGGAGCGGTAGACGGCGAGGTCGGATTCGGCGTTCGGGTCATCGCCCGCGTCCACGATGCCGACTGTCTGATTGGCGCCGCCGGTCGCCGGCAGGTTGTACGCGGAGCGCAGGTCGGCAGGGCTGTAGCCCTGTGGGAGCGCGGCCAAGCCGCGCACGCCGAACCCGCCGTGTACGTCGGTGCGGACCTGCGCGTCGCAGCGAGCCCAGCCGGCCGGAGCCGAACCGCACACGTCTCGAATGGTCGGAGTTGCGTTGGCGACGGTGGGGATCGCGGTCGATGCGAGGACCAGCGCGCCGATCACCAAGCTGCGTAAGCGTTTCACGAGTGCTTCCCCACGGTGTAGGCGTTGGTGATGGTCTGGCTGATCGCGTTGCCGTCCGAGTCGCTCGCGGTGACGCGTAGCGAAGGGCTACCGCTGCCGGGGTTGTGCCAGAAAGCCACGTAGTGGCCGAAGGCGCCGAGCGCGGGCACGCGCTGCCAGCTGGTGCCGTTGTCGAAGGACACCGACACGGTCACCGAGCTGATCGGGAATCGCGCGCCCGCCGAGCCGTAGCCGACGTGGCCGACGGTCAGCCCGAGCACCTGGACCGGGGAGGTCGAGGTGTTGGTCTGGTCGGTGCTGAGGTCGTAGCCAAGGGTCAACGCGGGCAGCACCTCGCATTGGAGGCTGAGGGAGAGGGTGTCGCAGGCGTCGGTCTTGGGCAGTGGATCGTTCAGGGTCGGCGTGTAGTGGACGGTTTCCTCGGTGTGCGTCTTCGTCGACTGGCTGAATCCGGCGATGCCGGTCTCGTCGAGGTCGAACACGCCGCGATACACCGTTGGCACGGCAGGGATGCCGAGCACGTACGCGCCGTAGTAGTTGTTCTGATCGAAGACCTTGGTGACGCCCTGGTAGAGGGTGAAGTGCGTGCTGGTGTCCCGGAACGGGTAGCCGCTGTGGTCGGCGTTGCTGTCCCGGTCCTGCGGGATGGCCAGCGACAGCGTGTCACCGGCGACGCAGGCGTCGCACAGTTGCGGGCTGTTCCAGTGGCCGAGGCCGGCCGTGACCGGGCCGTGGCCCCAGTCGACGGTGTAGGTGTGGCCTGGCTGGTAGACGTGCGGGTCGGCGTTGAGCAGAACCTCGTTGGGAGTGGTGATCTCCTGCTGCCAGTCGCCGCCGTCGCCGCCACCGAGGTAGTCGGTGAGCACGCCGGGGTAGGTCGCGAGGTTGCCGAACGCGTGGTAGCTGGTGGCCAGCAACGCAGGATCGGTCGCGCCGGTGATGATGACGCCGGTCGTGCCGCCTGCCGGGTCGGCGTAGAGGTGTTCCTGGACCGTCGCGAGGTCGCTCGGCTGGGTCGTGTGGGTCTGGTTGGCGGGAATGCCGTCGGCGCCCCAGGCCAGGTCGTACTGGTAGCCCTGACTGAGTTGCGGGGAGATCCCGCTCCACTGGGCGACGAAGTGCACGGTGCCCGAGGTGCTGGCCGGGATCGGGCTGACCATCACCGGGACCTGTGGCTCGCCGATGTTGTTGACGTTGAGGGCCTGGCCGGCTCCGTTCGGGTCGACAAGGGCCAGGGTCGCGCTGGCTACCCGCTCGGTCGCCGGTTTCGGCGTGGTCGCGGTGATCGTCGCGGTCGCGGCCGACTCGTTCAGCGCGGCCACGGTCGGCGCGGTGCCGGTGTCGGGCACGGTGACGTTGTCGGCGGCGACCAGGCGCACGGCGGTCGGGTTGCCGTTGACGTCGTAGTCGTCGAACTCGGTCATGGCCGCGTAGTGGCCGGAAGGCACCTCGAGACGGTCGAGGCCGTTGGTCACCGGCACGTAGGTGACCTCGCGGCTCTCCTGGTCGGTGTTCATCAGCAGGACCACCGCGTTGGCGGGCGCGCCGGTCGAGTCGGTCGAGGTGATCTCCAGCAGGTGCTCGGCGAACAGGGGCCGCGTCGACGGCTGGGCCCGCGCGCCGGCCAGGCTCAGCCCGGCGAGGCCGCCGAACAGCGGCGCGGTGCCGGCGCGGTGGCCTGCCGCGACATCGGCGCCGATCCGCTGGCGCAGCGCGGCCGCGAACGCGGTGCCCGGCGTCAGATAACCAGTGGCGGTGCTGGCGGTGACCGAGGTGAACGTGACGCCGGCCGGCGCGGTCGGGGTGGTGCCGGGGTTGAAGGTGGCGTCGACGGGGATGCGGGTGGTGTCGCCGTCGCGCACGAGCGCGGACACGTCGAAAAGCGACGGGTCGAGTTGGCGGCCGAGGTAGGGCGCGGCGATGGCGGGGACGACGTAGTGGTCGCCGCCGGGGTCGGTGAACGATTCGAAGGCGCCGCTGCCCGGTGCCGGTTGCGGGGTGTAGGTCGAGGTCGCGGTGTTCACCAGCACGGTGTCACCGGTGGGCAGGCTGACCTGGTGCGCGGGGGTGGTGGCGAAGTTGTTGGCGGGCGCGGTGGCGGTGTCGGCGGTCGCGGGCAGTACCCCGGCGACGGTCGACGCGGTCGCGGCGATGACGCCGAGCAGGCTGAGCGATCCGGATAATCTCAATGCGGGCCCTCCGAAACAGTGACGGGAAGATCGAATCCGCTTGGTTTCAGTATCGGAATATCCCGGCGCCCAGCAAGGTCTAGACAAATTTTGTCCGACAGGACAAACGAAATGCGTGAACCGAATCGCCTAATGCCGGTTCGCGAACGGCCGCGTGCCCGCTTCGCTGTGTCAGGATGACTCGCATGGACATCGAGCTGCTGCGCGCGCGAACCCCTGGCACCGCACACCGGACGCATCTGAACAACGCGGGTGCCGCGCTGATGTCCCAGACCACCCTGGACGCGATCACCGACCATCTCGGCCTCGAAGCGCGGATCGGCGGCTACGAGGCGGCCGAGGCCGCGCAGGACCAGATCACCGCGACGTACCTCGCGTTGGCACAACTGCTCGGCGGCCGGGACGATCAGATCGCGCTGTTCGACAATTCGACCCATGCGTGGAACGCGGCCGGTTATGCGATACCGCTCAAGCCGGGCGATCGGATCATCACCGGCCGCAACGAGTACGGCAGCGCGGTGCTGGCCTATTTCCAGATCGCGCGGCGGACCGGCGCGGAAATCGTGGTGATCGACAACGACGAGTCCGGGCAGATCGACCTCGAGGCGCTGCGGGCCGAGGTGGACGAGCGGACCGCGCTGATCGGCCTCACCTGGATTCCGACCGCGGGCGGCCTGATCAATCCGGCGGCCGAGGTCGGCGCGATCGCGCGCGACGCGGACACACTGTTCCTGTTGGACGCCACCCAGGCCGTCGGCCAGCTACCGGTCGACGTGGCCGCCCTCGGCTGCGACCTGCTGACCGGGACCGGCCGCAAGTACCTGCGCGGCCCGCGCGGGACCGGTTTCCTGTGGGTCGGCGACCGCGCGCTGGACCGGGTCGACCCGCAGGTGGTGGAGATCGAGTCGGGCGACTGGGACGGTGCCGGCGGGTTCGAGTTCGTCAAGGGCGCGCGGCGGTTCGCGACCTGGGAAGCCAGCTATGCCACCGTGATCGGGCTCGGCGCAGCGGTGCGGCAGGCGCTGGAACTCGGGCTCGACGAGATCGCCGAACGGGCCGTCGCACTCGGTGCGCGGCTGCGCCAGGGGCTGGCCGAGATCCCCGGCGTGACAACGCACGACCTCGGCCGACGTCAGTGCGCGATCGTCACGGCGGCCGTTGCCGGGCACGAGCCGACCGAGGTGAAGGCGCGGCTGGCCGAGGACGGCATCAACGTGAGCACCACGGTCGCCAGGCACACTCCGTTCGACGCCGAGGTCCGCGACGTGCACCCGTTGGTGCGGCTGTCCCCGCACTACTACAACACCGAGGCCGAGATCGACCGCGCGGTCACCGCCGTCGCGCGGATCGCGACGGGGTGATCGCTCAGCGGTGTACTGCGGTCGTCGGTGGCTTGCGTTCCCACATGTAGCCGTCGAGCGCGCGGCCGGCTGACCACATGAACACGACCAACCCGACCGCGGCGACGATCCCGTGCAGCACCGCGTCGCCGCCGTTGCTGAACGAGTTGTGGTGGCCGGCCGAGGTGATGAACATCAGGCCGTACGCGATCACCTGCAACAGCCCGAACAGCACGCCCCAGCGCCTGCCCGCGGTGGCCACGAAGGCCAGCACTCCGGTGCCGAGCAGGACGGCCGCGTGCGGGACGGTCAGCCGCAGGACCCCGATGACGACCTCACCGGTCGGATCGGCGCCGTGGTAGTTCCAGGCCACCACCAGGCCCCAGATGCCGAGGATCGCCAGGACAACGCCTTCGACGATCAGTGCGGTGCGGACGGCGTGGAAGTGCTCGGGTCCGGGGTCGATCCGGATCAGGCCGTCCGGGGTGTCGGCGTGCGCCGCTTCCCGTTGTTTGTCTTCCATAGCCATCACCATCCAAGTGGTCGGCTGTCGGACCAGCATAAATCCGGGAGCCCTCGGGCGCGAGGTGTTGGATGAGCGGCATGACGAGTTTCGCGATCGTCGGCACGGGGTGGCGCGCCGAGTTCTTCTGGCGCATCGCGGCGGCCCTGGACGGTGTCAACTGCGTCGGCGTCGTGTCGCGCGGCCCCAAGGACGGCCTGCCCGTCCCGGTCCACCTCTCGCTGGAGGAATGCCTGCGCGCGGCGAAACCGGACTTCGTGGTGACCGCGGTGCCGTGGCCGGTGACGCCGTCGTTGGTGACCGAACTCGTCGAACGCGCGGTGCCGGTGCTTGCCGAGACCCCACCGGCACCGGACCTCGACGGCCTGCACGCGTTGTGGGCCGAAGTCGGGGACTCGCAGCTGGTTCAGGTCGCCGAGCAGTACTCGCGGATGCCGGCGTACGCGGCCCGGATCGCGCTCGTCCGGTCGGGCGTGATCGGCGAGCCGACCAGGGTCGACGTGTCCTCGACGCACCAGTACCACGCGGTGTCGCTGATCAGGACCTTGCTCGGCACCGGTCGCGGACCGGCCGAGGTGCGCGCGGTCCGCACGAGCGCGCCACTGGCCGACCCGCTGTCCCGCGCCGGCTGGGCCGACCCGGTGCCGATGAACCAGGCGGTGACCACGTTGGCCACGATCTCCTTCGACGCGGGCGGGTTCGGCGTCTACGACTTCACCGACAACCAGTGGCACAACCAACTGCTCATGCGCAGGCTGCTGGTGCGCGGCACGCTCGGCGAGCTGCGCGAGCAGGACGTGGTGCGGCTGGCGGCCGATCGCACGATCGTGCGGTCGGAGATCGTTCGCCGCCAGACCGGCTACGACCTCGACCTCGACGGGTTCGACACCGATCACCTCACGTTCGGGTCGGACGTGCTCTACCGCAACCCGTACCAGGGGCAGCGCTGGAGCGACGAGGAGATCGCGATCGGCACGCTGCTGGCCGACATGGCCGCGTGGGTCGATGGCGGCGGCTCGGAGCCCTACCCGCTGGCCGATGGCTGTCACGACTACGCGATCGCGTTGGCCATCGAGCAGGCGGCCGAGACCGGGACAGCGGTACGGGTCGGCGAGCAGCCCTGGTCCTGACCAACCAACCACTCAAACCCATTTTATGGGTTAGACTGTCTGAATGCCCCTCGACCGGCCTCTGCTCGGCGAACCACTCGGCCTCGACCTGCTCAACACCGTGTGGCGCAGCCGCGGCGCGGATCAGGACATGCTCGCCGACCTGGCCGGGACGCGCGCCTTCCTCGCCGAGGCCGGCATGGACGACCGGGCCACCGAACAGACCCGCGCCGCGCTGATCACCGCGCGCGAGGCGATCCGCGCACACGTCGCCGACCCGGCCAGGCGCGGCGCGCTCAACGAGGTGCTGGCCTGGGGTCGCACCCGGCCGGTGGTCGGGCCGGACGGGCCGGACACCGAGGTCGAACTGGCGCACCCGTGGCAGCGGCCGGGTTGGCTGGCCGCGGTGAACTACCTGGAGCTGCTGGCCGCTGACCCGACCCGCGTGCGCGCCTGCGCCCATCCGGACTGCGTGCTGCACTTCTACGACACCAGCCCGAAACGCAGTCGCCGCTGGTGTTCCATGGCAGGCTGCGGCAACCGCGCCAAGGCCGCCCGCCACTACGCGCGGGCCCGCACGGCGGACTGACCCTCCACAATGGAGTCGCGTTAATTCGATTGCGCTCGTGGGGTCGCGCGGACAGGATGAGCACGTGACCACGACGACGAACCTGCTGTCCCTCCTGGGGTTGCCCTGGCGGTAGTCGTCGTACCCACGATGCCGAGCCCGGGGTCTCCCCGGGCTTTTTTGTGTCCACGGCCCCCATAGCCCAATTGGTAGAGGCCGCGCGCCAAGAACGCGTGGGTTCCAGGTTCGAATCCTGGTGGGGGCACGAAAAACGGGCCCGGTCGCGATGACCGAGCCCGTTCAGGTTTCGCTCAGGCGGTGACGGTGACCAGGGTGCCGTAGGTGTCCATCGGCCACACCGTCGCGGCGTTGGAGATCGGCAGCTCGACGCAGCCGACGCTCTGCGGGTGGCCGTAGCTCGGCCTCGGGTAGCCGTGCACCGCGTCGCCGCCGTTGAAGTAGGCGACCCAGGGGATGTTCGGGTCGTCGTACTTGGTGCCGTCCGGGTTGGTGCCCTTCATCTCGGTCGACTTGAACCGCAGGTAGACCGGGAAGGTGCCCTTCGCGGTGGTCGCACCCGCGATGCCGGTGTTCGCCAAGGTGGAGTAGACGGCCTGGCCGTTGCGGTAGACCGTGAGTTTCTCCGGCAGGGTCTCGCTGGCCACCAGGTCGGTGTAGGTGTTCGGGTCGGTCTGGCGGTTGGCGACCGCGGTGAGCAGCGCGGTCCAGACCGCGGTGCCGGCGATGCCGTCCATCTTCATGCCGTGGTCGGACTCGAACGCCATGATCGCGCCCTTGTCCATCGTGTTGGCCTGGCCCGGCTTCCACAGCGGGCTCAACGTCGGCGGCACGCTGGTCCACGCCCAGTTCAGCGCGCCGGCCAGCGGCGAGGTGCTGACCGTGTCCGGCGTGGTCGGCTCGGCCTGCAGCGCGCCGGTGACCTTGCCGGGGAAGGGCTGGGTCGGCACGAAGTTGAACGGCAGGTAGTTCAACTCGGCCAGCATCTGCTCGACTCGGGCCTCACTGCCCGCGGCCACCGTGAAGGTGGTCGTGGTCGGCGATGTCGAGGTGGCCTTGGCTCCGCCGATCATCGCGGTGGCGCCCGGCGGCACGGTCACCGTCTCGGTCACGAGCGGAAACCAACCACCCGATGGGGTGAACGTGAGGGTGTCGCCCTGTTTGCTCCAGTTACCCACCACCGGCGGGCTGAGCTGCGGGTCGGGCGGCATGGTGGCCAGCGGCGCCGAGTAGGTCACCGTCAGCGCCGCGTCGGTGGCAACGCCGTTGGTCCCGCTCACGGGCGAGATCGCGGAGACGGTCAGTGGCTTGGCCGCGACCTTGGGCTGGGCGGGGTGGTTGGTGGCCGCGTCATTCTGCACCGGCCCGGTCGGCTTCGACCCGCTGCTGCCGCAAGCTGAGCTGACCGTCGCGACAACGACGGCCAGCACGATGCCGCTGAGCAACGTCCACCGCTTGCGCCCGTTCGCGCTCTCAGTTGGTAATGCCATTGCCGCCTTCGCCAGGTCGTGAGAAGAAAAGGGGAACCTGGAGATCAGCCTATCGACCGGGCAGGCTAGATCATTGTCGGATCAGAGTTTTCACAGGTTGCCGAGACGAAAATTGATCTCGCCGTGACCTGACCGGTTCACTTGCGCAGCAACAGCATGACCGCGCCGACGACCACCGCGACCAACACCGTCAGCGCACCGTAGGCCAGGCGGTGAGCCCGCAACACGGGCAGGAAGCGGTCGAGCGCGTATCGGCCAGGACCGGTGAACGCGATGCTCGCCGCGGCGACCGTCAGCAGGAGTTCGTACTCCATCCCGTTCGGCGCAAAGAAGCCACCGCCGAACTTCACCGCGACCGCGTTGAGCATGTCGCCGACGATCGCGGCGGCGGCCAACGGGGTGAGCAGACCGAGCACAAGAGCCAGCCCGCCGAATGTCTCGATCAGGCCGGACACGACGGCCATCGCCTCGCCTGCCGGGTAACCGCTGTGGGTGAAGAACTCGCCGGTGCCATGGATACCGCCGCCGCCGAACCAGCCGAACAGCTTCTGCGAACCGTGCGCGGCCATCGCGATGCCGACCATCACCCGTAGCAGCAACAGGCCGACGTCGTAGGCGTGCCGGGTGGCGCCATGGCCAGACTCGGCCGCGTCGGGCGTAGCGGTGATGGACTCGGTGGTGGTGGACATGTGTCTGCCTCCGAGAGGTTTGTTGAAATTTGAATGATCTTCCTCGACCCTACACCGTGGTTCAAATTTGAACAATTGACGTAAGGTCTTCCCATGACCGAGCCGAGATGGTTGAGCCGAACCGAGCAGGCCGCCTGGATGAACTTCCTGCACAGCGGCGTGCTGCTGAACCGGGTCATCGACCACCAGCTCAAGGAGGACTCCGGGCTCTCGCACGTGCAGTACGCGGTGCTCGCCCGGCTCGTCGAACAACCCAGCGGCGAAATCCGGATGAGTCAGCTGGCCGGCACCCTGAACACCTCGAAGAGCGGCCTGACCTACCAGATCGGCCAGCTCGAGAAGGGCGGCCTCGTCCAGCGCAAACCTGATCCGGACGACGTGCGCGGCGTCATCGCGGTGGTCACCGAGGAAGGCCGCAGGCGACAGGCGCAGGCCGCGCCGGGGCACGTCGCCGTGGTCCGGGACTACCTGATCGACATGCTCACCCCCGAGCAGATCTCCGTGCTCGCCGAGGGACTCGGCGGGGTGTACCGCAGGCTGCACGCCGCCGACGGCAGACGTTCGCCGCTTCCTGACCTCTGAAGGAGATGCTCATGCGTTTCGTCACATTCGCCAGAGCGGGCGCCGACCGAGTCGGTGTCCTCGACGGCGAGCAGGTGCACGCGCTGCCGGCCGGCGTCGCGCTGATCGATCTGATCGACGACCCGGACCGGCTGCGCGAAGCGGGCGAGGACGCCTTGCGTCGGTCGAGCGAAGTGCACGCGTTCGACGGACTGACGCTGCGCGCGCCGATCCCGGCTCCGCCCACCGTCCGCGACTTCATGACCTTCGAGCGGCACATCGCCGGGGTGCTGAAGATGCGCGGACCGGACGCGACCGTGTCCGAGCAGTGGTATGCGGCGCCTGCCTTCTACTTCACCAACCCCTACGCGGTGCGGGGCGCGAGCGAGGACGTGCGGATCCCGCCCGGCTGCGAACTGTTCGACCTGGAACTGGAGGTGGCCGCGGTGATCGGGCGCGGCGGCCGGGACATTCCCATCGCCGAGGCCGAATCGCACATCGCCGGGTACGTGCTGTTCAACGACTGGTCCGCGCGGGATCTCCAGTTCGCGGAGATGCAGGTGCAGTTGGGGCCGGCCAAGGGCAAGGACAGCGCGATCACCATCGGCCCTGTCCTGGTGACCCCGGACGAACTGGCGCCGCGCCGCGCCGGCAACGCGTTCGACCTGGGCATGTCGGCCTCGATCAACGATGTCCAGATCGGCACGGACAACTGGGCCAACATGGCGTTCTCCTATGCGCAGATGATCGCGTACGCCTCGCGCGGCACCGAGGTGCGCAGTGGCGACATCCTCGGGTCCGGCACGTGCGGCGGTGGATGTCTCGCTGAGTTGTGGGGCCGCAACGGCTTGGCCGCGCACCCGCCGCTGCGCGCGGGCGACGTGGTCACGATCAGCGTTGAGCTGCTTGGCAGCCAGCGGATTCGAGTGCTTCCGTCGATCGAGGCCGCCGAGGAACCCGGCGCGTTTCGGGCTAACCTGACCAACCATGGCTGAGCATGGCGAGCTGCACTCGATCGCGGACGGGGTCTACGCGTGGGTGCAGCCGGACGGATCATGGTGGGTCAACAACGCGGGCGCGGTCGTCGGGGCGGACGGCATCGTCTTGATCGACACCTGCGCGACCGAGGCGCGCACCCGGCGCTGGCTCGGCGCGCTGGCGAAGGCCACCGGCGACGCGCCGATCCGGCTCGCGGTCGCCACCCATCACCACGGTGATCACACGCACGGCAACAGCCTGCTGCCCGACGGCGTGCCGGTCGTCGCGCACGAGGGCACCCGCGAGGCGATCAAGGCGGACGTGATCATCGACGGCTGCCCGCCGGTCTGGTCGCCGGTGCCGGACTGGGGCGCGGTCAGCCGCAGGCTGCCCACGGTCACCGTGTCCGATCAGGTCACCCTGTTCGCGGGCGAGCGGCGGATCGAGGTGCGCCATCCGGGATATGTCGCGCACACCGTCGGCGATGTGGTCGCGCACCTGCCCGAGCAGGGCGTGCTGTTCACCGGCGACCTGCTGTTCAACCGGGTCACTCCGTTGATCTTCATGGGTTCGCTGGCCGGCGCGCTGCGCAGCCTTGACTGGTTGGCCGGCTTCCGGCCTTCGCTTGTCGTGCCGGGGCACGGTCCGTTGATCGACGGCGCCGACCTGGCCGGGGTGCTGGCCACGCACGAGCGTTACTACCGGCTGATCCAGGACGCGGCCCGCACCGGCCTGCGCGACGACCTTTCCCCGTTGGACGCGGCCAAGAAGGTCGATCTCGGCGAGTTCGCCGGGCTGCCGGACGCCGAGCGGGTGGTGCTCAACCTCCACCGCGCCTATGCCGAGGCGACCGGCGACGACTTCGACCTGGTGGCCTCGCTGGCCGACGCGGTCGCGTTCAACGGCGGCCCATTGCCGACCAGCGTCTGATCATCGACCGGCCGGGCCGGGTCGCCGATTCGGGCGGCCCGGCCTTTTCGCAGGTCAAAATTAAGGTATTTGCCTTAATAAGGTGCTCGCCTTACTGTGGCGACATGACCACCACGAGTGACCTTCCGAACTATCCCTTCGACAAGCCCGCCCCGCTGGACCCGCCGACCGAATGGGCCGAACTGCGCGACACCTGCCCGGTGGCTCGGGTGCGGATGCCGAGCGGCGACGAGGTCAGCCTGATCAGCCGCTACCAGGACGTGCGCGACGTGCTGACCGACGGCCGGTTCACCAGGGACCTGAACGAGCCCGGCGCCGCGCGGCTGGCCGACACCGAGGACGGCGGCATCTTCAGCAGGCCCAGCGCGCCCGATGTGAACATCTCCGACGGTGACGGGCACCGCCGCTGGCGCCGCCTGCTCAGCGGCTCGTTCACGATGAAGAAGATGGCCCAGTGGCGACCGACGATTCAGTCGATCGCCGACGAGCTCGTCGACGACATGATCGCCAAGGGCTCCCCCGCCGACCTGATGGCCGACTTCGGCCTGCCCCTGCCGGTCGCGGTCATCTGCGCCCTGCTCGGCGCGCCCTCGGAAGACAAGGACAAGTTCGCCGAGTGGTCCCGGATCAGCCTCACGCTGACCCGCTACACCCAGGCCGAGGTGAACCGCGCCCGTCGCGAGTTCGCCGAGTATGTGTCGGCGCTGGTGGTGGAGAAGCGGGCCAACCCCGGTGACGACCTGCTCTCCGAGCTGACCCTGATCTCCGACGCCGAGGACGGCAGGCTCAGCCACGGCGAACTCGTGGCCACCGGGATGGGCCTGCTGCTGGCCGGGCACGAGACCACGTCGAACATGATCGGCAAGATGACCGGCATCCTGCTCGGCGCGCGCGAGCACTACGAAGCGGTGATCGCCGACCCCGAGCTGATTCCCGGCACGATCGAGGAGGTGTTGCGGATGGACACCAACGGCGGCATCGGCATTCCCCGCTACATCACCGAGGACATCGAGGTCGGCGGCTGCCCCGTCGGCAAGGGCACCACGCTGATGATGCTGATGGCCGCGGCCAACCGGGACGAGGCGCGCTTCGCCGAGCCGGACACGTTCGACCCCAACCGCGCCAACGGCACCCAGCACCTCACCTTCGGCGCAGGCCCGCACTTCTGCGTGGGCCAACCGCTGGCCAGGGTGGAATTGCAGGTCGCGCTGGGCACCATGACGACAAGGCTGCCGAACCTCCAGTTGCGCGACGGGGCGGACGCGCTGCCCATGCGCAAGGGCTCGTTCGGTGGCGGGTTCGAGAACGTGTGGGTCACCTGGTGACCGGCCTGCGGGTGGTGGCCGACCAGGAGGTCTGCTGCGGCAGCGGCCTGTGTGCGCTGAAAGCGCCGGAGGTGTTCGATCAGCGCGACGAGGACGGCATTGTGGTCACGTTGACCGCCGAACCGGCACCGGCGGATTACGATGCGGTACGCGCCGCGGCTGCGGCGTGCCCGACGTCCGCAATTCACCTGGTGGAATGACTGATCTTCGACCGGCCGCGTCGCCGACTCCCCGCGCCCAGCTCGCCATGGACAAGCTGATCGACGCGGCCGAGCGGCTCTATGCCGAGCACGGATTCGCGGGTGTCTCGATAAGACAGATCAGCGACGCGGCCGGTCAACGCAACAAATCCGTTGTGCAGTATCACTTCAGCAATCGCGACGAGCTGATCAAGGCGATCATCGCCCGCCACGTCGCTCCGGTGGACCGGATCCGGCTGGCGATGGTGGCCGAACTGGCGGACAAGCCGGAAATGACCTTGCGGGACCGGGTGGCGTGCTTCGTGCTGCCGACCATCCGGCACCTGATCGATCTCGGCACGCCGTCCTGGCACGCGCGGTTCATGGCGCAGGCGTTCGTCGAACCGAACCTGCGCGCGTACGCGATCCAGTCGCACACCGAGAGCGAGTCGATGCGGCTGCTGCGGGGCCTGCTCGACACCCGCGAGCAGGATCCGCGCGAGGTGACGCCGGTGATGTCGGCCATGATCCGTCAGCTGGCCGTGCACATATGCGCGGAACTCGAGTACGACCTCGCGCACGGCCGGAT
>DASYBO010000164.1:0-22886 GCA_036500685.1 Pseudonocardiaceae bacterium | reverse complement strand
GAGGATGTCTTCACCATCACCGGGCGTGGCACTGTGGTGACCGGCCGTGTCGAGCGTGGCGTGGTCAAGGTGAACGAGACCGTGGAGATCGTCGGCATCAAGGAAAAGTCGATGCCCACCACCACCACGGGCATCGAGATGTTCCGCAAGCTGCTGGACGAGGGCCAGGCCGGTGACAACGTCGGTCTGCTCATCCGCGGCATCAAGCGCGAGGAGGTGGAGCGCGGCCAGGTCATCTGCAAGCCGGGCTCGATCACCCCGCACACCGAGTTCGAGGCGCAGGTCTACATCCTGTCCAAGGACGAGGGTGGCCGGCACACGCCGTTCTTCAACAACTACCGGCCGCAGTTCTACTTCCGCACCACCGACGTCACCGGTGTGGTCACGCTGCCCGGTGGCACCGAGATGGTCATGCCGGGCGACAACACCGAGATGTCCGTCGCGCTGATCCAGCCGATCGCCATGGAGGAGGGCCTGCGCTTCGCCATCCGCGAAGGCGGCCGCACCGTCGGCGCCGGCCGGGTCACCAAGATTCAGAAGTAGTACGACTAGCAGCACCACCCCCGATTTGGGGTGCCGTACAGCGGTATGGCATCCTTGACGGGTTGCTCAACCGGGGCCGATCGGCAGCGTTTGGTTCAAGTGCCGATCGGCCCCGGGCATGAGCGGCCCACCGCAAGCGGCTGAAGTAACTCAGCCCGGGCCCGGTGGGCGTGACAACCCCCTTGATACGAGAAGAGTCGGGCACAGGCTTGTGCCACTGGCGCGACACGCCCGACCTCGTGGACCGGGGCCAACTCGAACGATGTCCGAAGAAGAGGACGGCCGACCACATGGCGGGACAGAAGATCCGCATCAGGCTCAAGGCCTATGACCACGAGGCGATCGACGCGTCCGCTCGCAAGATTGTGGAGACGGTGACGCGCACCGGCGCACGGGTCGTAGGTCCGGTGCCGCTGCCGACCGAGAAGAACATCTACTGCGTCATCCGCTCGCCGCACAAGTACAAGGACTCGCGCGAGCACTTCGAGATGCGCACCCACAAGCGACTGATCGACATCGTCGACCCAACGCCGAAGACGGTGGACGCGCTGATGCGCATCGACCTGCCGGCCTCAGTCGACGTCAACATTCAGTAGGGCAGCGAAGATGGATACGTCGAGTTCAGAGAAGCAGGTGACGGGCATCCTGGGCACCAAGCTCGGGATGACGCAGGTGTTCGACGAGAACAACCGCGTCGTGCCGGTGACCGTCCTGCGAGCCGGGCCGTGTGTCGTGACGCAGATTCGGACCGAGGAAGCGGACGGGTACACCGCCGTGCAGCTGGCCTTCGGCGCGGTCGACCCGCGCCGGGTCAACAAGCCGGAGACCGGGCACTTCAGCAAGGCCGGGGTCACCCCGCGCCGGCACCTTGTCGAGCTGCGCACCACCGACGCCGGTGAGTACCAGCTGGGCCAGGAGGTCACGGTCGAGGCGTTCGACGCCGGCCAGGTCGTCGACGTGGTCGCCACCAGCAAGGGCAAGGGCACCGCCGGCGTGATGAAGCGGCACGGCTTCCACGGCCTCGGCGCGGGCCACGGCGTACAGCGCAAGCACCGCTCGCCGGGCTCCATCGGTGGCTGCGCCACCCCGGGCCGAGTGTTCAAGGGACTGAAGATGGCCGGCCGGATGGGCAACGTCCGGGTCACCACGCAGAACCTGACGGTGCACCGGGTCGAAGCCGACTCCGGCCTGCTGCTGATCAAGGGCGCGGTACCCGGCCCCAAGGGCGGCCTGGTGCTGGTCAAGTCGGCCGTCAAGTCGCTTGTGAAGGGCGGTGTCTGATCCGATGACCAGCGTGCAGATCAACAAGCCGGGCGGTGGCACCGGCGGCACCGTCGACCTGCCGGCCGACGTGTTCGACGTGGCGGAGAACAAGCCGCTGATGCACCAGGTGGTGGTGGCCCAGCTGGCCGCCGCGCGCCAGGGCAACGCCAAGGCGAAGACCCGGGCCGAGGTCCGGGGCGGTGGCGCCAAGCCGTACCGCCAGAAGGGCACCGGCCGCGCCCGCCAGGGCTCGACCCGCGCGCCGCAGTTCACCGGCGGTGGCGTGGTGCACGGCCCGGTGCCGCGCGACTACGCCCAGAAGACCCCCAAGAAGATGAAGCAGGCCGCGCTGCGCGGTGCGCTGTCCGACCGGGCCCGCAACGACCGGGTGCACGTGCTGTCGGAGATCGTCTCCGGTGACGTGCCGTCGACAAGGACGGCACGCGCCGCGATCGCCGCGCTGAGCGAGCGCCCCCGGGTGCTCGTCGTGGTCGGCCGCGAGGACGAGCTCGCCTGGCGCAGCCTGCGCAACCTGCGCAACCTGCACGTGATCGCGCCGGACCAGCTGAACACCTACGACGTGCTGGTCAACGACGACGTGGTGTTCACGGCCGAGGCGCTCGAGACGTTCCTGGCCGGGCCGGTCAAGCGGAGCCCGAACCGGGTCGGCAAGGGCTCGGCGCGCTCCAGTGAGGTAACGGAGGAGGAGCAGTGATCCCCGATCCACGCGACGTACTGATCGCGCCGGTGGTCTCGGAGAAGAGCTACGGGCTGCTCGAGGAGCGCCAGTACACCTTCCTGGTCCCCCGCGGCGCGAACAAGACCCAGATCAAGATCGCCGTGCAGAAGGTGTTCGGCGTCAGGGTCACCAGCGTGAACACGCTGAACCGGCAGGGCAAGCGCAAGCGCAGCCGCTCAGGGTACGGCAAGCGCCCGGACACCAAGCGGGCGATCGTGACGCTCTCCGAGGAGAGCCGCTCGATCGAAATATTCGGCGGACCGGCGAGCTGAGGGAGGAGCAACCATGGGCATCCGTAAGCACAAACCGACTACACCTGGTCGGCGTGGATCCAGCGTCTCCGACTTCGCCGAGATCACTCGCTCGACGCCGGAGAAGTCGCTGATCCGTCCGTTGCACGGCACGGGAGGGCGCAACGCGCACGGCAAGATCACCACTCGGCACAAGGGCGGCGGCCACAAGCGGGCCTACCGCCTGATCGACTTCCGGCGTAACGACAAGGACGGCGTTCCGGCCAAGGTCGCGCACATCGAGTACGACCCGAACCGCACCAGTCGCATCGCGCTGCTGCACTACGCCGACGGGGAGAAGCGCTACATCCTCGCCCCGCACCGGCTCAAGCAGGGCGACAAGGTCGAGGCCGGCCCGAGGGCCGACATCAAGGTGGGCAACAACCTGCCGCTGCGCAACATCCCGACCGGCACCGTGGTGCACGCCATCGAGCTGCGGCCCGGCGGCGGCGCGAAGATCGCCCGGTCCGCCGGCTCCGGCGTCCAGCTGGTCGCCAAGGACGGCCCCTACGGGCAGCTGCGCATGCCGAGCGGCGAGATCCGCAACGTGGACGTGCGCTGCCGCGCCACCATCGGCGAGGTGGGCAACTCGGAGCACTCCAACATCAACTGGGGTAAGGCCGGCCGGATGCGCTGGAAGGGCAAGCGCCCGACCGTGCGCGGTGTGGCGATGAACCCGGTCGACCACCCGCACGGCGGTGGTGAGGGCAAGACCTCCGGTGGTCGCCACCCGGTGAACCCGGCCGGTAAGCCCGAGGGCCGCACCCGGCACACCAAGCCAAGCGACCGTTTGATCATCCGCCGCCGGCGTACCGGCAAGAAGCGCTGAGCAGGGAGGTTAAGAGATGCCGCGCAGCCTGAAGAAAGGCCCGTTCGTGGACGACCACCTGCTCAAGAAGGTGGATGTGCTCAACGAGTCCGGCAAGAAGACGGTGATCCGCACGTGGTCCCGCCGCTCCACGATCATCCCCGACATGATCGGGCACACGATCGCGGTGCACGACGGGCGCAAGCACGTTCCGGTGTTCGTCTCGGAGTCGATGGTCGGGCACAAGCTCGGCGAGTTCGCCCCGACCCGCACGTTCCGGGGTCACATCAAGGACGACCGCAGGGCTCGCCGCCGCTGACGCGGGTTTGTTTCTGTGTTGGTTCGAGACCCCGCACAGCGGAAGTAAGGAAGCTGAGGAGAGATGGCTGCTACCAGCCAGGACACCACCGGCACCGAGCCGGTGCGCGCGGTCGCGCGGGCCCGGCACATCCGGATGAGTGCTCGGAAGGTTCGGCGCGTCATCGACCTCGTCCGGGGCCAGCGCGCGATCGACGCACTGACGGTTCTGAGGTTCGACGAGCACGCCGCCAGCGAGCCGGTGTACAAGGTGGTCGCCAGCGCGATCGCCAACGCCGAGCACAACCTGGAGCTGGACCGCGAGACGTTGGTGATCACGACCGCGTACGTGGACGAGGGCAAGACGCTGCCCCGGATCCGTCCCCGCGCGCAGGGCCGGGCATACCGCATCCGCAAGCGCACCAGCCACATCACGGTCGAGCTCGAGTCGCGGCCGGAACTGTCGCGGAAGTCGCGGCAGCAGAAGGCCAGCCGCTCCGGCGCGAAGGGAAGGACCCGCTGATGGGTCAGAAGATCAACCCGCACGGCTTTCGGCTGGGCATCACCACGGACTGGAAGTCCCGGTGGTACGCCGACAAGCAGTACGCGGAGTACGTGAAGGAAGACGTCCAGATCCGCAAGATGCTCTCCAAGGGCATGGAGCGGGCCGGCATCTCCAAGGTCGAGATCGAGCGGACGAGGGACCGGGTGCGGGTGGACATCCACACCGCCCGCCCTGGCATCGTGATCGGTCGCCGAGGTGCCGAGGCTGACCGCATCCGCGGCCAGCTGGAGAAGCTGTCCGGCAAGCAGGTGCAGCTCAACATCCTCGAGGTGAAGAACGCCGAGTCGGACGCGCAGCTGGTGGCCCAGGGGGTCGCCGAGCAGCTGTCCAACCGGGTGGCGTTCCGCCGCGCGATGCGCAAGGCGATCCAGACCGCGATGCGCAGCCCGCAGGTCAAGGGCATCCGGGTGCAGTGCTCCGGCCGCCTCGGCGGCGCCGAGATGTCCCGCTCGGAGTTCTACCGCGAGGGTCGGGTGCCGCTGCACACGCTGCGCGCCGACATCGACTACGGCCTTTTCGAGGCCCGCACCACGTTCGGCCGCATCGGCGTGAAGGTGTGGATCTACAAGGGTGACGTGGTAGGTGGCCGCCGCGAGCAGGCCGCCGCGTCGGCCGAGCCTGGCCGTGGCGGACCGCGCCGCGACCGGCCGACCCGCCGTGGTCGCTCCGGTGCCTCCGGTACCACCGCGACCAGCACCGATGCCGGGCGTGCCGCCGCGTCGCAGACCCCCGGTGGGGCTCCCGCCGAGGACACCGCGCCGACCACGCCGGAGTCGACCGCCCCGGAGTCGACCACCCCGGAGTCGCCCACCGAAGCCGCGGCGCCAACCGCGCCGAGTTCGGAGGGCTGAGCCATGTTGATGCCACGCAAGGTCAAGCATCGCAAACAGCACCGCCCGGACCGCCACGGGAACACCAAGGGTGGCACCCGGGTGACCTTCGGTGACTTCGGCATCCAGGCGCTGGAGCCGGCGTACGTGACCAACCGGCAGATCGAGTCCGCGCGTATCGCCATCACCCGGCACATCCGCCGCGGTGGCAAGGTGTGGATCAACATCTTCCCGGACCGGCCACTGACCAAGAAGCCCGCCGAGACCCGGATGGGTTCCGGTAAGGGCAGCCCGGAGTTCTGGGTCGCCAACGTCAAGCCCGGTCGGGTCATGTTCGAGATGAGCTACCCGAGCGAGCAGACCGCGCGCGAGGCACTGCGTCGCGCGATCCACAAGCTGCCGATGCGTTGCCGCATCGTGACCCGTGAGGGTGGTGAGTTCTGATGGCCAGTGGAGTTGGCACCTCGGCCACCGAGCTGCGCGAGCTCACCGACGAGGAGTTGGTGCTGCGGCTGCGGGAGTCCAAGGAGGAGCTGTTCAACCTCCGCTTCCAGATGGCCACCGGGCAGCTGGACAACAACCGGCGGCTGCGTACCGTCCGGCACGACATCGCGCGGGTGTACACCGTCATGCGCGAGCGCGAGCTGGGCCTTTCGGCCGCACCGATCGACGATGAGGGTGCAGCGTGAGCGAGTCAACAGAGGCCGCGGCGCCGACGGAGGTCCGCGGCTACCGCAAGGTCCGCGAGGGCCTCGTGGTGTCGGACAAGATGGACAAGACCATCGTGGTGACCGTCGAGGACCGGGTGAAGCACCCGCTCTACGGCAAGGTCATCCGCCGGACCAGCAAGGTCAAGGCGCATGACGAGACCAATACGGCCGGCGTGGGCGACCGCGTCAGGCTGATGGAGACCCGCCCGCTGTCGGCCACCAAGCGCTGGCGACTGGTGGAAATTCTCGAGAAGGCCAAGTAGGAGCCCAAAGTGATCCAGCAGGAGTCGCGACTGCGTGTCGCCGACAACACCGGTGCCAAGGAGATCCTGTGCATCCGGGTACTCGGCGGATCGGCGCGCCGCTACGCCCGGATCGGCGACATCATCGTCGCCACCGTGAAGGACGCCATCCCAGGCGCCGGCGTGAAGCGGGGCGACGTGGTGAAGGCCGTCATAGTGCGTACGGTGAAAGAGAAGCGTCGCCCGGACGGCTCCTACATCCGGTTCGACGAGAACGCCGCCGTGTTGATCAAGCCGGACGGCGAGCCCCGGGGCACCCGAATTTTCGGCCCTGTCGGCCGTGAGCTGCGCGACAAGAGGTTCATGCGGATCATCTCGCTCGCGCCGGAGGTTTTGTAGTGAAGATCAAGAAGGGTGACACCGTCGTGGTGATCGCCGGTAAGGACAAGGGCGCCAAGGGCAAGGTGATCCAGTCCTACCCGACCAAGGACCGCGTCCTCGTCGAGGGCGTGAACCGGATCAAGAAGCACACCCGGGTGAGCACGACGCAGCGCGGCGCACAGTCCGGCGGCATCGTGACCCAGGAGGCGTCCATCCACGTGTCGAACGTGATGGTGGTCGGCTCCGACGGAAAGCCGACCCGGGTGGGCAAGAAGGAAGTCAAGGGCGAGGACGGCAAGGTCCGGCGCGTCCGGATCGGCCGTAGCACCGGGAAGGAACTCTGATGTCCGCGCCTACCAGCACGGCGCCTCGGCTCAAGGCCAGGTACCGCGAGGAGCTCGCGGGCAAGCTGCAGGAGAAGTTCTCCTACGACAACGTCATGCAGATCCCCGGTGTCGTCAAGGTCGTGGTCAACATGGGCGTCGGGGACGCCGCCCGTGACTCGAAGCTGATCGACGGCGCGGTGCGTGACCTGGCGACCATCACCGGTCAGCGCCCCGAGGTCCGCAAGGCCACCAAGTCGATCGCCCAGTTCAAGCTCCGCGAGGGCATGCCGATCGGCGCGCGGGTCACCCTGCGCGGCGACCGGATGTGGGAGTTCCTCGACCGGCTGCTGACCATCGCACTGCCGCGTATCCGAGACTTCCGCGGCCTGTCGCCGACCCAGTTCGACGGCAACGGCAACTACACCTTCGGTCTCAACGAGCAGTCCATGTTCCACGAGATCGACCCGGACTCGATCGACCGTCCGCGTGGCATGGACATCACGGTTGTCACCACCGCCAACACCAATGAGGAAGGCCGGGAGCTACTGCGGCTGCTGGGCTTCCCCTTCAAGGAGAGCTGACCACCGATGGCCAAGAAAGGGCTGGTCAACAAGGCCGCGCGGACGCCGAAGTTCAAGGTGCGCGGTTACACTCGCTGCCAGCGTTGCGGGCGCGCCCGTGCCGTGCTGCGCAAGTTCGGCCTCTGCCGGATCTGCGTGCGCGAGATGGCGCACCGCGGCGAGCTGCCAGGAGTTTCCAAGTCGTCCTGGTGACGGCTCCTCGAGCGAACGTCGAAGGCCCCGCTGTGTTGCCCGGGACACCCGGGCCCGGGGGAGGAACCACGATGAGAAAGGTGACAGGGTCACCATGACGATGACCGACCCGATCGCGGACATGCTCACGCGTCTGCGCAATGCCAACTCGGCCTACCACGACCGCGTCGTGATGCCGCACTCCAAGCTGAAGGTCTCGATCGCGGAGATCCTGCAGCGCGAGGGCTACATCGCCTCGTTCAACACCGAGCAGGCCGAGGTGGGCCGCTCGCTGGTAGTCGACCTGAAGTACGGGCGCAACCGGGAGCGCAGCATCGCCGGCGTGCGCCGGGTGTCGAAGCCGGGCCTGCGGGTGTACGCGAAATCGACCAATCTGCCGAAGGTGCTCGGCGGCCTCGGGGTGGCCATCATCTCGACCTCGGCCGGACTGATGACCGACCGACAGGCGAGCATGCGGGGCGTGGGCGGGGAAGTCCTCGCCTACGTCTGGTAAGGGCGGAATACCATGTCACGAATCGGAAAACTCCCGGTCACCGTGCCGAACGGCGTCGACGTGACGATCGAGGGCCGGCGGGTCACCGTCAAGGGACCGAACGGAACCCTCTCGCACACCGTCGTCGAGCCGATCACAGTGGGCCGCGACGACGACGGCACCATCCGGGTCACCCGGCCGGACGACGAGCGGCGCAGCCGGTCCATGCACGGGTTGTCCCGCACGCTGGTGAACAACCTGGTGGTCGGGGTCACCTCCGGCTACGAGAAGAAGATGGAGATCTACGGCGTCGGCTACCGCGTCGCGCTGAAGGGCTCCAACCTGGAGTTTGCGCTGGGCTACAGCCACTCGATCACGGTGAACGCGCCGGAAGGCATCACCTTCACGGTGGAGTCGCCGACCCGCTTCTCGGTGCGGGGCATCGACAAGCAACTGGTCGGCGAGATCGCCGCGAACATCCGCAAGCTGCGCAGGCCCGACCCGTACAAGGGCAAGGGCGTGCGCTACGCCGGCGAGAACATCCGGCGCAAGGTCGGGAAGACGGGTAAGTGATGGCTAGCTCAACCAGCACCAGCAAGCGGGTCGGTTCCCGGGTCTCCGCCGCGCGGCGCACGGCCCGTACGCATCGGCACGCCCGACTGCGCAAGAAGATCAGCGGGTCCACCGAGCGTCCGCGCCTGGTGGTCAACCGCAGCTCGCGGCACATGGTCGCGCAGCTCATCGACGACGTGGCCGGCCACACGCTCGCCTCGGCTTCCTCGATGGAGGCCGACGTGCGAGGTCTGGACGGCGACAAGAAGGCCCGTGCGAGCAAGGTGGGCGAGCTGCTCGCGCAGCGGGCCCGCTCGGCCGGTGTGACCGCCGTGGTCTTCGACCGGGGTGGCTACAACTACCACGGCCGGATCGCGGCGCTCGCCGACGCCGCCCGCGAAGGCGGCCTCGAATTCTGATGGACAACGTGATGAGTACAGAAGGGAACGTCTGATGCCGGGACGTACACGGCGAGACGGCGGCCAGGGCGGGCCGAGTAGCGGTGGGAGCAACGACCGCAACGACCGCCGGGACCGCCGCGACGGCGGCCGTGGCGGGGCGGCCCAGGACAAGACCCCGTACCTGGAGCGACTGGTCACCATCAACCGGGTGGCCAAGGTCGTCCAGGGTGGCCGGCGGTTCAGCTTCACCGCGCTGATGATCGTCGGCGACGGCGACGGCATGGTCGGCGTCGGCTACGGCAAGGCCAAGGAGGTGCCCGCCGCGATCGCGAAGGGCGTCGAAGAGGCCAAGAAGAACTTTTTCCGGGTGCCCCGCATCGGCGGCACCATCGTGCACCGGGTGCAGGGTGAGGCGGCCGCCGGTGTGGTGCTGCTGATCCCGGCCAGCCCCGGTACCGGTGTCATCGCCGGCGGGCCGGTGCGTGCCGTGCTGGAGTGTGCCGGGATCCACGACATCCTGTCCAAGTCGCTCGGCAGCGACAACGCGATCAACGTGGTGCACGCCACGGTGACCGCGCTGAAGAGCATCCAGCGTCCCGAAGAGGTGGCCGCCCGGCGCGGTCTGCCGCTGGAGGACGTGGCGCCGGCTGCCATGCTGCGCGCTCGCGCGGCAGCCGCGGGTGGGGTGGCGTGATGGCCTCGCTCAAGGTAACTCAGGTGCGCAGCACCATCGGATGTAAGCAGAACCAGCGGGCCACCTTGCACACCCTCGGGCTGCGCAAGATTCGGCAGACCGTGGTGCGGGACGACTCGCCCTCGGTTCGAGGCATGATCGCCACCGTGCGCCACCTGGTGACGGTGGAGGAGGTCGACCCGAAATGACAATCAAGATTCATCACCTCCGCCCGGCTGTTGGCGAGAAGACCGCCAAGACCCGGGTGGGTCGCGGTGAGGGCGGCAAGGGCGGCAAGACGGCCGGTCGCGGTACCAAGGGCACCAAGGCCCGCAAGACGGTGCCGGCCGGCTTCGAGGGCGGCCAGATGCCGATCCACATGCGGCTGCCGAAGCTGAAGGGCTTCCGCAACCGGTTCCGCACCGAGTACCAGGTCGTGAACGTCGGCGACCTGGCCCGACTGTTCCCGAAGGGCGGCACCATCGGCCCGGACGAGATGGTCGCCTCCGGCGCGGTACGCAAGAACGAACTGGTCAAGGTCCTCGGCAACGGTGACCTCGACGGAGTCAAGCTCACGGTCAGCGCGCACGCCTTCTCCGGCAGCGCCAAGGAGAAGATCGGTGCCGCCGGCGGCACCGCAACTCAGCTGTAGTTCCAGGTGCGGCCGTGTTACCGGGGAACCGGTGTCACGGCCGCACCGGCATTTTCCACACCCGCGTCGAGTCGGTCTGGCCTGCTGTTACCCTCGGGGTTCCAGTGTCCAGGCCAATCGCGCCGGATGTTGGTTCCATTGGCGTCCCCGGTCTGGATGTATCCGGCCAGGCGCCCCCAGCACGGGAGGATCCAGGAGTGCTCAGCGCGTTCCGGTCGGCATTCGCGACACCGGACCTCCGGAAGAAGTTGCTTTTCTCGATCGCGATCATTGCCGTATACCGGCTCGGCGCCACGCTGCCGTCCCCCGGCGTCTCCTACCCGAATGTGCAGACCTGCCTCAAGCAGGTCGAGGGTGGCGAGAACCAGAGCGTCTACGCCCTGATCAACCTGTTCAGCGGCGGCGCGCTTTTGCAGCTGTCCATCTTCGCGCTGGGCATCATGCCCTACATCACGGCCAGCATCATCGTGCAGCTGCTGACCGTGGTCATCCCGCGCTTCGAACAGCTCAAGCAGGAGGGGCAGTCGGGTCAGGGCAAGCTGACCCAGTACACCCGCTACCTGACCATCGGCCTTGCCGTCCTGCAGTCCACCGGCATCGTGGCATTGGCCGACCGGGGCCAGCTGTTCAGCGGCTGTGACAAGCCGGTCATCCCGGACCAGGGCGTCTACCCGCTGGCGGTGATCGTCATCGTGATGACCGCCGGTACCTCGGTCATCATGTGGCTGGGCGAGCTCATCACCGAGCGCGGCATAGGCAACGGCATGTCACTGATCATCTTCACCTCGATCGCCGCGCGCATCCCTTCCGAGGGCGGCAACATCCTCACCAACGGCGGTGTGCTGGTCTTCGCCGGCATCTGCGTGTTCGGCCTTGCCATCATCGCCAGCGTCGTGTTCGTCGAGCAGGGGCAGCGCCGGATACCCGTGCAGTACGCCAAGCGGATGGTCGGCCGGCGAATGTACGGCGGAACGTCCACCTATCTCCCTTTGAAGGTGAACCAGGCCGGCGTCATCCCGGTCATCTTCGGCTCCTCGCTGCTCTACCTGCCCGACCTGATCGCCCGGCTCTCCGGCAACGTCGGCGGCACGTTCCAACGCCTGGTCCAGACCTACCTGGTGGACCAGTCGAACTGGGTACACATCTTGCTGTACTTCCTGCTGATCATCTTCTTCACCTACTTCTACGTCGGCATCACGTTCAACCCCGATGAACGGGCCGAGGAGATGAAGAAGTTCGGCGGGTTCATACCTGGCATCCGGCCGGGCCGCCCGACCGCGGAGTACCTGAACTTCGTGCTCTCCCGGATCACGCTGCCCGGCTCGCTGTACCTGGGCATCATCGCGGTGTTGCCGAACTTCTTCCTCGGCCTTACCCAGGGCGGGCAGAACCAGAACTTCCCGTTCGGCGGGACGGCAGTGCTGATCATGGTCGGGGTTGGGCTCGACACCGTGAAACAGATCGAGAGCCAGCTCATGCAGCGCAACTACGAGGGCTTCCTTCGTTAGGTCTCGTGGTATCACTGCGGTTGGGCTGACTCGACATCGGTGTTGGGTCCCTATTAGTCAGAAAGGTCGGTGTCGCCGTGCGACTCGTTTTGGTCGGTCCGCCCGGCGCGGGCAAGGGGACGCAGGCGGTGCGTATCGCCGAGCGTCTCGACGTCCCGCACATCTCCACGGGCGATCTGTTCCGGCACAACCTCACCGAGAAGACCGAGCTCGGCCTCGAGGCGAAACGCTACATGGACGCCGGTGACCTGGTGCCCGACGAGGTAACCATCGGCATGGTGCGTGAGCGTCTTGCCGAGGACGATGCCGCGTCCAAGGGGTTCATCCTGGACGGCTTCCCGCGCAACGTCGCGCAGGCCGACGCGCTCAATGGGCTGCTCGAGCAGGCCGGCAGCAAGCTGGACGCGGTGATCGCGCTCGAGGTGCCCAAAGAGGAGCTGGTGCAGCGGCTGCTGGGCAGGGGCCGCGACGACGACAGCGAGCACGTGATCCGACGCCGCCAGGAGATCTACCAGGAGGAGACCTCCCCGCTGCTCGACCACTACCGTTCCCAGCTGGTCACGGTGGACGCGAAGGGCGAGATCGAGGAGATCACCGAGCGGGTGCTCGACGCACTGGGTGCGAGCTGACCTTGTTCGGAAGTAGTGGCCCGCTGGCCGGCCTGCGGGCTGGGTTGGCTCGGTTCGGAGGTCGGCAGATCGAGCGCAAGAGCAAGTCGGAACTGGACGCCATGCGGGTGGCCGGCCTGCTGGTTGCCCGCACACTGGCCGCGGTCGCCGAGCACACCAAGCCAGGCATCAGCACCCAGGAGCTTGACGAGCTGGCCGAACAGACCATCAGGGACGGTGGCGGGGTGCCTTCGTTCCTGGGGTACCACGGCTTCCCGGCCAGCATCTGTGCCTCGGTGAACGACCAGATCGTGCACGGCATCCCGTCCGCCGTGCAGGTGCTTGCCGACGGTGACCTGATCTCGGTGGACTGCGGCGCGATCGTGGACGGCTGGCATGGCGACTCGGCGATGACGATCGCGGTGGGCAGCGTGTCCGCCGCCGACCTCGCGTTGTCCGAGGCATGCAAGTCGGCCATGGAGGCGGGCATCGCGGCCGCGCTGGTGGGCGGCCGGCTGACCGACATCTCGCACGCCGTGCAGACCGCCTGCGAGGCTGCCGCCGAGCGCGACGGGGTGCACTACGGCGTGGTCGCCGAGTACGGCGGCCACGGCATCGGCACCAGCATGCACATGGATCCGTTCCTGCCCAACCTCGGCGCACCCGGGCGCGGGCCGAGGCTGCCGGCCGGCGGGGTACTGGCGATCGAGCCGATGCTCACCGCCGGCAGCGCGGCCACCCGCACGCTGGACGACGACTGGACCGTGGTCACCGAGGACGGTTCCCGCGCGGTGCACTGGGAACACACCGTGGCGATCACCGAAGACGGGCCCTGGGTGCTCACCGCACAGTCGGGGGGCTCCGCCCCCCGACGGCCCCCCGAACTGCACTGACCCGGCTGCGCCGGGGCTGTTTTCCTGTTCCGCCGAAACAAGTTTCGGCGGTGGGTCCTTCGGCCCCAGCGATGCGTCCGTCAGGATTCCGACATGAACTTTGGTGCTCGCCGCGGTTCCTACCGCGTCGACCGTCCCTACCTGTTGGTGGTGCCGGTGCTGCTGGTGGTGGCTCAGATGGTGTACGGCGTGGCGACCGGGCAGTTGTGGCCGCTCGTCGGCGCGGCGCTGGTGTCGGTGTGCTGTGCCGTCGGGCTGTACACCAACCGCAGAGGCAAGTTCCAGACCTGGGGCTGGCTGCTGGACGACTTCGAGTTCGCCGGCGACGAGCGGGTGCTGGACATCGGCTGCGGGCGCGGCGCGGTGCTGATGCTGGCCGCGCACCGGCTGCCCCATGGCCAGGCCGTCGGGGTGGACCTGTGGCGCCGCCGTGACCATTCCGGCAACGCCGCGGCCGCCACCCGGGCCAACGCGGTGCGCGAAGGCGTGGCGGACCGGGTCGCGCTGTGCACGGCGGACATGCGCGCGCTGCCGTTCGCGGACGGCAGCTTCGACCTGGTGACGTCCAGCCTCGCGGTACACAAGGTGCCCGGCCGGATAGAGCGGGACCAGGTGATGGCCGAGGCGGTCCGGGTGTTGCGCCCCGGTGGGCGGCTGGTGATCGCCGACATCCGTGCGACCCGACAGTACCGCGAGCAGCTCAGCGCATCCGGCATGGTCGCGGTGACCAGGCGGGGTCTCGGCTGGCGGATGTGGTGGAGCGGCCCCTGGCTGCCCACCCACGCGGTTGCAGCCGCCAAGACCTACCTGCCCTGAGTCCCGCCGCTGGCGGCTGGGTCCGCTCTGGTGGCCGTATGTCAGAACGGCGGTGGGTCCACCAACCCAACCAGCGCCGAGTCGCTGCTCCGGCTTGACTCGATAGATGACGTTCGTCATCCTGAAAGAAGATGACGTCCGTCATCTTGCGTCGAACAAAGGAGCGACATCATGTCCGTCAGCTATCCCGAGACCGCGCCGGTCCAGCGGTCCAGCGAGCGGACCGGGCTGATCCTGGTCGACCCGTACAACGACTTCCTCAGCGACGGCGGCAAGCTGTGGCCGGCCGTGCGGGAGGTTGCCGAGGCCGTCGGCACGCTCGGCAACCTGAAGACCGTGGTGGACGCCGCGCGTGCGGCCGACATCACGGTGTTCTTCACCCCGCACCGACGCTGGAGCGAGGACGACTACCAGAGCTGGCGGCAGCCGAACCCGAGCCAGTTGGTCGCCGGCCAGATCCAGCTGTTCGCCGAGGGCTCCTGGGGCGGCGACTGGCACCCGGACTTCGCACCCCAGCCCGGCGACGTGGTCATCTCGCAGCACTGGTCGCAGAGCGCGTTCGCCAACACCGACCTGGATGCGCAGCTCAAGCAGCACGGCATCGAGCAGTTGGTGCTGGTCGGCATGGTGGCCAACACCTGCATCGAGTCCACCGCGCGGTTCGGCATGGAGCTGGGCTACCACGTCACCCTGGTCACCGACGCGACCGCCGCGTTCAGCGAGGCGGCCATGCACGCCGCGCACGAGGTCAACGCCCCCACCTACGCACACCAGATCCTGACAAGCGCCGAATTGCTGAAGGAGTTGCCCTAACCGTCGTCCTTGACGGCGGCGGCGACCTCGGTGAGGAGTTCGTCGGAAAGTTCCGGGTCGTTCACCGCGCGGGCCATCAGCACCGCGCCGACCAGCGCGCTGAGCGTGCGCAGGCTGCGTCGCCGCCGCACCGCCGGGTCCGGTTCGTCCAGCAGGCCCTCGATGAGCTCGAGGTAGCCCCGAACCTGGCGGGTGTAGGTGCCGCGGGCCCGCTCGGACCCCCTGGCGACGTCGGCACTCAGCGTGGCCACCGCACAGCTCGCGGCCACCTCGTCGCGGTGCCAGCCGCTCAGGTAGCCGTCGACGAGTTCGCTCAGCGCGTGGCCGGCGGACCGGCCCTGCTCGGCGAGCGCGCTCATTCGCGTCGCGCCGTCGCGCAGTGACCTGGCAACCGCCTCGTCGACCAGGTCGTCGCGGGAGTCGAAATGCCGGTAGAAGCCACCGTGGGTCAGCTTCGCCGCGCGCATCAGCTCGCCGATTGCCGGGGCAGCCACGCCGGACTCGCGGAAACGGGCCGCCGCGATATCCACGATCCGTTCGTGGTTGGCGGCTTTCTCGTCTCGGGAATGTCCCACAGGTCTGCCCCTTGTTCCGTGCCACCACAGCCAATCAGGATGGCATTCATCATACTGATGCATCCGATCGCGTAACTGTGACTCTTCGGCCGTGCCCAGGGGTGGACGTGGAAAGGATCGTGGTTGATGCTTCCTCAGCGTGACAGAAACTGGTGACGGGTCGGCGCAGCGCCGACCGAGGGTAGGCGTGCCCCGCGAATCGGGCGAGGGCGAGCGACGGGTGGCGATGGTGCCCAAGGTTGCCGAGCGGTTGATCGGCAAGGGCCTGGATGTGGTGGTCGAGTCCGAGGCGGGGCTGGCCGCGTTGATTCCCGACGAGCTTTACACCGACTCGGGTGCCGAGATCGGGGATCCGTGGTCGGCCGACGTGGTGGTGAAGGTGGCACCGCCGACCGAGGAGGAAATCGGCAAGCTGAGCCGGGGCAGCATGCTGATCGGTTTCCTGTCCCCACTGGTGCACCCGGAGACGGTCCGCAAGCTGGACGAGGCGGGGATCACCGCGTTCGCCGTCGAGTCCATTCCTCGGATTTCCCGGGCGCAGTCGATGGACGCGCTCTCCTCACAGGCCAATGTGTCGGGCTACAAGGCGGTGCTGCTGGCCGCGGAGAAGTCCACCCGGTTCTTCCCGATGCTCACCACGGCGGCCGGCACGGTGAAACCGGCTACCGCGCTGGTGCTCGGGGTCGGCGTTGCCGGGCTGCAGGCGCTGGCCACCGCGAAGCGGCTCGGCGCGCGCACCACCGGCTACGACGTGCGGCCGGATGTGGCCGACCAGGTCAAATCGCTGGGCGCGAACTGGCTGGACCTCGGCATCGAGGCGGCCGGTGAAGGCGGCTACGCCAGGGAGCTGACCGAGGAGGAGCGCAAGGAGCAGCAGGAGCGGCTGACCGAGGCGATCACCACGTTCGACGTGGTGATCACCACCGCGCTGGTGCCCGGCCGGAAAGCCCCCACCCTGGTCACCGAGGACGCCGTCAAGGGAATGAAAGCGGGCAGCGTGGTGGTTGACCTCGCCGGGGAGACCGGGGGGAACTGCGAGCTGACCGAGCCGGGGGAGACCGTCGTCAAGTACGACGTCACGATCGCCTCGCCGCTGAACCTGCCGGCGAGCATGCCCGAGCACGCCAGCGAGCTGTACTCGCGCAACCTTGCCGCGCTCATCGAGTTGATGCTCGACGACGAGGGCCGGCTGGCGCCGGACTACTCGGACAAGGTGCTCGACGAGTCCTGTGTGGCCGGCAAGCCTTCGGGCGCCAAGTCGGGCGCCGGGGCGGACAGTGGCTCGAACTCCGACTCGGAGAGTGGCTCCGACTCGGGAAGCGGCGACTCGGGAAGCGGTGACTCGGGAAGCGACTCGGAGGGCGAGTCGGACCACGGCGCGGACGGCGCGGCGCGGAACGGGGAAGTGAGCTGATGGAAGCGAGTCTGTTGTCCAACCTGGCGATCCTGGTGTTGGCCGGGTTCGTCGGTTTCGCGGTGATCTCCAAGGTACCCAACACGCTGCACACGCCGTTGATGTCCGGCACCAACGCGATCCACGGGATCGTGCTGCTCGGCGGCATCGTGGTGCTCGGCGTTGACGGCACCCGCCTGGACGTGCTGAGCAAGATCCTGCTGGTCATCGCCATCGCGTTCGGCACCATCAACGTGGTGGGCGGCTTCCTGGTCACCGACCGGATGCTTGGCATGTTCAAGGGTGGGCCGCGCAAGCCCCAGCGTCAGGCCGAGGAGGACAAGCAGTGATCACCCTGGTGACGGTGCTCTACATCGTCGCGTTCGGAATGTTCATCTACGGCCTGATGGGCTTGACCGGGCCGAAGACCGCGGTGCGCGGCAACTTGATCGCCGCGGTCGGCATGGGCATCGCCCTGGTGGCCACGCTGCTGCTTCCCGGCGTGTCGAACTGGATCCTGATCGCGCTCGGCATCCTGATCGGCGCGCTGGTCGGTGTGCCGTCGGCGCGCCAGGTCAAGATGACCGCGATGCCGCAGATGGTGGCGCTGTTCAACGGCGTCGGCGGTGGCGCGGTGGCGCTGGTCGCCTGGGTGGAGTTCCGCGACGACCCCGGATACGCCCACCACCCGGGCTACTTCGTCGTCGCTTCGCTGTTCTCGGTGATCATCGGCTCGATCTCCTTCTGGGGTTCGCTGATCGCGTTCGCGAAGCTGCAGGGCATCAAGGGCCTCGACAAGTCGCTCAGCCTCGGCAAGGCGCAGATCGTGCTCAACGGCCTGCTGCTGGTGGCCGCGATCGCGCTGGCGGTGCTCGTCGGCCTCGGCGGCAGCTCCGAGCTGCTGATCATCGGCATCCTGCTGCTGGCCGCCGTGCTCGGTGTCATGGTGGTCATGCCGATCGGCGGGGCCGACATGCCGGTGGTGATCTCGCTGCTCAACGCGTTCACCGGCTTGAGCGCGGCGGCCACCGGTCTGGCGCTCGGCAACACCGCAATGATCGTGGCGGGCATGATCGTGGGTGCCTCCGGCTCGATCCTGACCGACCAGATGGCCAAGGCGATGAACCGGTCCATCCCTTCCATCGTGGCCGGCGGGTTCGGCGGCGGCGCGGCGGCTGCGGCGAGCGGCGACGACGAGGACAAGACGGTCCAGTCGACCACCGCGTCCGACGCGGCGATCCAGATGGCCTACGCCGAGCTGGTCGTCGTGGTGCCTGGCTACGGCATGGCGGTCGCCCAGGCGCAGCACGCGGTGAAGGACATGGCCAGGCTGCTGGAGAAGAAGGGCGTCGAGGTGCAGTACGCCATCCACCCGGTGGCCGGCCGGATGCCGGGGCACATGAACGTGCTGCTCGCCGAGGCCGAGGTGCCCTACGAGCAGCTCAAGGAGATGGAGGACATCAACGACGACTTCGGGCGCACCGACGTCGCGCTGGTCA
Organism: Pseudonocardiaceae bacterium; assembly: GCA_036500685.1. GTDB lineage: Bacteria > Actinomycetota > Actinomycetes > Mycobacteriales > Pseudonocardiaceae > CAJCJE01. The sequence goes on along the minus strand of DASYBO010000164.1, from coordinate 4,264 downwards.
TCGGGGCGAACGACGTGACCAACCCGTCCGCGCGCAACGACCCGAACTCGCCAATCCATGGCATGCCGATCCTCAACGTCGACCAGGCCAGGCACATCATCGTGCTCAAGCGCTCGATGAGCACCGGTTTCGCTGGCATCGACAACCCGCTGTTCTACGACGAGAAGACGGCGCTGCTGTTCGGTGACGCCAAGGAGTCCGTCGAGCACGTGATCGAAGAGCTCAAAGCGCTCTGACCCAGCCCTCGTGAGTGCGTAGTGCCCCTCTGAGGGCACTACGCACTCACGAGGCAGCGGCCAACAAGGCGAGTCGCCCCCGCGAGGCTCCGGAGGAGTTCCGGCGAAGGCCGGTGCTGTGAATGTCCGCGACCAAGGCGCGAACCCTGGTGGCGGCACCCCAGGGTGAGCACAAGCGCGCTCTCTTGGCCGGAGGCCCGAACTTGCGGAGGCGGGCCCGAAGGGTCCCCGACTGGAAGTTCCCGCGCGAAAACAGGCCCTGAAGTACAGCCCATTACCCGGTTTGATGGTCGTCCGCAAGGGCACGTACACTGGAGGGACGGCGCGGTCGTATGCGCTGGTTCCGTCGTGCCTCCTCGCACTTCCGGTCCCGGTGCGCACGCGTGCCCACGACCGACAAGCTAGTCACGAATCGCGGAGGACATGGCCAAGAAAGACGGGGCGCTCGAGGTCGAGGGCCGGGTGGTCGAGCCGCTGCCGAACGCGATGTTTCGCGTGGAGCTGGAGAACGGCCACCGGGTGCTCGCACACATCAGCGGCAAGATGCGCCAGCACTACATTCGCATCCTGCCGGAAGACAGGGTCGTCGTCGAGCTGTCGCCGTACGACCTGACCCGCGGCCGCATCGTCTACCGCTACAAGTGATGACCACCTCGAGAACGACGGAGAACTCAGGGACGTGAAGGTCCAACCGAGCGTCAAGAAGATCTGTGACAAGTGCAAGGTGATCCGCCGGCATGGGCGGGTCATGGTGATCTGCGACAACCTGCGCCACAAGCAGCGCCAGGGCTGAGCACCGGCACCAGCCACAGCAAGAAGCCCTTCCCGAGCCTGCCGCTCACGCGGAGCGTGCTCGCCCCCGGAATCCAGGCCGGGGCCCGGTGCGACCATCGCACTCACCGGGACGGTCGGGAAGTACACCTGGACGAACACGACAGGAGACGCACAGCCGTATGGCACGACTCTCTGGCGTCGACCTCCCCCGCGAAAAGCGGATGGAGATCGCGCTGACCTACATCTACGGCATCGGCCGTAGCCGTTCCAAGGAAATCCTCGCCAATACCGGCGTCGACCCGGACCTGCGCTCGCGGGACCTGTCCGACGAGGACCTGGCCAAGCTGCGCGACTTCATCCAGGAGAGCTACCAGACCGAAGGTGATCTGCGCCGCGAGGTCCAGGCGGACATTCGCCGCAAGATCGAGATCGGCTGTTACCAGGGCATCCGGCACCGCCGCGGCCTGCCCGTGCACGGTCAGCGGACCAAGACCAACGCTCGCAGCCGCAAGGGTCCGAAGAAGACCGTGGCCGGCAAGAAGAAGGCAGGTAAGAAGTAATGCCGCCCCGTACTCGCGCCGGCGCCGGCCCCAAGAAGGTTCGGCGCAAGGAAAAGAAGAACATCGCGCACGGCCACGCGCACATCAAGAGCACCTTCAACAACACGATCGTCTCGATCTGCGACCCGCAGGGCGCCGTGATCGCCTGGGCCTCGGCCGGGCACGTGGGGTTCAAGGGCTCCCGCAAGTCGACGCCGTTCGCCGCGCAGATGGCCGCCGAGAGCGCGGCCCGCAAGGCGCAGGAGCACGGCATGCGCAAGGTGGACGTGTTCGTCAAGGGCCCCGGCTCCGGCCGGGAGACCGCGATCCGTTCGCTGCAGGCCGCCGGCCTCGAGGTCGGCACCATTTCCGACATCACCCCGCAGCCGCACAACGGCTGCCGTCCGCCCAAGCGGCGCAGGGTCTAGGGGAGGAGAACAGACATGGCTCGTTACACCGGCCCCATGACCCGCAAGTCCCGCCGGCTCAAGGTCGACCTCGTCGGCGGCGACCAGGCATTCGAGCGCCGTCCCTACCCGCCCGGCCAGCACGGCCGGATCCGGATCAAGGAGACGGAGTACCTGCTCCAGACCCAGGAGAAGCAGAAGGCCCGCTTCGCCTACGGGGTGCTGGAGAAGCAGTTCCGCCGCTACTACGCCGAGGCCAGCCGCCGGGAGGGCAAGACCGGCGACACGCTGCTGCAGATCCTCGAGTCGCGGCTGGACAATGTCGTGTACCGGGCCGGCCTGGCCCGTACCCGGCGGATGTCCCGCCAGCTGGTCAACCACGGGCACTTCATGGTCAACGGCCATAACGTGGACATCCCCAGCTACCGGGTCGCCCAGTACGACATCATCGACGTGCGGCCCAAGTCGATGAAGACGGACCCGTTCATCATCGCCAAGGAGACTCAGGGCGACCGCCCGATCCCGGCCTGGATGCAGGTGGTGCCCAGCACGCTGCGCATCCTGATCCACCAACTGCCGGAGCGGGCACAGATCGACACCCAGGTCACCGAGCAACTGATCGTCGAGCTCTACTCCAAGTAGCAGTCGGGGGGCTCCGGCCCCCCGACGACCCCCGAGGGCGCGGACCGGCTTCGCCGGGCTGCCTTTCTTTCCGCGGCGAAGCTTCGCCGCCGCGGTGCGCTGACGCGCAAGGCGGTTCGGGCCTTCGGGGATGTGGTTCGCGCTTAAGGGTGCGCGGAGCGCTGTTTGTACACGGCGTCAAATAGTGGGCGTCGTGGGATGAGAGGAAAAGTACGTGCTGATTTCACAGCGCCCCAGTCTTGCCGAGGAAGGTATCGGCGAGACCCGGTCCCGGTTCATCATCGAGCCGCTGGAGCCCGGATTCGGTTACACGCTCGGCAACTCGCTGCGGCGGACGTTGCTGTCGTCCATTCCGGGGTCGGCGGTGACCAGCATCCGTATCGACGGTGTGCTGCACGAGTTCACCACCGTGCCCGGGGTGAAGGAAGACGTCACCGACATCATCCTGAACCTCAAGGAGCTGGTGATCAGCTCCGAGGAGGACGAGCCGGTCACCATGTACCTGCGCAAGCAGGGCCCCGGCTCCGTCACCGCGGGCGACATCGTGCCGCCGGCCGGCGTCACCGTGCACAACCCTGACCTGCACATCGCCACCCTGAACGACAAGGGCAAGCTCGAGGTCGAGCTGGTGGTCGAGCGCGGCCGAGGCTACGTCCCGGCCGTGCAGAACAAGGTCAGCGGCGCGGAGATCGGCCGGATCCCGGTCGACTCCATCTACTCGCCGGTGCTGAAGGTGACCTACAAGGTCGAGGCGACCCGGGTCGAGCAGCGCACGGACTTCGACAAGCTGGTGCTGGACGTCGAGACCAAGCCGTCCATGACCCCGCGCGACGCGCTGGCCTCGGCCGGCAAGACCCTGGTCGAGCTGTTCGGCCTGGCGCGCGAGCTCAACGTCGACGCCGAAGGCATCGAGATCGGCCCGTCGCCGCAGGAGGCCGACACCATCGCGGCCTTCGCGATGCCGATCGAGGAGCTGGACCTCACGGTCCGTTCCTACAACTGCCTCAAGCGCGAGGGCATCCACACCGTCGGCGAGCTTGTGGGGCGCAGCGAGGCCGACCTGCTCGACATCCGCAACTTCGGGGCCAAGTCGATCGACGAGGTCAAGATGAAGCTGGTCGGGCTGGGTCTCGCACTGAAGGACAGCCCCCCTGGCTTCGACCCGTCGGTGGCCGCTGTGGACTACGACAGCGAGGGTTTCGACCCGGACCACCTCGGCGACGACGGCCAGGACTACGCCGAAACCGAGCAGCTGTAGCCCGGTGGCTACCCGTGGGTGGCGAGTGTTGCGGTAGCGCCACTCGCCACTCACGCCCGTATCGAAGGAGTGCAAGATGCCTGCCCCGACCAAGGGTCCCCGCCTCGGCGGGTCGCCGTCTCATCAGCGGTTGATCTTGGCCAACCTGGCCACCTCGCTGTTCACCTACGGCAAGATCACCACCACTGAGGCCAAGGCCAAGCGGTTGCGGCCGTACGCCGAGCGCCTGATCACCAAGGCGAAGCGGGGTGACCTGCACAACCGCCGCGAGATCCAGAAGGTGATCCGGGACAAGGACGTGGTGCACCGCCTGCTGACCGAGATCGGCCCGCTGTTCGCGGCCCGCGAGGGTGGCTACACGCGGATCACCAAGACGATGCCACGCAAGGGCGACAACGCCCCGATGGC